>NZ_CP101134.1:3672776-3978840 GCF_024296865.1 Sphingobacterium sp. LZ7M1 | reverse complement strand
CGATCAGACCCGATATGGCCTGTATATATCTGGAGTAGGGGCGATTATTACCATTATTTTGAACCTCATTCTGATTCCTCGCTATTCCTATGTAGGAGCCGCATTGTCTACCACTAGTGCCTATGTGGTGATGGTTGGACTTTCCTATTTCTGGGGACAGCAGAACTATAGTATTCCCTATAACAGCAAGAAGATCCTAGCTTACCTTTTTATGGGACTGATTGTCTCTTGGTTTGCTTATTTTGGACATTTCTGGATAGGCAATCTATTGTTTATCCTGTTTTTGGGGGCTGTGTTCTACTTAGAAAAAAACACCTTGTTCAAGATCCTGAAAAGGCGATAAGCAAAATATGGAGTCAAAAAAAGTCGCTTATTCCTAAGCGACTTCCTCTGCAAAATTAAATCTTATTTCTTCCAGTACTTCCAGGATTTCATTGACATCCTGTAGGCTGACTAGTTTCATTCTATAATCCTTGAAATTAGGAATTCCTTTGAAATAGTTGGCATAATGCCTCCTCATTTCAAAAATTCCGGTTTTCTCACCCTTCCATTCAATGGACTTGGTCAGGTGGGTATGGCAGATATCGACACGTTCTGATACCGTAGGGCCGTCTAGGCGTTCTCCAGTATTGAAAAAGTGCTTGATTTCCCTAAAGATCCAAGGATAGCCGATGGATGCTCTGCCAATCATAATGCCGTCAACTTCAAATTCCTGTCTCCAGGCAGCAGCTTTCTCCACAGAGTCAACATCCCCGTTTCCAAAAATTGGGATTTGAATCCTTGGGTTCCTTTTCACGTCCTTGATCATCGACCAGTCTGCCTGACCTTTATACATCTGCGCCCTGGTGCGACCATGGATAGCCAACGCCTTGATACCGATGTCTTGCAGGCGTTCAGCAACCTCATACACATTTTTGGTGTTGTCGTCCCATCCCAATCTCGTCTTGACGGTAACAGGAAGGTGGGTAGCATCAACAACAGCCTTGGTCATCGCGACCATTTTGTCGATGTCCTGCAATAGGCTAGCGCCAGCGCCACGACAAGCTACATTCTTAACCGGACAACCATAGTTGATATCAATTAGGTTTGGATTAGCTGCCGTGCAGATTTCAGCCGATTGACGCATGTGTTCAATATCCGAACCGAAGATCTGTATGCCTATAGGTCTTTCATATTCAAAGATGTCCAGTTTCTGGCGAGACTTAGCGGCATCACGTATCAGGCCCTCGGAGGAGATAAACTCAGTATACATCATGTCCACACCGTTCTGTTTACACACGTAACGGAATGGAGGATCACTGACATCTTCCATAGGAGCCAACAACAATGGAAACTCACCTAAATCAATATGTTCGCCTATCTTTACCGACATTATTTGTTGAAATTTTTACAAAGGTAAACAAAAATAGACAATAGATAAGAGGCACAAGATTTTAGACATTCTAATGACCACCCTTCTTTTGTGTATTATTAGAGGTTCAGTGTCTAGATTTTGTTTACAAATTCCACTATGGCCTCCATCGGATCCTTTGTTTTCATGAAGTTTTCACCGATCAAGAAGGCGTTGAATCCCGCCTTTTTAAGGGCTTTGATGGTTTCAGGGTCTGAAATCCCACTTTCGGATACTTTGATAAATTGATCCGGGATTTTATTGACCAAATCATAGGAGTGCTCCAATGAAACACTGAAATCCTTCAGGTTTCTATTGTTTACCCCTATGGCATCAATGCTGTCAAAAATACTCCTTTGGAGCTCCTCCTCATTGTGCACTTCCAGCAATACATTTAATCCCAATGATTTGGCGTATTCCGAAAGACTTTTGATTTCCTGACGATCCAAGCATGCCGCAATCAGCAAGATAATGTCTGCTCCGTATGCCTTGGCTTCTGCGATTTGGTATTCATCCACGATAAATTCCTTACGCAATAACGGAATTTCTAACACCTCACGTGCTGCGGTCAGGTCTTCCAATGAACCCTGGAAAAAATCCTTGTCCGTCAGGACAGAGATGGCCGAAGCTCCCGCTTTTTGATAGCCAGATACTACTTCCTGTACTGTGGAGGTGCCATTGATCAAGCCTTTTGAAGGTGATGCCCTTTTGTATTCAGCAATGATCCCCGTTCTGTTTGGGTCCAAGATGCTTTCCCTCAGGTTATGGCATTCCCGAGAAAAGAGCGGCATGGCCTGTAAATCTGAAATGCTCAGCAATGCTTTGGCCGCTGCTACTTCCTCTTTCTTTCTGGCTACTATTTTATCTAATATGGTCATGTTATTCTTCTTTTATGGGAATTAATTCTTGCCCTTGATCCAATTGGCGATCAATGTTTTTCCATTATCGGTCAAGATGGACTCAGGGTGGAACTGCATGCCTTTTACATCATATTTCGTATGGCTCAGGGCCATAATTACACCGTTCGGGTCTACCGCAGTAACCTTTAGGTCCTCGTTTAAACTGTCAGGATCCACTGCCCAAGAATGGTAACGGCCGATTTTAGAATCTTCCGGGAAATTCTCGAAAAGAGGTTCAGAAGGGTCTGTCACCTGTATACTGGTAGCCACCCCATGCAGGGGTTTAGGCATATTGTAGAGCTTGCCACCAAATACCTCCGCAATAGCCTGTTGTCCTAGGCATATTCCAAGGATACTTTTGGTTGGCGCATATTTACGGATGACATCCAATAACAGACCGGCTTCCTCAGGAATGCCTGGACCTGGCGATAACAAGATCTTGTCGTATTTCTCGATATCCTCGAGTTCAAACTTGTCATTTCTAACGACTTCATAGCGCTCGTTCAATTCTTGAAGGAGGTGCACCAGGTTATAGGTGAAGGAGTCGTAGTTGTCGATTACTAATATTGGCTTGCTCATTTTATAAGGTTTCCGCTAATTCTAAAGCCCTGCGAAGAGCTGATATCTTATTATTTACTTCTTGTAATTCTTTTTCGGGATCTGAATCCAATACAATTCCAGCTCCAGCTTGATAATGCAGTACATTCTGCTTGCTCAGGAAGGAACGGATCATGATGGCATGGTTAAAATCCCCATTAAAGCCCATAAAACCAATAGCACCTGAATAAAAAGACCTTTGAAGGCCTTCATAACGGTCGATCAGGGTAATGGCCATATGTTTAGGGGCGCCAGATAGGGTTCCTGCCGGGAAGGTGTCACCAACCACATCAAAAGGATTGGTGTTTGGGTTCAACGTTCCGCTGACTTTGGACACCAAATGGATAACATGCGAATAGTATTGCGCCTCCTTGTACGATTTAACCTGCACATGATGGCAGTGCCTGCTTAAGTCGTTTCGGGCTAGGTCAACCAGCATGACATGCTCAGCACTTTCTTTCGGGTCATTTTTCAATTCTTCCGCAATCTTTTCATCGAGGTCCATATTCCCCGTACGCTTAAATGTTCCGGCAATAGGGTAGATGGTTGCCTGATCATTCTTGATCGTTAGCTGGGCCTCTGGGGATGAACCGAAGAGCTTAAAATCTCCATAATCAAAATAGAATAGATAAGGAGAAGGGTTGATCGAACGCAGTGCTCTATAGACATTGAATTCATCTCCCGAAAAAGGAGTTTCAAACGCCCTTGAAGGAACGATCTGAAAAACATCACCTCTCTGTATATGTTCCTTCATTTTATTGACCAAGGCCTTGAAGTCTTCGTCCTTCATGTTTGAAGATTCCTCACCTTTTACTTGGAAGGTATATTCAGGGAAGTTCTTGTTCTGGATCAGGAATTGAAGCCTGTCTAAATCAGAAGGTTCGTTTTCCAATAGGTTTTCAAACACATGCAATTGGTTCCTGAAATGGTCAATTGCGATGACGTATTTGTAGATATGGTATTGCAGCGTCGGAATTTTCCGTCTGTTGTTTTCTTTGGCCGTTAGTTCAATGTCCTCATAGAATTCCACGGCCTCAAAGCTGAAATATCCGAAAAGGCCATTGGAAATCACATTTACATCAGGAACTGGATCTGCTTCAAAAGATTTCCTGAATTTTGAAACCTCTTCCCTCAGGTTAAGATCCTTCGCGTTCTTTACGGTTTTCTTCTGGTTCGGTAGGCTGATGCTCAGTTCGTCATTTTCCAAGATGATGCTGGCGATCGGTTGGCAACAGATATAGCTGATGTTGTTGTCCCGGCTATGGTACTCCGAACTTTCCAAGAGCAGGCTGTTGGGGAAAGTGTCGCGCAGTCTAAGGTAGATGCTTACCGGTGTAGTCGTGTCCGCTAAGATCTTCTTATGGTTAGTTTTGAATTTAAAGTTCATATAAGTGTTTAATAGTTTTCAAAAATAAAAAAAGCCCGACGAAATACGTCGGGCTACCATTCAGTGGTTTTGGTTGATTATGAAAATTTTTATCTAAAATATACCACCTTCCCGACTTATATAGTCAGAAGCCACCAACGGTTAGTATATTGAATTACAGTCATCATTGCATCACAAAATTAATAGAAAAATTGAATATTCAAACTTTATTTGTGAAAAAAGCAAAGATTAGGCAGGATTTTTAGTCATTTAGCAAATCCGGTCTTCTTTGTTTCGTTCGTATAAGTTGTTGCTCATGACGCCATTCTGTGATTTTGGCTTCATGTCCACTCAATAGAATATCAGGTACTTTATGGCCATTCCAGTCTACCGGTCGGGTATAGATTGGCGCATCCAATAGGCCATCTTGGAAGGAGTCGGAGAGGGCAGAGGTTTCGTCGGATAGCACACCTGGAATGATCCTGACGATAGAATCTACCAATATGGCTGCCGGTAATTCCCCACCTGACAGTACATAGTCACCGATGGATATTTCGCGGGTCACGTAAATGTCCCTGATCCGTTGGTCAATCCCTTTATAGTGCCCACATAATATCATGATATTCTTGGCTGAGCTAAGCCCATTGGCGATCCCTTGGTTTAAGGTCTCCCCATCTGGAGTCATATAGATGATCTCGTCATATTCGCGCTCAGATTTTAGTTTCTCTATACACGCTGCAAAGGGCGCAATTTGCATGACCATTCCGGATCCACCACCATAAGGATAATCGTCCACTGATTTCTGTTTGTTCACGGAATAATCTCTCAAATTGTGAACATGGATGGAACACAACCCTTTTTTTTGCGCACGCTGAAGAATAGAATGAGCAAAGGGGCTGTCCAATAATTGGGGTAATACGGTGATGATGTCAAAACGCATACGCAAATGTACATGATTATTGGATAAAATAGGTTTAAAAATACATTTATGAAAAGGGAATAAGTTTTGGTTAACAATTTCTTATTGTAAAAATAAATTAATCTATTTCATAGTATGAAATTAATTTTTATTACACAGATATATTTTATTTAATGACAAATAGTAAAAAATTTATCCATAATCATAAAATATGTTCGAAATCACTCCTTTTCAATTAACCATAAACGATGTAAAATATAATTTTAATAGTGTTTTAAGTTTAATTTCGAAAATTTCAAAAAATAAATGCCCTTTTTTTGCATCCCCAACAGCATATAAATAGATTTGGCGCTAGTTTAACAATACTAACTTTTTGCCAAGAAAAATTAGAACCCAATTTTTATTAACTAAAAACAAGAAACATGAAACAAAGATTACTCAGTGTTCTGTTGCTGTGTACTATGCTAATTGGCGTCGTGCATGCACAAGATCGGCAAGTGAGTGGTAAAGTGACAGCGGCATCTGACGGCAGCCCTATTGCAGGCGCTTCAGTTAGAGTTGTAGATCTTAATTCCGCTACACAAACTGATGAATTTGGAAATTATTCAATTTCCGTACCAGCGAATGGCAAATTAACCTTTTCCTACATCGGTTATGAATCCCAAACCATTACCGTTGGCTCCCAAACAACTATTAATGTGCGTTTAGTTGGTGGAGAAAATGACCTGGAAGAAGTCGTAGTAACTGCTCTAGGTATTGAAAGAACTAGAAAATCAATCGGTTACTCGGTTCAACAAGTAAAAGGAGAGGACCTTACACAGGCTAGACAAGCAGATTTAAACACTGCTCTAGCGGGTAAAGTTTCCGGTATCCAAATCAGAACTGGTTCTGGTGCTAAATTCGGTACTGCAGCTATCCGTATCCGTGGTATTAATAACTTGACAGGTGGTAACCCAATCTACGTTGTGGATGGTGTGATCACAGGTCCTGAATATGTTAACAACGACGATATCGAAAGCCTATCCGTTTTGAAAGGCCCTGCAGCAACTGCGCTATACGGTCAACGTGGTGCAGAAGGTGCGGTCGTGATCAAAACCAAATCGGGTAAAGCAACTCCTGGAATCGGTATTGAAGTAAACCAAGCCACTTCATTTGAAAATGTTTATGGCTTACCAGCATATCAAAACGAATATGGTGGTGGTTACAACCAAGAATTCTCTACGTTTAAATACAATCCTGCTATTCATGCTGATTATTTGAAAGCCTTAGACGGTGCTCAATATTACAACTTCTCAGCGGATGAAAGTTGGGGTCATAAGTTGGACGGATCAATGATCGCACCTTGGTACGCTTGGGATCCACCCATCCTAAATTCGGTCAATTAGCCGCTTTCTCACCTCAGCCAGACAACGTAAAGAGCTTCTTTGAAACTGGTGTTACGGCGAGTACAAACGTTGCGGTTTCGAAAAGAACGGATGATCTAAATTCAAGACTTTCTTATACCAATTTGAGCAGAACTGGGGTTATGCCTAATTCTAAACAAGGTAAACACTGGTTAGGTGCTAATGCAGCTTTGAATTTAAGCGATAAATTAACGGTTAGCACGAACCTCAACTTTATTTTTGAAAACCGTTTCAACACTCCTATCGACGGATATAGCTCAGGTCCGCAAAGTTCATTCAACCAATGGTTTGCAAGAAACTTGAACATGGATGATCTTAAAGATTACCAAAGACCTGATGGTACGTACAGAAGTTGGAACATGATTTCTCCAACCAATACAGACCCTAAGTACTGGGACAACCCGTATACACATGTGTACAAAAACATTTCGAATGATATCAGAAAAAGACTGTACGGAAACGTAAGTGCAGTTTATAAATTCAATGAAAACTGGAAAGCTTCTGCAATCGCTCGTGGTAACTTCTTTAACGGTGAGCAAAACTCTAGAATTGCTTCCAACACACTTAGCCAAGACGAGTACTACCAATACTTGAACAATCAACAAGAATTGAACTTCGTAGGTAGTATTGATTATACAACTAAGGTTCAAGATTTTGATATTTCAGCTGCTGTTTTCGTAGAAAACAGAAGAAACAAACGTACATATACTGATGCACGTACTGCAGGTGGTCTAGCTGTTCCTGATCTGTATACCCTTTCAGCGTCCAAAAACAGACCTACCCTGAACTCTTTCTTAAGCGATTATAAAGTAAACTCCCTATACGGATATATTACTTTAGGTTTCAGAGACTTCTTATTCTTAGAAGCTAATGCTAGAAATGACTGGTCTTCAAGTTTACCTAAGAAAAATAACTCCTACTTATACGGAGGTGTTTCTGGATCATTCTTGTTCTCTGAATTTATTGAGTCAGATTGGTTCAGCTATGGTAAATTAAGAGCTTCCATCGCTCGCGTTGGTACGGATACTGATCCATTCAGGGTTGCACAAACTTATTCCATCGGAAATCCTTATGGCTCTAGTCCTTTATTGACAGTGCCTAACCAATTGGTGAATACAGAACTTAAACCTACGCTATCTTCATCTATTGAAGTAGGTACGGAATTAAGATTCTTCCATGACCGTTTGACTTTTGATTACAACTACTACACACGTTCATCAAAAGACCAAATTATTCCTTTGACGGTAACTTCAGCATCTGGATATGCGACTACAGCGATCAACGCTGGTCAAATTGACAACTGGGGTCATGAGTTCTCATTAGGTGGTACCCCGATTAAGAATGATAATTTCTCCTGGAACTTGAATGCAAACATTGGTATCAACAAAAACAAAGTTGTTGAACTATACGAGGATCCAGTAAATAATATCGTTGTAAACAACCTTAGGGTTACAGTGGATGGTACCAGAAACTCATTTGGTTTCGTAGGTGCACCGGTAATCGCTGTTAATGCCCGTAAAGGTGAAGCATTCGGTATGTTGACTGGTTCAGGTTTCAAAAGAAATGATAAAGGCGAAAAAATCGTTGGAGCTGACGGGTTTTATGTCCCTACTTCAGGCGACGTCGATCTAGGTTCTATCCTTCCTGATTTCACAGGTGGTTTAACTTCACAGTTCAACTACAAAGGAATTACTGCAGGTTTCTCGCTAGACTTTCAAAAAGGTGGTAAATACATGTCTATTTCTTCCATGTTCGGTAATGGTTCTGGATTGTACGAAGAAACAGCAGGTGTGAACGATAAAGGAAATCCTAAACGTGATCCAGTTGATCAAGGTGGTGGTGTTCTCCTTGATGGTGTGAAAGAAGATGGAACTCCAAATGATGTGTATGTTGATGTTCAGCAATTATATCAAGACAAATTGAACTCAGGTAACATTTGGGAAAACTGGGTATATGATGCTTCATATATCAAAATGCGTGAAATCAACATCGGTTATACTTTCCCTGACAGAATGTTTGGTAAAACTCCATTCAAGAAAGTTTCATTAACCCTGATTGCACAAAATCCATTCTTGATTTATGCTAAAAACAGAAACTTTGACCCTTCCATCTTAGAAGGCTCATGGTTCGAAGGTGGTCAGTTGCCTAACACAAGGACATTTGGTTTTAATCTAAGGTTTAGCCTGTAAATCTATTAAGTTTATGAAAAAGAAATTTTTAAATACAATACTTGGATTTGTTTTGATTGGTCTTTCAGTTTCTTGTACCAAAGATTTTGAAGAGATTAACAAAGATCCAAATAATCCAGCCGATCCTAATACCGAGCTGTTGATAAGTAATGTGATCCGTCAAATTGGTAACCAAGGAAACGGTATCGCTGGTTGGGCAAAGGATATATATCCCCAGTATATGGCCGAGATTCAATATACCAATGAGTCTAGGTTCCAAAATAAGTTCTATGATTTTTCAGCTTATTACAATGGGCCATTATTGGATGCACAAACCATCCTTAATTTAAACTCTGATCCAGCAACTGCAAACTTACCTTATGTTCAAAAAGGTGGTAGCACGGATAACCAAATTGGGGTATCTCGAATTTTGAAAGCTTTCTTTTATCTGCACATGACAGACAGATGGGGAATGTTGCCGTACTCAGAAGCCTTAAAAGGTAAAGAAGTATTGACACCTAAATACGATACACAAAAGGATATCTACACTTCTTTGTTGAAAGAATTGAAAGAAGCAGCTGCGCAATTAAAGACTGGTGAAGCATTAAATGGTGATATCCTTTTCCAAGGGAATGTTTCTAAATGGGTAAAATGGGCCAACTCTTTACGTATGGTTGCTGCTATTCACTTAGCGGATGTTGATCCAAATTTAGCTAAAGCGGAGTTTGCTAGTGCTTATGCTGCAGGAGCAATCGCTAGTAATGCTGACAACGCTGTTTTTGCTTACCTGAACGATGCCAATAACCAAAACCCGCTTTATAACAACTACTTCGTTGGTAAAAGAACGGATTATGCGGTAAGTGAAAAAATGATCGAAACGTTGGAAGACTTAGCTGATCCTCGTCTGCCAGTTTATGCAGAAAAAGTGGTTCAAGGGGGTGGTTATAAAGGTATGCCTTATGGTTTGGCCAATGCGGATGATGATTTGAACCAAGAAACTGTTTCGTTGATCGGTAAAAAATTCACTGCTCAAAACTATGGTTTGCCAATCACAACTTATGCACAAATTCAGTTTATGTTAGCTGAGGCTGCTTATCGCGGTTGGGGAACTGGAGACGCTGCTACTTTTTACAAAAAAGGTATCGATGCATCCATGCAACAACAAGGGGTAACTGCGCCAGCATCCTACTTTACGCAAAGTGGTGTAGCTTATAGTGCAGCAAATGGTTTGAAGTTGATCATTACCCAAAAATGGTTGGCTAACTACCAAGCAAATGGTTATGAAAGCTGGGTGGACTGGAGAAGAACTGGATTCCCAGAGTTACATCCTGGTCCGGCTCCTTTGTCAATCGACAAAAAGATCCCTGTTCGTCAGGCATACCCGAATACGGAAGCTGGCTTGAATGGTAAAAACTATGAAGCAGCTGTTGCCGCACAAGGTCCAGATGAATTGAACACCAGACTTTGGTGGGATACCAAATAATAATATTACCTATGAAGGGGCCGTCCAATTTATTGGCGGTTCCTTTATTTACAAGTTCTTAAGATATATCGAGTAGATGTCTAGGGTGTTCCGATCGAAATTGAAAAAGTAACTAAATAATATTGTGTTTGTAATAGGCGGTTAATGCTTAGCCCTAAGATAAACTGCCTTTATTAATCGGGGTTGAACAGTGTTCAATCCCGTTTTTTTTTTCTCCGCTTAGCTTCCTAAAAGCTGCTTTTCAAGGTTTTGTGAAATGAATAATATTTTTGTTCTTTAATCGTATGTAATATTTCTCTTAGGGAAATATTGTGGATTTAAAGGTTTTAAACCCATTTTTGTGTTCAAACACCCATTTTGACCAAGAAATTAAAGAGATAATCTTAAAGTAACATGCATTTTACATTTTTTATGTAATAGATATATTTTGGCGAATTATTGAATTTCAATAAAGACCGTGTTGTGAGAAGTGTTTTAGGGATAAATCGAAATTATATTCTGATTAACGAACATGATTATGACTGATGTTTTGAAATTCTGTCCATGCAGTGATGAATGTTTCGTTATTGTTCTCTAGATATTGCTGGTTAGCAATGCATATCAAATTTTACTTCTTCTTAAAACTTGTTTAAACATCTAAATACGCTAATATTTTACCAAATTTTCAATCTTGAATTATAAATATCAGTAATTCAGCAGGATAAGGGAATAATAATCTCGTTAATATTAAAATTATTTTATTCAAATCAGTCAAATAACTATTAAATGACTGCTATTTATTATAAATTTTAACGTAGAATCTTATAATAGTTGACAATTCAACTTTTCTGTTACCTATTTGATAAAAATAATAGGTTACAGGAATTTATTTGTGAAATATTTAAGGTAAGTCTATATTTGTCGACTGTTTAACAAATTTTAACAGACTCTGTTTTAAAACTTTTAATTAATAGCAAAATTTATGAAACACAAATTACTCAGCTTAATTTTTGTGTTAACCTGCATGATTAGTGTAGCGTTCGCACAAGATCGTCAAGTGAGTGGTAAGGTAACTTCGGTTACTGACGGAGCACCATTAAGTGGTGTATCAGTAGCGCTAGTGGGAACTAGTATTGCTACTCAGACAGACGCAGATGGAGGTTACACGATTACTGTAGCGGACGGTAAGACGGTATTGAACTTCTCATTTGTAGGATATACTTCTAAAAGAGTAGATGTTGCTAACCAAACAACTGCCAATGTACAATTAGTAGAGGATGAAATGTCTTTGGATGAAGTTGTCGTTGTAGGTTATGGTAGCACAACCAAAGAAGCTTTTACAGGTTCTGCAAAAAAGGTTGATGGTACGAAATTGCAACAAAAGAACACTTCAAACGTGTCGCAGGCAATCGCTGGTGAGGTAGCTGGTCTTCAAGTGACCAATACTACAGGTCAGCCAGGTACTGCTTCAACAGTACGTATCCGTGGTTTTGGTTCGGTTAACGGTAACCGTGACCCATTGTACGTGGTGGATGGTGTGCCTTTCTCAGGTAACATTACTTCCATCAATAATGCAGATATCGATAATGTAACGGTATTGAAAGATGCTGCTGCAACTGCTATCTATGGTTCTAGAGGTGCCAACGGGGTAATCGTAATCACCACTAAAACAGGTAGAGGTCAGAGCTCATTTATTGAAGCTGATGTTAACTTCGGTACAAACATGTCTTTATTGCCTCGTTATGATGTGATCAAATCTCCTGAAGATTATATCGGGTTAAGCTGGGAAGCTATGTACAACGAAGGTGTATTGGCTGGTGAAGACGGTGCTGCTTATGCTAACGAGTACTTATTCTCAGATAGAGGTATCAATCCATTGAACAACCTTTGGAACGTAAGTTCAGTGTCTGATCTAATCGATCCTGTAACTAGAAAGGTTAAAAACAATGTAACTAGAAAGTTTGATCCTGAAAACTGGGAAGATCATGCTTTCCAAAATGCAGCTAGAACTGACCTTAACGTTAGGTTCGGTGGTGCAACAGATAAAACAAACTACTTTACCTCATTCGGATACTTAGGTGACAAAGGTTACTCAATCAACTCTGATTTCGAAAGATTTACAGGTCGTTTGAGCTTAGACCATAAAGTGACCAACTGGTTGACAGTGGGTATGAACACCAACTACTCGAAAGTAGAAAGAAATACAGGTGGTCAATCGGAAGACTCAGGAAGTATTTTCTGGTTCGTTGACAACATCCCTTCTATCTATCCTTTGTTTGAGCGTGATGAAAACGGAAACAAAATTGATGATAACATCTTCGGTGGTTATGTATACGATTATGGAACGAACTCAGGCCGTAAATTCGGTTCATTAACCAATGCGATCGCTGATGCAACTTATGACATCAAACGTCACAAACGTAATGAATTGAACGGTAGAGCCTATGTTAACTTCAATATCATTGATGGTTTGACATTCGAAAACTCCTTAGGTATCCAATACTATAACAATATCTACAATGACCGTGCAAACAAATTCTACGGAAGTTCGGCATCTCAAAACGGTTCATTGTACCAAAGTCGTACAGAGCTTAACTACTTCAACTTATTGAACTTATTGCGCTATAGAAAAGATTTCGGTGATCACTCATTGGAAGCATTGGTAGCACATGAGGCTGTTAAGTGGGAAAGCAATATCTTGAATGCCTCTGGTTACAACTTAGTGGACAACAACATCCTTGATTTCAATAACGTAATCGTTTCTAACCCAGTTAAATCTTATACGGAAGCTTACGCTTTGGAAAGTTACTTCGGACAGGTTAACTACGATTACAAAAATAAATACTACTTATCCGGAACAGTGAGAAGAGATGGTTCTTCAAGGTTCAAGAAAGATAAATGGGGAACTTTTGGTTCATTAGGTGCTGGTTGGATTGTATCTAACGAAGACTTCATGCAAGACCAAGATATTTTCAATTTCTTGAAATATAAAGTTTCTTACGGTGTTCTTGGTGAGCAAGCTGGTGTTGGTTACTACCCAGGTTACGACTTGTACAGTGTAGATAACTTGAACAACAACCCTGCATTCTCATTCGTAACTAAAGGTAATGAGGACTTAACTTGGGAAACTTCCAAAATGTTCCAAACTGGTATCGAGTTCGAATTAGGTAACTATATCTCTGGTACAATTGAGTACTATGTGAAAAATACCGACAACTTAATCTTCGATAGAGGTGTTGGTCCATCAATCGGTTACCCTACAATCAAAGTAAACGACGGCCAGTTAAGAAACCAAGGTATCGAATTTGATTTAGTAGGTCACATCCTTAAAGGTCAAGATTACTATTTAGATCTAGGTATCAACGGTGAGAGTTTCAAAAACAAAATCACTAAAATGCCTATCGAACCTTCCACCAACTTACCTAAGGAAATTGATATCCAAGGTGTTTATGGATGGTCTAAAGATCACTCTCTATACGATTTCTACATGAGAGATTTCGTTGGTGTAGATGCTGAAACTGGTGAGAGCCAATTCAAGGTGTTCTATACGGACAACAATGCAAACGGTCAGTTTGACACTGGTGAGCAGATCACTTCATTGGCTTTGTTCGACAACCCAGAAAATAAAGAGATCAAAGAAGGAACTACAACAGTATACTCTGAAGCAACTCAACATTATGTTGGTAAATCTGCTATCCCTAAATTAAGAGGTGCAGTGAACTTGAGAGCAGGTTACAAAGGTTTCGATTTAAGCGTACAGATGTTGTATAGCTTAGGTGGATATGCTTATGACGGTGCTTACGCAATCTTGATGAACAATGATGTGATCGGTGGTAACAACTGGCACACGGATATGTTCAACAGATGGCAACAGCCTGGTGATATCACCAACGTTCCAAGATTGAATAATGACAATGATGTTGGTGTAAACTCTTCATCAACTAGATTCTTGACATCTGCAAATTACTTGATGTTGAACAACGTAAGATTAGGTTACAACTTCAAAACTAATGTGTTAGATGCTATCGGTGCAAAAGCATTAGGAATCTGGGTTTCTGCAGATAACTTGGCTATCGCTTCAGCGAGAAAAGGATTCAATCCTTCAACTCACCAAGCTGGTTCATCAAGTATGTACAGATACTCTCCTTTATCAACTGTAAGTGCAGGTTTAAGAGTTAAATTTTAATAGTTAGATAAACAATGAAAAAGTCATTAAATATAGTGTTGATTTCATCCCTGTTGTTTACTGCTTCTTGTAGTAAAGACTTCTTGGATGAAAAACCAACAGAAGAACTTTCAACCGAACAGTTGGAAGAAGCTGCAAAACAAGACCCTGCTTTGTTAAAAGGTAATATTGCAGGTCTTTATTCAACCATGTACAATTTATTCTCTGCGCAAGGTGCCGCTGAAGAGAGCCATGACGACTTTGGTCAAAAAGGTTATGACATCTATACAGACATGTTGTGTTCTGATATGGTGTTGGCTGGAAGAAACTATGGCTGGTATGATCAAATCGCGCGTTACATCACGACAACTGATTATACTAAATTAGAAGCTAGCCACGCTTGGAAATATTACTACAAAATCATTTTCGCTGCCAATACTGTTATTGATGCTTTGGGTGGTACAGATGTGGAAATTCCTGCTGAAGATATCGAACAAAGACATATTATGGGTCAGGCTAAGGCGATGAGAGCTTATTCATATTTCTACCTAGCAAATTTATATGCTAAAGAGTATGGTACTGGTTCTGAAATGATCTTACCGATCTATACTTCTACTGATCAGCCTAACCAACCTTTGTCAAGCACCAAGGATGTTTATGACCTGATTGTTTCTGACCTGAATACGTCTATTGCTTACTTAGACAACTTCAACAGAACAAGTAAAGATCAGATCAACAAATACGTAGCAAAAGGTTTGTTAGCTTATGCATTAGGTGCTAGAGGTACACAAGCTGATTGGCAACAAGTGGTTACTTTGACCAATGATATCTTGGCCAATGGAGGATTCCCTTTAACTACAAAACGTGAATCTGCTGCTATCCTAAATGAAAATGGTATTGTAACAAACCCTGAGTCTGGTTTCAACAATGTAAATACTCCAAGTTGGATGTGGGGTGTTGACTTGACCTTAGCGAGTAACCTTGACTTGGTTTCTTGGTGGGGACAGGTAGATTACTTTACCTATAGCTATGCAGCTGCAGGTGACCCTAAAACTATCGATAAAGGTCTTTACGACAAAATTCCTGCTGATGACGTGAGAAAATCTCAATTCAACGCTAAAAACTTAATGCCAATGAACAAATTCTTTGCACCAGAGCGTAAAGCAATGGGTCAAAGAAATGTGGTTACGGATTATATCTATATGCGTGTGGATGAGATGCAGATCTTGAACGCTGAAGCTTATGCGAACTTGAACAATGCCGCTTCTGCTGCTGAGTCTTTGAAAAAAGTAGTGAGCCTAAGAAAAGCAGATGTAAACTATATTTCTAACCTTTCTGGCCAAGCTTTGAAAAATGAAATCTATTTACAGACTCGTATCGAGTTCTGGGGTGAAGGAAAAAGTTACCTAGCGATGAAACGTAATAAAGCGACCATCACTAGAGGTTCAAACCACCTTTCTTTCCCTGGTCAATCATTCAGATACAATGATGAGAAATTGACTTTCCCAATCCCTCAAGTGGAAATTCAAAATAACCCTCAAATTTAATAGACTAATTTTTAATTGCTATATAAGCCTTCAGGATTTCCTGAAGGCTTTTTTTATTTCCGAAAATCCTATCCCCCAGACAGCGCTTTTCCCTCTTCGATGATCTTAAGGATATGGGTCAATTCCGCCCTGATTTTCATCTCCTCCTGATCAGGTTTTATTCGAGACATATTCGAGACATATTCGGGAATCATTCGGAAATCTCCCCAGTATTTTCCGAAGATTTTCTGAACAGGAACTGAGTAAGGATTGAGGCATGTAGCCAAAGTTCCGAATGTGTCTCGAATAAGACTAGGTTGAATTTGGCAGTTCTTGAAATTAATAGATACAAAACTTGTTTTTCACCCTAGCTGTTTTTCATTATTCCCATTTCTGCTCAATAACTATCGGAATTTATACTAAAGCGCAATAATTGAAGGTTAAAATTAATCTAAACAATAGATATTGGTTGAGGTTTCAAGTTTATTTTTCTGATAATTTCCTTAAAATTAACAAATACTACCTAATATTCTTGATTATATTAAAAATATTAACGAAATTTAGAATATATAGTTAATAAAGTTATTTAGAGCCAATTTCAAGTTAATATTTAAACAAATATTAAGTATATATAAACTTTTATTACTAAACAATTAATTTATGAAACAAAGACTACTCAAATTTATTTTTGTGTTCATATGCCTGTGCGGAACAGCGTATGCGCAAGATCGAGAGGTTACTGGGAGGGTAACTTCAGCGAGTGATGGAACGCCATTGGCAGGAGTGTCGGTAAGTGTGGTTGGTACTTCTGTAGCAACCCAGACTTCAAGTGACGGTACCTACAACATTTCAGCCAATGCAGATGCATCATTGCGGTTTTCCTATGTAGGTTATCAGAGCCAAACGGTGAAGGTTGCCGGCCGAACCAGTATTAACATGGTGCTGAATGCGGGCGATGAAGCCATCGAAGAAGTATTGGTGACCGCACAGGGTATTGAACGAACAGCCAAATCCATTGGTTATGCAACCCAGAAGGTCGGTGGGGAAGACCTAGTTCAGCGATCGGAAACCAATGTTTTGAATTCATTGCAAGGTAAGGTTGCAGGGGTGACGATCGGAAGTGCTTCTGGTCAGCCAGGTTCTTCGACCAATATCAATATCCGTGGTATTACTTCCTTTGGTGGTAATAACCAACCATTGATTGTTGTCGACGGGATTATTTTCAGTAATGATACCGATAACAGCCAGAATACCTTGTTTGGTTCTCAACCATCCAATCGTTTAAATGATATTCCACCGGACAATATCGAGTCGATCAACATCCTGAAAGGGCCTGCTGCGTCTGCACTATATGGTTCAAGAGCGTCGGCTGGGGTCTTGATGATCACGACCAAATCGGGTAAAGGCTTGGGCGGTAAGACCGAGGTAACCTTAAACTCTTCGATGAACTTCCAAAATGTGGGGTACCTCCCGAAATTTCAGGAGATGTATGGACAGGGTTCACAGAACATCTATAATAATCAATCTACACTTTCATGGGGACCAAGATTTGGAACCCTGGAAGAGGTAATCCAAGGGGGTACAGGATTAACGGTGCCCTATAGAGCGTATCCAAACAATATTAAAGATTTTTATAAAACAGGATCTTTTTATCAAAATTCATTGAACCTTGCTGGGGGCGATGAGAAGTCCAATTTTGTTGCAGGTGTGTCAAGTACCATTCAGAAAGGTATTGTTCCGGAAAGTAAGTACAACAGACATACTGCCAATATCGGTGGGAGCAGGAACTTGGAAAATGGAATTAAGATCAGTGGTACTATCAATTACGCTAAAACTAGCCAGCGCGGAGCGACCATGGGAAATGGTGGTAGTGCTTTTGGACAGATTACCCGTATCCCTATTTCCTATGATCTGCACGGTACACCTATATTAAGCCCTGCTGGTCAAAGACAGTATTTCTTGCCAACGCAAAATAGTCCTTTATGGAGTATACAGAATGAGTTTTTCCAATCCGAAGTAGACCGTGCCTATGGTAACTTGGTTGTGGGCTATGATTTCACAGATTGGTTGAGTGCTTCCTATCGGGTTACTGCTGATACCTATTTTGACCAGAGGTCGCAGATCCAAAGGCCGGGTGCTGCCCGTGCACCACTTGGTACCATCGATGAAGACACGAGGTTCAGAAGTGAACTAAATGGAGATTTGATGATCACGGCCAAAAAAGATGATATTTTTATGGAAGGCCTGGATGCAAACCTGCTTTTAGGTCAAAACATCAATAGTCGTTCTTATCGATATTCAGGGGTAATCGGTAGTTCATTGGCTATTCCAATGTTTGACAATGTGAGCAATGCCTCTGTATTTACTTCGTCTTATGCAGGAAAAACCTTGCGCAGATTGATCGGTTATTATGGTCAGTTGAGCTTAGGATATAATGATTACCTATTCTTGGAATTGACCGGAAGGGCGGATCAATCTTCGACGCTTCCTGAAAAGAACAACACCTATTTTT
Organism: Sphingobacterium sp. LZ7M1; assembly: GCF_024296865.1. Taxonomy (GTDB): domain Bacteria; phylum Bacteroidota; class Bacteroidia; order Sphingobacteriales; family Sphingobacteriaceae; genus Sphingobacterium. Next base: position 3,960,433 of record NZ_CP101134.1, on the reverse strand, counting down.
ATCCATCTGCCTCTTTGAGCTTTGTCCCTACAACCGCCTTTGAAAATTTACGAGGAGAAATCTTATCCTATTGGAAAATCAGGGGTAATGTGGCAAGGGTAGGCCGTGATGCCGATCCTTATCTGTTGAGTTCCGTTTATGGTCCAGCAGGATATGGTAACAATACAGCCAATATCACTTTCCCATTATCTGTTGGGGGTAGCAGTATTACAGGGTTTCAGATTGGAAGTACAATAGGGAACCCTGAATTAAAGCCTGAATTCGTGACTTCCTATGAAGTGGGAACTCAATTGGGCTTGTTCAATAATAGAATAGACTTGGATTTTACTTATTTCAGTACCAGAAGTGCGAGCCAAATTTTTGATGTAGCGGTGTCAAATTCATCGGGATACAATTCCTTTACCTCGAATATCGGTGAAATGACAAATAGGGGTATTGAGGTTTTGCTAGGGGGATACCCAGTTCGAAAAGACAATTTTAGCTGGCATATCAACTTCAATTTTACCAAGATCAGAAATAATGTCGTAGCCATTTTTGGCAAGGAGCCAGTCGGCGGTGATGAAGTCACCAGTACGGTAATTCCGGGTATCAATAGTTTTATCGGTATTGCACCATCCATTGCTGAAGGGTATCCTTATGGTGTCATCGTTGGTGCGCAGCATGCCCGTAACGATGCGGGTCAGTTCCTGATCAATCCTGTAACCGGTGGATTTGCGCCTGCAATAGGAAATAGAGTAATCGCCAGTCCGCAAAAGGATTACACCTTAGGATTTACTAACACCATCAATTATAAAGGCTTAAGCTTAATGGCCCTTTTTGATATCCAAAAGGGTGGTCAGATTTTCTCTTTCTCGCAAGTGGATATGCGCAGCGGTGGTATGGTAGATATTACAGCCGTAGACAGGGATAAGCCAAGGATCCTTCCAGGCGTTATCGAAATCAAGGATGCAGATGGAAACGTGACGGGATATAGACCAAATGATATCCAGATATCTTCACAAGCCTATTGGCAGGGCCTAGGCGGTATTGGTTCAGAGGCCGCGGTGTTTGATGCCACCTCTTACCGTTTACGAGAGGTTTCCTTGAATTATACCTTGCCAAACTCCTTATTGCAGAAAACACCATTTGGACAGATATCCGTAGGGGTAAGCGGTAGAAATCTTTGGATGTTTGCACCGGGTTTCCCTGGTGATCCTGAGATGAATACACAAGGTGCCGGTAATGTTCAAGGTATGGACCTGAACGGTGCGCCAACCGCCAGAAATTATGGATTTAATCTAAGAGTTACCTTCTAAAAATTGAACAATGAAAATCATAAAAAATAATATACGGAAAATATCGGTTTTTGTTCTGTCGCTTTCCTTAGTCGGCTGTAGCAATTTCCTTGATGTCAATGATACACCAAATAACCCATTGAAAGTGCCTGCAGCGACTTTGCTGCCGACGGCGCTTGCAGGTACTGCATTTGCCAATTCCAATGAATTGAACAGGTTTGCTTCTACGATCATGAGTGTTACTGCTGGAGCTTCTGGAAGCCCTGCTGGTTGGGATCGCTATATTACGAGCGGCGATGATTTTGGTAACCAATGGTCTTATGAACTGTATGGTGGCGCCATGGTCAACTATCGTAAACTGATCGATGTGGCTAATCAAGATAATGGCCCTGCCTATTCAGGTGTTGCCAAGATCATGTTGGCCCTTACTTTTGCCATGACCACCGATGTCTGGGGCGATGTACCCTATTATGAGGCTTTGATTGGTGATCAGGGTAAAACCACACCGGTGTTAACCCCACAAAAGGATATCTATTTGGGCAATGTTGAAGGTTCCCTAGGAAACCTATTTGACTTGGTTCGCTCCGGTCTTGCAGACCTAGAAAAGGAGAGCCCATTAAGTCCTCGAGTGGATGATATCGTGTATGGCGGAAATATGGAAAGCTGGAAGCGTGCAGGAAACTCCTTGTTGTTGAAATTAGCCATGCAGATCAGTGCTGTAGAGCCGGCACAATCTAAGGCAATCCTGCAGGAGATCATCAGCAAGAATTACTATATCAATAGTAATTCGACAAACCTAGCGGTAAACTTTGGTGGACAGGTTGGAAGTCAGGCTCCCATTTGGACGTTGACCCATAACTCCCTATTCCAAAATGACCTGTTGATCAGTACCCGTTTCGTGACCCTATTGACCGATAAGAAGGATCCACGTCTTGAAAGGTTTGTGACCAAACCTACCGGTGAATATGTGACCCTAGATAATGGTTTTGCGGGTACAGCACCTCCATTCAATGACAGGTCTAAATATAATGTCTATGTAACTGGGCAAAGTGGTGAGGGACCAACCCGTTTGATCACCTATGCACAGACTTCCTTTATCATCGCAGAAGCTATTGTTCGCCATGGGATTGCTGGGGATGCTCAAGCTATGTACCAACAAGGGATTCGTGCATCGATGTCAGATGCTGGGGTAACAGCCGCTGTAATCGACAAGTATTTTGCTGATAATGCAGCTGAAGTGACCTTAACTGGCACGGATGCCCAAAAGATCGAGAAAATCATTACCCAAAAGTATATTTCCCTTTTCTCGAACGGATTGGAGCAATGGAACGATTGGAGAAGGACCGGTTATCCTGTCTTGGCAGAACATCAAAATGCAGCAGGTATTGATGGAACCAGACCGGTGCGCGCAGTTTATATATTTGCAGAACAGCAACGTAATCCGAACTTTCCACAGGGAAGTGATGTGCCAAATTCGAATGTAAAAGTATGGTGGGACGCTAATTAAACTATAATCGATGAAAAATATAATCAATACTATCATAATTGCTCTTTTTGTCACGCTGTTTTCAGCTTGCAAAAAAGAGTATACAGACCTATATAAAGATAATAGACCTGATATTCCGGTTACCTATGAAGGTGCCACAACCTATGGGTTTAACCCTTACATCACGCAGCCGCTTAGCAAGAATGAGATCAGTTTTACGTTGACCATTCCATCAGGGTCTGGCAGGACAATTAAGGAAATTTCTAAGGTGCTGGGTGGAACGACAGCGGTTAATGCTGGAGGGGTGAGAGCGGGAACCTATATTGCTGCTCCCATTCCGGGAAATGGAAATAGGGCGGTCTTCAATACATCCATTGCTGCTTTTAAGGCCAGTAGCGCAGCCAATAGAACATTAGTTGAAAGATTTGAGACAAATGCTACGGCTACTCAATTACAGATTGCTTTTATGTTCCTGTTGAAACTGGACAATGACCAGGAAATTATCCCTGTTCAAGCGCAGGTTTGGTTGACAAAATAATGTATTCTTTACCAAACATAGATTAAAAAGAGAAAGGGGCAACAGATGTTGCCCCTTTCAAATTTCAATGATTTATCCTTATGCTTGGGCAGCTAGGATACTTAGTTCCTGTGCAACACGTCCTGCCATGTCTGCAAATGCCTTTGCCACAGGTTCATCCTGATCTAAGGCAATTGGGAAGCCATTATCTCCAGCATCGGCCACAGATTTGACCAATGGAATCTCCCCTAAAAACGAGACTTGGTTGTCTGCTGCTAGTCGCTTGCCACCGTCTTTTCCAAAAATATAGTATTTGTTGTCCGGAAGTTCCGCAGGTGTAAAGTAGGACATGTTTTCAATAACACCGATGATAGGCACTTTTACGCCTTCCATCTGGTACATGGCCATCCCTTTGATCGCATCAGCCAAGGCTACTTGCTGAGGTGTTGTTACAATCACCGCTCCTGCAATAGGATAACTTTGTGCCGTAGTGATATGGATGTCTCCAGTACCTGGAGGCATGTCCACGATCAGGTAATCCAGTTCTCCCCAATCCGTGTCGCCAAACAATTGTTTGATTGCTGAAGTTGCCATCGGACCTCTCCATGGAATTGGTTGGTTCGGGTCAGTAAAGAATCCAATGGACAGAAGCTTTAACCCATACCTTTCGATAGGAACGATTCTGTTTTTACCATCTGGACCTTGAGAGGACTGCGGTTTTGCACCTTCCACACCAAACATCAATGGTACCGAAGGGCCATAGATATCGGCATCCAATAATCCGGTTTTTGCACCGGTATTTGCTAGGGCCAAGGCCAAGTTTGCTGCGACGGTAGATTTTCCTACGCCACCCTTTCCAGAGGAAACCAAGATAATGTTCTTGATGTTTTTCAATTGAGCGGTATCAACAGCGCGAACCCTCGCCGTCATGTTGATTTCAACTTCTACTTCCTTGGAAACAAATAAGGCAATGGCGTTTCGGCAGGCATGTTCAATATGTCCCTTTAGTGGACAAGCAGGTGTGGTGAGTACCACATCAAATTTTATTTTATTCGGTAATATTTCAATGTTTTCGATCATGTTGAGGGTTACCAAGTCCTTTTTTAGATCTGGTTCTTCCACATGACCTAAAGCATGTAAAATCTGTTCTTTAGTAATCATGGATTTAAATTAATTTAACAAAGCTAAAGAAAGAAGCTCAATATCTTGTCATAATGATGTTTTTAATGATTTTTGCATATTTTTACCATAATCTTCGGTTTTCACATTAATATATGTTAGACGTAAAAAATATCAAGATTCCCGATTTCAGTTTCGTTAAGAAGAGATGGTTCATTATAACTGCAGCAAGCATTTTAGCCGTGTTGTTAATAGGTTTTATATGGGCGATGTCTGTGCGTGGGGATATGCTGAACAAGGCTGTAGCCAAGGTGCAGAAGAAATTGAAGGATGATTATGCATTGAATTTTGAAGTCCAAAAGTATGAATTTGCAGGTCTGACCACCGTAGATTTTCAACAGGTAAAGCTGATTCCAGATAGTGCAGAACAACTGGCCGCAATCGATGAGTTCAAGGTGTCTGTTAAATTATTCCCCCTACTTTCAGGAACGGTACAGCTGGATGAATTAGACCTTAAAAACGCGGATATCACCTTGGTCAAGCATGATAGTACTGCCAATTATGATTTCCTGTTCCGCAAGAAGTCTGAGGTAGACAGTATAAAAGAGGTGACCGAAACCAAGACCCTGGCCGAAACCATTGATAATCTTTTGAAGAGAGCTTTTCAGGCCGTTCCGAATAATTTAAATTTAGAAAATGTAAGTCTTTCCTTTCAAGATTCTTCTTCTACCCAGGTGGTGAAGGTTCCTGAAGGGAAGATAGACGATGGTGACTATGATATCGATGTGTTCCTCAATGAACAGGAAGCAAAATGGAATTTTAAAGGAAATATCAATTCAAGCCGTCAGACGGCCAATGTAACCATATCATCGGATAATAAAGATGCACAGATACCCTTTATTGGGAGACGTTTTGGCTTGAATGTGAGCTTTGATGAACTGAGTTTCCATCTGGATAATGTGGCTCGAAAGGGTAAGGAAAGTTTGGAGATGCTAGGTGGGGTCAGTGCCAAGAATTTAAGGGTGAACCACCATCGACTATCCGAAGAAACCATTGTTTTGCCGGGAGGTTCTGCAGATGGGGGATTCCTTGTCTCTGAAAATACGATCGAATTGGTCCAAGGTACCAAAGTGGAGGTGAAGGATTTTTCCTTTCAGCCAAAACTGAAGTTTACGCGTAATCCGAAGAAGATATTGGAGATGGCCGTGCATACCGGTATGTTCAAGGCCCAAAATTTCTTTGATGCACTTCCAGCGGGATTGTTTGAGAACCTAGATGGTATTCAAGTGGAAGGTGACATACAATATGACATGGATTTCAATGTGGATCTTGACAATCCGGATGAGCTGAAGTTTGCCTCCAAGATCGATGATAAAAACCTAAAGGTCAAGAAATGGGGGAAAGCTGATATTGCTGCCCTAAATGGTCCATTTGTCTATGAGGCCTATGAGGATACCCTTAAGATGAGGGATATAAAATTGGATGTTTCCAATCCTAATTTCACTCCTTTGGATCAGATTGCTCCGATCTTGAAGAAAACAGTGTTGAATACGGAGGATCCGTTTTTCTATAAACATAATGGTTTTGAACTGGAGGCTTTCCAGCTTTCCATCGTGACCAACATCAAGGAGAGAAAATTTAAACGTGGAGCCAGTACAATCTCCATGCAGCTGATCAAGAACCTGTACCTGAACCGGAACAAGACCATGATGCGGAAGTTTGAAGAAATCCTGCTGGTCTGGCTCATGGAGCAATCCAAGCAGGTCAGCAAAGACCGCTTATTGGAAATATACCTGAATATCATCGAATGGGGTAAAAACGTATATGGCATCGCAGAAGCTTCAAAATATTATTTTGGCAAGAAGCCTTCAGAACTGACCATCGGGGAGAGCTTGTACCTGTCTAGCATTATTCCTAGACCGAAAACAGGTCTTTCTTCCTTCGATTATACTGGCCACTTGAAACCTTGGGTGATGAAGCATTTCAATACCTATGGCTATATCATGAATAAAATGAACCAGTTGGAAGGGGAGAACGTTCCTGGAAATTATGGATTCTATCAAGTGGAACTACAGCCTAACCTACGTCCGCCAAGGCCTAAGGGAGTGCCAGATTCCATGATGAACCATGATGATATCAAGGATATGGTAGATGAAATCGATAGGGAAGAGCAGATCCGCAAATCCTTATTGGAGAAACTTTTTGGTAAAGGCAGTTCAGAACAAAACGATTAATCATGAAGAATATTTTTATCGACGATTTGGAATTTGAGCTCATGATTGATTATGAGCAAATCCAGAAAAGGATCCGCCTGATTGGAATTGATATCAACCTGAGGTATGAAGACCAACATCCTGTATTTGTCGGCGTATTGAATGGCTGCTTCATGTTTATGGCAGACCTGATGAAACAGGTGCATATTCCCTGTGAAATGTCTTTCGTGAAGCTGGCATCCTATGCTGGGACCGATCAAGGCGAAATACATGAGCTGATAGGAGTGGGCATGTCTCTAGAAGGCAGGCATATCGTAATCGTGGAGGACGTGGTGGATTCGGGCCGTTCTCTGGTCCATACCATTGAAGCATTGGAGCGATTAGGGGTGGCCAGCATATCCGTTGCGACCTTGCTGTTAAAGCCCGATTGCCTATTGTACTCCTTCGACAATATCATGTATGTGGGCTTTGAAATCGAGAAAGAATTTGTTGTAGGCTACGGATTGGACTATAACGGGCAATGCCGTAACCTTCAAAATATCTATAAAAATATCCCCCGTACCGGCGCTATCTAAAGCTGCATGTGGTTAGGTGATCATTCACCATGCCAACGGCCTGCATATAGGCGTAACAGGTGGTGGACCCAAAGAACTTTATGCCTCGTTTCTTAAGGTCTTTAGCGATGCGGTCTGAAAGCTCCGTCGTTGCGACAGAATCCTTTAATGATTCCAGCTTGTTGATGATAGGTTTCTGGTCTGGAAGAAAGCTATAGAGATAGTTGTAAAAGCTCCCAAATTCCTTTTGGATATCCATAAAAGCTTTTGCGTTATGGATCGTACTGTTTATTTTCAAGCGGTTTCTGATAATGCCGGGATCCTGCAATAGCCTTTCCACATCTTCCTCTGTATATTTCGCTATCTTCTTGTAATCAAAATTGGAGAAAGCCTTTTTGTAACCTTCTCTTTTTCTCAGGATCGTAATCCAGCTAAGACCAGCCTGTGCAGACTCTAAGATCAGGAATTCAAACAATACTTTGTCGTCTTTTACTGGTTTTCCCCACTCTTTGTCATGGTATTCTTGGTACAATTCATCCGTGCCACACCAGCCGCATCTTACAATTTCTTTTTTACTCATATTTTCAATTTCTAAAGCAATTATTTTGTCCTAACTTTACGCCTTTCATGAAGCACATCAACAGATTTTATATGATATGGGTTTTAATTTTTAGCAGCATTTTCTTTGCTCCTAAAAGTTATGGCCAAATATTGCCTGTTGACTCCGTGCTGTTAGTGGATTCCGTTGCTATCAAAGACTCTCTTGCTCGAGTGGCCATCTTTGAGTCCTTGGACAACAACCTTAAAAATAGTCAAATTATTCTTTTTCCTGATAAGGGAATCAATTATTTAAAAGTAGCATATGATTCTACGCTAAAAAGGGGAAATCAAGATCTTTATTTCGGGATTGAAGAAGTTGGGAAGCACCATAAACAGTCTGCCTTGCAGGACGGGATAGAGAAGAGCAATAGGCCCGCATGGGTCCTGTTGATCGTATTCCTTTTGTTCTTGATGTTAGGAGTGCTACGGATTGTATTTCCGGTAGAGCTTAAGATTATAGTCGATGCCTATTACAAAGAGCGGTTATTGCTTCAGGTCAGTAAGGAAGATAACCTAGCGACCTCTTGGCCATATATCTTTTTGTATGCCGTTTTCAGTTTGTCTTTGGGTTTGTTTGTCGTGGTGATCATGTCAAGCTTCGGCGACAAAAATTATCTTACTTTTGAAAACTTCCTGAAAAACTCCGGATTCATTGCTTTGCTGTTTATTGCAAAGATCCTGATCATCCGCTTTGTATCATTTGTATTTCAATTAGAAAAAATTGTAAGGGAATATATTGCAATTCTTTACCTAGTTTATTTTAATAGCATGTTTTTCCTAATGCCCTTTTTGTTGGCTGTAGTGTTTATTCCTGCATATTATTTTCAAACTATCTCAATAATTTACATTTGTATTGTAATTATTTTATTCTCGTATAGGTTTATTAGGACTGCTTTTCACCTGTTCGGTCATTTCAAATTTTCTATTTTTTATTTAATTCTTTATCTTTGCAGTCTCGAATTAGCACCAATTTTGATATTAGTGAGGTCACTAAGTAATTAAGAAAGAGTATATGCAGATTGATGTAGAAAGATCCAAAAAAGTAAAGAGCATTTTAGTTACTTTACCAAAGCCTGAAAACGATAAATCTCCCTACTTCACACTAGCCGAGAAGTATAATTTAAAATTAGACTTCAGAGGGTTCATCCATGTTGAAGGCGTCTCTGCAAAAGATGTCAGAAAAGAGAAGGTTAATTTTGCAGATTTTTCTGCAGTCATTTTCACCAGTAAAAATGCAGTAGATCATTTCTTTAGGGTATGTGAGGAAATGCGATTTGAAGTTTCTGCGGAACTTAAATATTTCTGTATTTCTGAAACCATTGCCTTGTACCTTCAGAAATACATTCAATATCGTAAGCGCAAGATTTTCTTCGGAAAGCAAACCGCACAGGATCTTGAGGATGTCCTGAAAAAGCACAACAAAGAGAAATTCCTATTTCCTTGTTCAGACGTTGCAAATGAGGAAACTCAACGCTGGTTGCAAGAGAATGGATATGATTTCACACCAGCTGTGCTGTTCAGAACAGTGATATCGGACATCAAGGACTTGAAAGATGTGTTTTACGATATCATCGTGTTCTTCAGTCCTTCCAGTGTACAGTCCTTGTATGAAAACTTCCCTGATTTTGTACAGAACAACACCCGTGTCGCTGCATTTGGCGCTACTACTCAACAGGCATTATTGGAACATGGCTTGATCCTGGATATTCCAGCACCGACACCGAATGCTCCAAGTATGACAATGGCCATTGAGCAGTACATCAAACAAGTTAATAAGTAGGCAATCGCCCAAAATAATATTTAGGCTGTCCTGAGAAGGATAGCCTTTTTTTATGGTTTCCCGTAATGGGTCAAGAATCCTTCTATCTATCCCAGCTATTTGATCGTAAACCGATTATCAAGAAACACTTACAAATTTGATGTTTATCATTTTTTGATAAATATATTCTCCCTACATTACCAAAAAATAGTCATAAATATTCCCTTCATCTGGGTTGGGTATATTTATTGTAGAAATATTTTTTTTATGTTTGCATTAACTCAAAAATGGGAATATTGTGAAATTAAAACCTGTTAATAGTATATCTGGAATAGCTCCTAAAGACTTTGTTAGGGACTATCTGAATAAGAGTCAGCCTGTTATCATCAAGGACTTTATCAGTAAGGATAGCCCTTGTTGGAATAAGTGGAGCTACGACTATTTCAAGGAAATAGCGGGTAACGAAAAAATCGACGTTTATGGTCGGGAAGAGGAGTCACAAAACCATGCAGCAAGTCCTCCGGTTGGAAAGATGACCTTTGGAGAGTACTTGGATATGATCCGTAAAGAACCTACTGAGCTTCGTCTATTCTTGTTTAACCTTATGAAAATAAGACCTGAACTGAAAAAAGACGTCATATTCAATGATGTTACAGGTGGCAAGGTAATCCAGTGGTTACCCTATATGTTCTTCGGTGGTGAAGGTTCTGCAACCAGGAACCACTTTGATATTGACATGTCCCATGTATTCATCTCGCAATTCCAAGGTGCAAAGCGTATCTGGTTATTCCCGAACAACCAGTCTGACCTTATGTATAAATTGCCTTATAATTTCCATAGCATTGCCAACCTGAAAAAGAGCGACGTAAAAGATTATCCAGGCTTAGAATTTTTAGATGGTTATGAAGCGGTAATCAATCCAGGTGAGACCTTGTACATGCCCGCTGGATGGTGGCATTATATCCAATATGAAACTGAGGGATATTCCATCTCTGTCCGCGCTTTGGCGAATTCATTGAGCGAGAAACTGAAGGGTGCGAGAAACCTTTTCGTAACACGCCACTTTGATGACACCATGCGTAAGATCTTTAAAGATAAATGGCTTGATTATAAAATCGACACAGCAACCAAAAGAGCGAACAAAGCCATCAGAAAATATAAGAAATAAGCGAATAGCTATAAAAAGAGAAGGGTTCCAATCATTGATTGGAACCCTTCTCTTTTTAATTAAACAAACTATGGTGTTTCAAATCCATATTTCTTATAGATCGCTTTTGCTTCATCAGACTTCATGAAATCAACAAAATCTTTTGCTGCTTGGGATCTTGGAGCGTTCTTCATCTCGGCGATCATGTATGTTGCTTTGATATTCTGGTCATTTGGTATTTCAACCATCTCTACAGGATGATCTAATAGCTTTTGATATACGACCTCCGAATACCAAACAGGAGCAGCATCAACCTCTTTGTAAAGGATTTTCATAGGGCTTTCCCTGTGGTGAATCTTGGTTAGGTAAGTTGAGCCATCAGCTACTTTATCCTTCATGATGGTTTTCTCCAATTGGTCGCCCCCCAACTTTTTATAAACTGAAACAATCTGTCTTCCTATACCTTCCCATGCAGGGTTAGGCATGGCAATCTTCACATCTTTCTTAGCTAGATCTTGGACCGTTTTTACAGCTTTAGGATTTCCTTGAGGAACCATGATCGCTAATTTATTGTAAGCATAGACTTCTGTTCTAGAGAAGTGACTTTGCATGCTGTCGATCCTGTTTTTGCCAGCTGCATAAACATCGGGTTTATGGGTAATCCTCATATTTCCTATGGTAATCGATCCACCTTCTATTTGTTTGGCCAAGATGCCCGGAGGCAAGGTTTCCACAAAGATCCTTTCATATTTGGGATGTTTCTTTTTGAAGGCGTCCAATAGATCATCCATGACCATAAATTGGTTTCCTGCAAAAAACACAACCAACTGTGGGTCAACAATATCACCAAACAGATCCGGAACATTGTCAATACCTGGAACAGTGAAATCAACTGCCGACTTTGGCGGCGTATTCCATGGTGGATCATATTGAAAAGGGTCTTGGGCAAATGCTTTGTTCATCAACAATATAACAGCAAGTAATAATATTCGTTTTAAATTCTTCATATATTCAATATTTCTACAATGGATTAAGGTGTATTATGGTTTTACGATTACCCAACCTTCTGAAGCACGGATGACCAATTCACCATTGCCACTCGGTACATAGCCGATAAAATCATATAACTGTTCTTTTTTCAGTTTTCTCTCCTGCAGAGAGTTTGTGCACTGAGCCACCGTAACTCCTTTATCGATCAGTTCTTTCAATGCTTCTTCATAGCCTGAGTCTTTTAACATCACTTCAGTACCGCCAGAGAAAGTTATCAACTCCACTTCAATCTTGTCCTTTAACCGTGGGTCATTCAAGACGTTTTTGATGTTCCTAAAGGCCTTTTTAACAACATCAGGATTGTTGCTGTCTAATTGATAGATGGCTTTATAGTGTTTATTGTGGGTTTCCGCGCCAACAAACTTGGCGTTTTCAATCAATTTGTTGTCAATTGATTTGCTTTGTGCCTTTACTAGGCTGCTAGTCATTAAAAATAGACTGCAAATAATAATTATATTTCTCATGCTTTTTAAAAATTAAAAGGTCCGTATTTATGTTGTTCTTCAGGTATTTTATCAGCGAAAGGTGGATAAGGGCTGTCCTTAGGTTTCTTGCTCAGATCAGGATAGTCGTTTTCTTTATTCGCTTTCGAAGGCCTTTCAAAGGAGTTGATGAAGGCCGCTACATCATATGCTTCCTCATCTGACAGGATAGGGGCGTCAGCACTTGCTCCCAAAGGCATATTGCCCTTGATGAATTTAGCTGCGGTCAGCATTCTACCCATACCTGCACCATCATTGAAGGAGTCGGAACCCCAAAGTGGAGGATATAAATAACCTTCCTCTGGTTCATCAGCTTTTTTAGGTAATCCCAGACCGTTAGCTTGGTGGCAGCTTACACATTGTGTCTTGAATACCGATTCCCCATGTTGTAGATCAGCCTTGCGGTCAGGAGTCTCTAGCTTCACGAAGCCTTGACCTTCTATCCTGCCTCCAACTTTAACATCTTTACTCAAGTGTTTAATATAACTCACGATGGCAATCATTTCCTTGCTCTCTAAGGGCAGTTTCTTGCCGTTCATGCTCCTTTCAAAGCAGCCATTGATTCTTTCCTCTATTGTTGCAACTTTGCCCTCACGGCCGCTATAAATAGGGAATAAGGCGCTTAAGCCGATGTAGGGGGCTGCATATTCCTTTGTTCCGCCATTAAGGTGACAGCTACCACAGGCAAGGTTATTGCCTGAGAACACATCGCCATACTTGTTGTTGGGACCAAGGTATTTGGGCGTTTCTTTGATTAGCTTTTCCCCATAGGCCGCCATTTTCCCTTCCTCAGAATCAGGATAGGGCGCCATTTTAAATTCTTTGATCAGGTTCACGGAATTGGTCGCCACGCTATCCTGCTTTTTGTCAGCAGCTAGTTTGGCCTTAAATATATTGGTGTTGAACCCCAATGCTTGCATGAGGACAACGAATACGATGAAAATAAATAAGCCTGCCACGATTTTGGTCTGTTTGGCAATCTTATTTACTTCCTTGAGAAGGTTTTGTGGTTTGTTTAAATCGTTTTCCATATGAACAAACTTAAGCTTGTTAATGGAGTAGCTAAAACGGTAAAATGTTATGGGCTATAACTTCAGGTTATCTTACTTTGTAAGTGATTGATTGATAAAGCGTATAAACTGTTTTGGAAGCCCTGACAGCTCCCCGTGAAGATGAACTAAATATAACTCTCTGTTGATTTCGAAGCCCTCAACTTCTATTTGTTTTAGAATTCCATTCTCCAATTCATTCTGAACGGCGTATTTGGATAGAATCCCAATGGCATTACTATATCGTATATATTGTTTAATTGATTCTGAACTCGACATCTGTACCCGATTCACCAGATCTCTGGCATTGATGTCATTTTCACTAAACTTCTGGAATACGATGTCATTCGTTCCAGAGCCAGGCTCCCTGAAGATAAATTCCTGTTTTTTGAGCTCATCCAAGCAGATTGGCGATTGCTTAAATAGGGGATGGGTGGTTCTAGCGACCCAAATCAACTGGTCGTCCAGGATCTTGTTGTATTTCAGGGATTGGTCTTCAGCTATACCTTCCACAAAGCCCAATCCTATCTTCCTTTCATAGAGCCAGCGATCCACCTGAGCCGTATTGCCCGTAAACAGCTTGATATTGATCAGCGGGTTCTGTTCAGAAAACTTGGCAATTAGCTTCGGTAAGATATATTGAGCAAGGGTTGTGCTTGCTCCAATAACCAAATTTCCACGGATTTGATTGTTGAGCAGCCCTAGTTTATAATCAGCCAATTCATATTCATGGATGATGACTTTCACCGATTCCATTAAGGTAGCACCAGCCTCAGTCAACAGGATTCTGCTGCCATTACGCAAAAATAGCGCCTGACCAATGGTATTCTCCAGTTCTTGAATGTGTTTGGAAACTGCAGGTTGACTGATATTTAGTTCTCTAGATGCTTTGGTAAAGCTTAAATCCCTCGCGGCATGATAAAAAACCTTGATTCTAAAATTGACTTCTAACATGGATATTCTTGCAAAATAAAGTTTTACCCCACCTAAGCTTCCTCTTCGGCCTTTTCTGCAACACTGTACTTATAAAACAAAGTGTACGGGTCTGAAGGGTAAACTACAGCATCTGGATTATGTTTGAATGGTATCTCAGGATTGAACAGTTCCTCTAATGTTTCTTTCAAGAAACCTATAAATACCTTCTTCTGATCCTCCAAGATCAGGTCTTCAAAAACCAAACTACCACTTCTGTTCCTAAATAAGGTGCCATCTTCCCGCATACGTCTTGCAACATATAGATGTGGCTCCAATCCTTTCAGTCCTGAAACCTGTTCATAGACATAAGCGTAAAATAAGGTCTGCAATAAGGCTTTGTTTTCGGTGTTTTCGGCAAATACTTTATCCAAATTACCAAAAATAACTTGATCTGCCCCAGTTTTATAGTCCACAATCCGAAGTTTATGCTGTCCATTCTTCGTAATCACCTCATCCACACGGTCAATGATCCCATATAGATTGATCCTCTCAGGGGTTCCATCGATGTTGATCTCAAAGTCCAAATGGTAATCCACATCATTTTCCAACTCCACGATCTTGATCGATTCATATTGTTCCATATCATATTGCAGGTACATCTTGATGTATTCAGAAGATATTTTATGCATGATACGCTGCAAACTGTTCAAGTCTTCCAAGGCATGTAATTCCGATTCATATTGCCTGCCTATTTCCTGAATTACGACTGTGTCCACATTTTCAAGCGCTTTCTCCAATTCCGAAGTAGGAACAAAATCTTTATGGTCTAAAATAGCCGTTAGCAGATGTTCCATACAGTTATGGATGACCGTCCCCAGTTTATTCATTTCAAATTCCTGAGATATGCTCGGTGGTTCTTTGATCTCAGCCACATATTTCAGGAAAAACTGCAGCGGCGACATCAGGTAAGTAGTAAATGCCGATGCTGAAAGCGGTTTCTTTTTTATGATATAGCTCTCATAAAGCTTGTTCCAAATAGCTCCTTTTTTCTCGATGACCAATTCCTGAGGTTGATTTGGAAACAATAAAGGTTGTTGTTGGATATGGTTGATGAAATTAAACTTAGTTTCAAACATCAACTGCTTGATGAACCTACTTTCCTCGCCCGTACTGCTTTCATCCACGATTCCGTTGTAGAATAGGTGTATATCATCGCTGTATTGGAAATGTCTATAAAATAAATAAGCAGAAAGAGCATCCTGGTTTTCTAAGACCGGAAGTCCGTATGCCTTCCTTAAGTTATTCGGCAGAAAGGTGGGAGAGCTTGAGGTTTTCGGGAGAATTCCTTCATTGACCCCTAAAACATACACATGGTCAAAATTCAAACATCTGCTTTCAAGAAGACCCATGATCTGTAATCCAAGAAGCTGATCCCCTTCAATCGCTGAATTGATCGGAGATAATGCTTTCTTGATCAAACCAACTTGGAATAGGACGCTCAAGTTGCCCAGCTTTTCAAAACCCAGGTGCATCTGATTCAATACCTTTTTGGTTTCGATCAAAAGATTGGATTCGATCAGTTTAGTCCTTCCTTCCAAGGCTAGACTGCTCAACAGATCGTCGATAATATGGATCATTTGAGGGATAAGCTCTTCCGGATTATTTAATTTCCTGAAGAAATGTGGAAGCGCTGAACTACTTACGTCAATCTCAGCAATTGGAATTTCAAAAAGCTGCCTCTTGGCTGAATCCCGCTGTATATCTTGCCTCTGTTTTCTACTAACCTTGGTCATCGGATGGCTCAGGAAGGTCTCCAATAGCTGGTAGGGTATTTTTTCCTTTTTCTGTTGAGTGATCAATACTTGCACCTCTGCCCATAGATCCAGCAATCCATAGATTGCTGATTGGATCAAGGGATAACCCGTGGTAATATTGATGTCCATAATGGGTAGACTTTGCAGCAAGGGCACCAACAGACTTTCATCTGCCAATAGAATAGCGGCCGTTTCCTTTTTGAAATCTATGTCTTTTAATGCCAGAACATCATGCAGCAATTTAGCCTCACTGTTTTTTCCAAGGCTTTTGTATAGGTTGACATCCGTATTCCGGTTGGCAATAAGATTTGGAGACTCTCCCAATGCATTGACTAGGCCGGTATTAAATAAGTTCCGACGAAGGAATAAACCTGCTTCCTGAATTTTATCATCCAGATAATGCGCATCCGCATCGAAGTAAAACAAGGCCAAGCCCTCTTCTTGCCACTTTTTGAATAATTGTGCTTCAGCTCTGTTCAAGGCATTGAATCCTACAAAAAGGACCTTCTTGTGCTCTTTGATAAAGTCTTGGTTCTCGGCTTTACCTTCGGCCAATTCCCGATATAGAATAGGGTAGTTGGTCTGCTTCTCGTTTTTTAATTTCTCCTGAAATGCTTTATACAGTTTTGGTAATCGCTTCCATAGGGCCAAAAAACGCTGCTGAACGACCGTATGGCCTTTCATGCTAAAGGATTTCCAAAACTGCTTGATGAAAGACTGTTGCTCTTCCGTGAAATGTTGGAAATGAAGGTCTATTTCGGTGCTGTCAAACAACTCCATATAGATCTGGTCAACCGGTACCAAATCATAATCGATCTGCCCAAAATCACTTAAGATGATCTCCGCAATTGGGTAGAACTCCTCCAGTGTCTCCGGATCACGACCTTCCTTGGTCAATAATTCGTTGTGCAGTTCAAAAAGATAGAAGAACTGACTTAATGCCGTTGCCTGCAGATTGCTGCTTGATTGGGCAAAAAACTCTTGAATGGTAAAGAACTGTGGTGACCAAATGGCCTTTCCATATACATCTACCAAATGTTTTTTCAGATAGGTAATAGGCCTCTTGTTATTGAATACAATGGCAATATCTGATATATCTTGGCCAAACTTAGCCTGAATGTCTTCTGCAACGAGTCTTAAAAATGCTTTTTCCATGTTCTTTCCTTATTTCACCTCCACTAATTCTTTCGACTTAGCGTAGTATAGATAGCCTTTGATATGGCCGTAACCTACATTGCTCAATGCATTCATATATCTTCCTACCTGCGTTTTATGATTGATATAATCTCCTTGTGTAAATTTAAAGTCCAATACGATGGTTTCCTGATCATTGGTAAACACCTTGTCTGGTCTTTGTGTACTGCCATCCTCCAGGATGATGCTTGATTCATTCCACACCTTATAATCACCCGTCAACCATTGGTTAATGATTGGATGGTTCCAGATCTGCTGTATTTCTTCCAAGAGAAGATCCTTCTCTTCCCTGGCCAAAATACCTTCCTCAATATATTGGTTTACCAGTTTGTCGATTTCCGATTCATCCTTTACCAGCGAGACGATCTCATGCGCCAATACTCCATATTGTGCAGCCTTTTCCATCATCAAAATGGTGTTGATATTCCTTGAGGTCGATTTTTCCAAAGCGGTTTCTAGAGCTAAAGATTGTGGATAATCCTTCAGTTCAATTTTTATGCTCGCTTCAGTTTCCTTCTTCTTGTTTGACTGCTCTGAGGCTAATGGCTCATCCAAAAGGATAAATTCATTGTTCTCTAATCGGAATGGAGAATTGCTGGCAGTTAGCACCTGAATCAAAAGGTCTGAAATAAAATCATTCTTGACCTCAGAACCCAATATCTCACCAGTTTTCTTGTCAACCTCATCCTTAAATTGTGGTGCAGTAATATAGAGATGGCTTTTTGCCCTTGTGGTTGCTACATAAAAAGTGTTTAGGGCATCCATATAGTTAAACAGCATCTCTTCAAAATATTGTTTGTAAAAGATCGACTTACCTAAGGTTTGGGTATATTTTACAGGAATTTTTCCGAGTTCTGAAAAGGGAGAATCCATTACATCGATCCAAAAATCACCATTGGTCAGACCATCCAATTTCCAGGAAGAGAATGGAATCATCACCACCTCATAGGCCAATCCCTTAGATTTATGAATCGTGCTGACCTCTATCGCATCGACCTTGCCACTCGATGGCAGTACAGCCCTTTCGCCATCTTCATCCCAATATTCCAGGAACTGTATGATTCCACGTTCCCCTTGTGTGGAGAAAGCTGTAGCGATATCCTTGAAGGCTAAAAGGTATGGTAAATGAATACTTCCTTCATTCCCTAATTGATAAACATCGATCAGTTTTTCTACCAGATGGACCAATGGCATTTTCTGCAATTGACTCCATGAGTCTATCAATGTAAGCGGAAGAACATCCGACAGTTCCTTGATATTGTTGTCCTTGAACTTCAGCCATACCGATTCCTCGAAGTTGGATTTACCCTGCGCCAATTGGAAAAGATAAGCCATGTTGGCAAGGTGTAAAACGTGTTTCTCCGATTGAAAAACCAATGACCTTAAGGTTTCAATGATCAGATTGACGGCATGGTTCGATATTAGACTTAGGGCGTCTCCAGAGATGACCTCAAAGTTCAGGTTCTCGGTGTTCTTGAAGCGCATCAGTTCTTGGATGACCAATTTTGCCTGCGCATTGCTCCTGACCAGAATCCCAATATCCGCTGGCTTATATTTTCCAGTCCTGATCCATTCGGCAATCTTGGAACAAAGGGCCTCTACCGAAGCCTCCATCACTTGATTGTTCCGCGCTCGACCATCACTGACTGGGAAAAAGGAGATTTCAATATTTCCCATGGGTTTGCCGGTCTGAAGCTTACTTTCAGGGATCAGTTGCCTGCTGTTTTGATAAGCTTTTTCAAGTAAGCTATTGTTGCCCGTAGCATTCCACCAAGTCATGCCTTCCTCGCCCAAGCTTTCGCCAACTTTCTCGTTCAAAACTTGCTGCAATAGACTAGGGATCTTTTCGTATAGGTAGTTATTGAAATTAATGATATTCGGAAGGCTGCGGAAATTAGTGTCCAAGGTTCCGTTATCAATAAATTCATTTATCTGATTTTCGTTCAGGTGGAAATTCTGCGAAACCTGCTGGTCGATCTGTTGCAAAAGGATTCGCCAGTCCCCATTTCGCCAACGGTAAATACTCTGTTTCACATCGCCTACCACTAGATGCTCAGCAATCTTGCCCGTAGCATCAGCAAGGGCATTTAAGAGCAATGGGCTATAGTTTTTCCATTGTATTCTTGAAGTGTCCTGAAACTCATCAAACAGGAAGTAATTGTATCGGTTGCCAATCTTTTCCCAGATAAAGGTCGGGTCACTGTGTTCATCCAAGCCCAATTTGTTCAATAGTATCTGTGCATCCGAGATCAATTGTGCAGAGTTTTCCTTTCTCCATTGACTCAGCAGGTCACTCATTTCTTTGAGCAACCTCAGGAAATACAGGTTGGTCTGTACGGCTTGATAAGCAATATAATTTGCAAAATGCTGCTGTAAGGATAGGATGGCATCCAATGCTGGACGGATGCCCTGCATATATTCATACCTAACCTCCTTTTTGTCGTCGATATAATGCTCTTCATTATCCAACAAAACCAAAAACTTGTCAAATATCTTTTCCTGGATATCAGAGGTAGAAATCTTTTTGGGGTCTATGTTGATCTTGCTGGCTGCTACCAGTTTGTTCCTGGACTTTCCCTTCATTTCTGAATCATCAACGCCCAATCGGCGATATTCAGCTTTGAAAGTTTCAATCCCTTGAACCAAGGCATCCAAAAAGGCATTGGTCTTTTCATCAATTTCTTTGTTGAGCAGGTTGAATATCCTGTCTGTATCAGCAGAAATCATAAAACTGTCAAACTCCTGGAAGTTCTCCGAGAAAATCAACCCTGCCAAACCCATTAACTGCTGTCGGTAATTCCAGTTCTCATTCTTCCCGATCTTCTGTTCGGCATAATTGATGATCCATTCCAACAGGTCCGGTCTTTCATCCAACAGTTGGTTCAGCATAACGGTCAGGTCACGCTTCACTTTGTTGGTGTTCATCTCGATGGCATAGCCAGAATCGAGGTTCAGTTCGTAGGTAAAACTACGGATCACCTTTTGCGAAAAACCATCAATGGTACTTACCGAGAAATGGCTGTAATCATGCAGAATCCTCCTGTAGATCCGATTGGCTTTTTCCTGAATGCTTACAGGGTCCCACTGTGTATTCTGCTGCAATAATTGCTGTCTGTACTGCTCAATGTCATCTGCTGTACTGCCGATTGCCAAGCCATGAAGGACTGACATAATACGGCCTTTCATTTCGGCCGTGGCCTTGTTGGTGAAGGTAACGGCAAGGATTTCCCGATAGCTGCTTTCTTTTGATAGCAACAGGGTCAGGTAATGTACGGTGAGAGAAAATGTTTTTCCAGATCCAGCGGAAGCTTTTACAATCCTTAAAGGAGCAATTCTTTGCATAAGATGTCAATGGTTTGAAGTATCTGAATATCGGTATTATTGGGAGATTACTCAAATCTTTTTCAAGATTATAGCTCGGAAGGAGTACATATTTTACAGGTAAAACAGCTTTAAATTCTCTATTGTATTAATTGATAATACTTTGTATCTTTGCGTCCCCTCCTGCATGAAGCAACGGGGGATATGTTGAATACATAAATAAAGAAAAAACATGGCAACTAAAATCAGATTGCAGAGACACGGTAAAAAAGGAAAACCTTTTTACCACGTAGTAGTAGCAGACGGCCGTTCACCACGTGATGGTAAGTTCATCGAGCGTTTAGGTTCTTACAACCCAAACACTAACCCAGCAACTATCGTTTTGGATTTCGAAAAAGCGTTAGACTGGATGAACAAAGGTGCCCAACCTACTGACACAGTTCGCGCTATCCTTTCTTACAAAGGTGTTTTATACAAAAAACACTTACAAGGCGGTGTGAAAAAAGGAGCTTTTGATGAAGCTAAAGCTGAAGAACTTTTCACTAAATGGGCTGAAGGTAAAGATGCTCAAATCGAAGGAAAGAAATCAGGCTTAGCGAAATCTAAGGATGAAACTAAGAAAGCTGCTTTAGCTGCTGAAGCTAAGAAAAAAGAAGACAGAGCTGCTGCTATCGCTGCTAAAAACGCTCCTGTTGCTGAAGAAACAGCTACAGAAGAAGCAGAAGAAGCTGCTGATGCTACTGAAAACACTGAAGAAACTGAAGGATAATCTCTTCATAAAGTATTCAAAATGGCCGGATCATTCTATGAACCGGCTTTTTTGTTCCCATTTTATCTTGTTTTTACATCCCTAAAATCCCAACAGAAAAAGAATTCCGTACTTTTGGAAATTAATTTGTGAATATGACGAAAGATCAATGTTTTTATATCGGTTATGTCAGTAAAACCCGAGGATTGAAGGGTGAACTGCAACTGTTTTTTGAATTTGATAACTATATGGACCTTGATCTGGATGTAGTTTTCTTGGAGATGGACAAGAAATTGGTGCCATTCTTTGTAGAAAAGGTCAAGTTTCACAATAACAGCACAGCTTATGTCAATTTTGAAGATGTTGACCATATTGACAAAGCCCAACCTTTATTGAGAAAGCAAATCTACCTGCCAAATGATAAAATGCCGGAACGTGATCCCGATGATTTTACCTATCATGATCTAGTAGGTTATACCGCCATTGAGGAAGACGAAGGCGAATTGGGCGAAATTACCCATGTCCAAGAGATGCCACAGCAATTTATCGCAACCGTAGATATCGATGGCAGAGACGCCATGTTTCCCCTAAACGAGGATTTCATTGTCGGTATAGACCCCGAAGAAAAGATTATCGTATTGAACCTTCCTGAAGGTTTGATAGATATGTACCTAGAAGATTAATAAGATATTTTGAAAAGAGAATGGGCGTGTCAATCACGCCCATTTTTTTATGATCATACCTTCTTCCATTCATTTATATGTCCCATCCATCCAACCCTGATTCCTTCTGATTCAATGCCATCCGCAAAGTTTTTTCTTGAAACATTTTGAGATTACCTTGCTATTGACGATATTAGCCCTCGCTTATAGAGAAAGGCAGAGGGACTAGACCCGCTGAAGCCTTAGCAACCTGACACCAGTCAAGGTGCTACATTCTACCCCCAAAATGGGAAAGATAAGCCAAAGAATCAGTGTTCACTGTGTTCTCTCTAAGCCTTAATATATTTTTATGAAAATCGTAGATCACATCAAGAACGCGAAAGGCAAGACCTTATATTCTTTTGAGCTGTTACCTCCTGCTAAGGGGCAGGGTATCCAAAGTATCTTCCAAACGATGGATGAACTGATGGAATTCAAACCTCCCTTTATCGATGTGACGTACCACCGTGAGGATTACCTTTACAAACAACATGCTAACGGATTGTTGGAAAGGGTGTCCTATAGAAAAAGACCTGGTACGGTAGCCATCTGTGCTGCCATCATGAGTAAATATAAAGTTGATGCGGTTCCCCATCTGATCTGCGGTGGTTTCACCAAAGAAGAAACAGAAAACGCACTTATCGACCTGAACTTCTTAGGTATCGATAATGTATTGGTATTGAGAGGTGATGCCAGAAAAGGTGATGCCGACTTTATCCCGACCGCTGGGGGACATGCTTATGCAACCGACCTATTAAAACAAGTGGTGGATATGAACGAAGGTTCCTACCTACATGAAGATATAGGCTCTTCTGAAAAGACCAATTTCTGTATCGGCGTTGCCGGATACCCCGAGAAACATTTTGAATCACCTAACTTCAACACCGACTTTAAATGGTTGAAGAAAAAGGTGGAAATGGGAGCTGAATTTATCGTTACCCAAATGTTTTTTAACGTAGAAAAATATAAGGAATTTGTGACGAAGTGTAGGGAAAATGATATTCATGTTCCTATTATTCCAGGCCTTAAGCCATTAACAACCAAAAAGCAATTGATTACCCTTCCTCGGATTTTCCACTTAGATATTCCAGAGGACCTGAGTGATGCCGTGGAATCCTGTAAAACCAATGCGGATGTTAGGCGAGTTGGCGAAGAATGGCTAGTACAGCAATGTAAGGAATTAATAGACTTTGGAGTTCCGGTACTGCATTTCTACACCATGAGTAATCCTGGACCTACTAAAAATATCGTTGAAAAATTAGTGTAATTAAATTGACTAACTCTAAAATAAGAACAAAGGGCGAATGATTTCATTCGCCTTTTGTCGTTTATCATCAGGAGAGTTTTTTAACCAATATAGCGGTCTCATTCGAGACAGCTTCGAGACAGCTTCGAGAATGCCTTGGATAAAATTTTATTCATTTTGCGAGTTTTCGGAATGTGGGTAAAACAAATCCAAATAAAGCTCCTGAAAATCCAGCAATGATAAGGCCTTTTTGGAAGAAGGAGAGCAGGCGTATTCCATGTTAAATAATGTTAATCACAAATGTGGGAGATAATTCTTTGCTAAATTTAAATCACATTTATTACCTACTATAATGAACTATAGCAAAATCAACAATCTTCTCGGCTGGCTATGTGCAGTTATTGCGTTTGTATTGTATGCATTCACTGTGGATCAATCCATCAGTTGGTGGGATACCGGTGAGTTTATTGCAGCATCAGATAAGCTAGAAATTGTTCATCAACCTGGGGCACCCTTGTTTCTCTTGTTGCAGAACCTGTTTTCAAACCTTGCTTTTGGAAATAAGGAACATGTTGCACTTTGGATGAATTTAGGTTCGGCATTTTGTTCAGCCTTGACCATTATGTTTTTGTTTTGGACGATTACAGCCTTGGCAAGAAAACTGCTTTTAGGAAAGTCAGAAGGGAATAGCCTTCAAAATATGCAGATTTTCGCTGCTGGAGCGGTAGGGGCTTTGGCATATGCCTTTACAGATTCTTTTTGGTATTCTGCTGTGGAGTCAGAGGTCTATGCCATGTCATCACTTTGTACGGCCATTGTATTTTGGTTGGCGTTGAAGTGGGAGAGGAGGGCAGATGAACCGGATTCCAATAAATGGCTATTGCTGATTGCCTATGTGATGGGACTGTCCATCGGAGTTCATCTGTTGAATTTATTGACGATTCCTGCCTTAGCACTCCTGATCTATTTCAGGAAGTCAAATCACGTGACCTGGAAAGGTGCAGTAAAATCCTTTGCTTGGGGAGTTCTCGCCTTAGCCTTTATTCTTTGGGGAGTGATCCAATATTCCGTAAAGATAGCAGCAGGATTTGATCTCTTCTTCGTTAATTCATTAGGGATGCCATTTGGTTCAGGCATTGTTCTGTTTGTCCTGCTCTTAGTTTCAGCAGCGGTTTTCGGAATTATGTATTCGATCAGAAAGAACAAGCCTATCTTAAATCTCTTGATTTTAGGTACTTGTTTGGTCTTTTTCGGGTTCACCTCCTTTAGCATGATAATAATCCGTGCCCAAACGAATATTACACTGAACAATAATGATCCTGATAATGCATATTCCTTTTTGGGCTATTTGAGCAGGGAACAATATCAATCTGAGCCTTTGTTCAAGGGACCGACCTTCAATTCAAAAATAACGGATGTTAATGAATCCGTAGGTTATAGAAAGGATACCGAGCAATATGAGCAATTTGAAAATGTCAAAGGCTATAAATACGACAAGGAAGTATTGTTTCCAAGGTTGTACAGCCAAAAGCATGCTGAATTCTATAAACAATACTTGAATCTGAAAGATGGGGAAGATCCAACCTTTTTGGATAATATGAAGTTCTTTTTCAATTATCAGGTAGGACATATGTATTCCCGTTATTTCATGTGGAATTTCGTGGGCAGGCAGAATGATACACCTAGTCAAGGGGAATTGACCGCTGGGAATTGGATCTCAGGGATTAATTTTTTGGATGAACTGCGTTTGCCGGGAATGGATGCCATTTCTGATCGTATGAAAGAAGATCCAAGTAGGAATACCTACTTCTTCCTTCCACTACTGCTCGGGATTGCTGGCTTGATCTGGCAAGCAAAGCGAAGTCTAAGGGACGCCAGCATTGTTGGTCTGTTGTTCTTCTTTACAGGCTTAGCTATTGTGCTCTATTTAAATCAAACACCGCTGCAACCACGTGAGCGTGATTATTCCTATGCAGGTTCGTTTTATGTATTTGCTATTTGGATCGGTTTAGGTGTTCTGGGTTTGATCGAATTTATGCAAAAAAGGAGCAAACTTTCGGTGAAAGCAATTACCTATACTTCAGTTGCTTTTGCTATGCTTGCTGGCCCTGTATTGTTGGTCAAGGAGAATTGGGATGACCATGACCGTTCTGGTCGTCATATGACCAGGGAAGTGGCCTTGAATACCTTGAACTCCTGTGAGCCCAATGCCATATTGTTCACCTATGCTGATAATGATACTTTCCCATTATGGTATCTACAGGAAGTAGAGGGGATCAGGACAGATGTCAGGGTGTTGAATTATGGCTACCTTGGCTCGGATTGGTATGTAAAGCAGGCGATGGAGGATGTCAATCAATCCAAAGCTTTGCCGATTGCATTCGACTTTAATAAAGTTAAAAAGGGAGTTCGGGATGTGATTCAGGTGGTTGACCTAGGAATAGAAGGCTATACAGATATAGATCAATTGCTGGACGTGATGCTTTCGGACGATAATAGGAACAAACTTGAAACCAGTGATGGTAATTTTGTAAATGTGATGCCGACGAAAAAGCTCCAACTTAAAATAGATAAGGAGAAGGCCCTGAAAAATGCCAATATTCCAGCGGAATGGCAGCAGTTTATCCCAGAGCATATGCAATGGGAGCTCAAGGAAAATCTGGTTACCCGAGCAGATCTTAGTTTGATGTCCATCTTGGTCAACAACAATTGGGAAAGGCCAATTTACTTTGTCTCATTAAGTGCGCCGGCAATCTCCATGGGCATGGATAAATACCTTGCCTCAGAGGGCTTGGTCAGCAAGCTGATGCCTGTAGATATGGGGCAATCTTCAAAGGGCAACGGACTGATCAATGCAGATAAGATTTACGACAATGCCATTCATAAATTTGAATGGTCCAATATCAATAGGTTGGAGCATTTCGATGTTGATTCCAACCAATACTATGAGGGATGGATCTACCCTAATATCTATACAGATGGAATGCAAGCCTTGGTTAATCAAGGAAAGTTGAAGGAGGCAAGGGAATTGGCCTTGCAAGCCTATGATTTTCAACCGAAGGAGACCAAAAGCATGCGACAGACCTACTACAATACTGTACTTGTGGATACCTTGCTGAAGGTAAAGGAAGTCGATAGAGCAAAGATTTTGGCGGGTAGGCAATTGGAGGCCATTAAGGAAAATTTGGACTATCAATTGGCAATCTTTCAAAAGGCAAATAGGGGTTATGATTCCATTTCCATACAGTTGGGATTGGCGGCTTTAGACCAGTATGTTCCGATCTTGAAAGAATTGGGAGATGAACAGTTGATGGCTGAAGCTTCCCGACTTGACAAGAAATATAAGGCCGTTTGGTTGTAAAACTATCGAGCCATAAAAAAAGGACAAGTAATTTACTTGTCCTTTTTTTATGGCTTAAAACCAAATTATTTTTTAGACTCTTTAGCCCAAGAGTCTTTCAATGTTACTGTTCTGTTGAAGACAAGTTTATCTTCAGTTGTATTCTTGCTATCTAGGTTAAAATAACCTAAGCGAATAAATTGATATCCTTTTCCAAGCTCAGCATTTGCCAGATCAGGTTCAGCATAGGCTTTTTCAATGATCTGTAGGCTATTTGGATTGATAGATGCTTTGAAGTCTTCGGCAGCAGCAGGATTCTCATCTTGGAACAGACGGTCATAAAGACGTACTTCCACTTCTTTGGCATGTGGTACAGAAACCCAGTGAATGGTTCCTTTTACCTTCATGCCTGATGTATCCTCGCCAGATTTTGAATTAGGAACATATTCACAGTACACTTCCGTAATATTACCGTTTTCATCTTTTTTGAAATCAGTACAGGTTACGATATATCCGTGTTTCAAGCGTACGGAAAGACCAGGACCTAATCTAAAGAATTTCTTAGGTGCATCTTCCATAAAGTCGTCACGCTCGATCCATAGTTCTTTAGAAAATGGGATAACCCTGCTTCCTTCTCCACCTTCAACTTCTGGGTTGTTTTCGCCATGTAGTTCTTCAACCTTTCCATCAGGATAATTTGTGATGATTAATTTAATTGGATCCAATACAGCCATTCTGCGCCAAGCTGTTTTGTTCAGGTCCTCACGGATACAGAATTCCAATAGGCTGACATCGATCATGTTTTCACGCTTTTGGATACCGATGCGTTCGCAGAAATTACGGATACTTTCAGGGGTATATCCACGTCTACGTAGACCTGAAATGGTAGGCATCCTTGGATCGTCCCAACCTTCAACGAACTTTTCGTTAACCAATTGAAGCAATTTACGCTTACTCATCACCGTGTAGTTCAGGTTTAAACGAGCAAACTCATATTGTTTAGATGGGAAGATCTCTAAACTGTTGATCAACCAATCGTATAATGGGCGGTGCGGAATAAATTCCAAAGTACATACCGAGTGGGTTATCTTTTCGATGGAATCAGATTGTCCATGAGCAAAATCATACATTGGATAGATGCACCATTTGTCACCGGTACGGTGGTGGTGTGCATGTTTGATACGATAAATGATCGGATCGCGCATATGCATATTAGGACTCGCCAAGTCTACCTTGGCACGCAATACTTTTTCGCCATCTTTATATTTACCATCGCGCATCTCTTCGAAAAGTTTTAGGTTTTCTTCGATAGAGCGGCTGCGGTATACGGTCGGAGTCCCTGGAACGGTCGGAGTTCCCTTAGATGCAGCGATTTCTTCTGAAGTGCTGTCGTCTACATAAGCCAATTCCTTTTTGATCAATTCGACTGCAAAGTCGTAAAGTGTATCAAAATAATCTGAGGTGTATAATTCCTCGGCCCACTGGAATCCTAACCATTGAATATCTTTTTTGATGCTATCTACGTATTCCACATCCTCTGTTACAGGGTTGGTGTCGTCGAAACGTAGGTTTGTTTTGCCATTGTACTTCTGCGCTAAAGAAAAATTTAGACAGATTGACTTAGCATGCCCAATATGAAGATAGCCGTTTGGCTCAGGAGGGAAACGGGTCAATACACGCCCATCATTTTTCCCATTACGAAGATCCTCTTCGATAATCTCTTCAATAAAATTCAATGATTTTTCTTCTTCTACCATGTAGCAAAGTTAGCTATTTCAACGATATAATGGATAATAGCATAACGAATACTTGTTTGATTTTGCTTATTTTCGATTTAAAATTATGGAACTATGAATTTGAGAGTCCTAACCTTTCTTTGTTTGCTATTTCCTTGTCTGGTTTGTGCGCAAAAAAAGGCAAAACCAAAGATGTTCGTTTATGGATCGGACATTACTGCCCTGTCTGCTGCAATACAGGCTGCCAGATCGAATGTTCCGACCGTCATGCTGATGGACAGGCCGATTTTGGCAGAGGAAATCACTTCCGAAGTCCTTCAGATTGAAGGCAACAAAAACTTGGATGGTGGAATATGGATGGGCATACTGATGGAAATGGCAATCAGCAAGACCCGCGATGATTCCTTGGCTCAGGTGGTCAAAAAGGATTTTAATCCACAATTGGCAAGGAATGCCATTGACAAGTATATGCGTGAATTGCCAAACCTGACCGTCATTAAGGAACAGAGCATATCTAAAGTAACCCGAAATAAAAGAAATTGGGAAATTATCCTTTCCAATAGACAGAAATTTGAAGTGCTGTCGGTGGTAGATGCCAGTGAAGATGCAGGCCTGGTTAAGGCATCTGGTCTTAAATTGGATTCGGCATTGCAAGGTGGATATACTAAAGCCAAGGATATGGGGCTGGCAATCAGCAGGACCAGTTTGGCCGTAGGAGAATTGGATAGGGCTTCCTCTGTGGTCTTCCTGAAAGATTTGTTGGACTTTGAAAAAGAAAACCTGTTTGATATCGGGCGATTGAGATCCATGGCTAAATCGCCGGATAACATTGGATTCAGATCTTCCTTTGGGCAGGCCATTGGTGCTACAGCAGGCTATACAGCTTTCTTCAAGACCGATAGCAAGAAAATCGATATCCGTAAGCTACAAGCAGAGCTTTTGGCTTTCAAGGCCAGATTGATCCCGTACCAGGATGTGGAAGTTAAAGACCCTCATTTTGCTGCCATCCAAAAATGTTATTTGACTGGTTTCTTTTTGGGAAAGGAAGTCGAGGGGAAATACATCTTTGATGGTGACCAAATCGTCAAATTTAAGGATGTCAAAGCTGTCCTAAATGATATTTATACCCGTAGTCAGTTATGGTTTTTGGATAATTACCGTGAGGATGAGATGACGTGGAAAGATTTATTGGGCATGATCAAATTCATTGCCTTTAAGGGAGATGAAGTAGATAGACAGATCGCCAAGGATTGGAAAACCAAATTGAAGTTTGAGGGGGAGTTTTCTCCAGAGAATAAAGTGACTAGGGATCAATTTGCTGTCGTGGCCGATCTTTTTTCCAGTTCATTTGCAAAAGCCATCAATTTAGATGGAAGCTTTGTCAAATAGGGAAGATATTGATATATAAAAAAGGCCCTTCAACAATTTGTTGAAGGGCTTTTTCTAATCTATGGTAATAGTCCTAGGGGCATTTTATACATATGCGAAAACAGTTCCCATACCTTCATTATTGGTAAAGGTGGTATCCAAGTTGATCAATTGACCGGTTCCGATATTGATCACCATTCCATGGATTGCTAAATCGGCACCATTCTTCCATGCATTTTGGACGATAGAGGTAGAGGTCAAGTTGAATACTTGCTCCTTTACGTTCAATTCTACCAGTTTGTTTGCTTTTTCTTCTTGATCTTCAATAGAATCAATCTCCGCAGCGTGCAAACGGTAAACATCTTTGATATGGCACAACCAGTTGTCGATGATGCCGTATTGTTGAGAACTCAATGAAGCGGCAACACCACCACAGCCATAATGGCCAGCAACGATGATATGTTTTACTTTCAATACATTGACCGCATAGTCTAATACTGCTAACATACTCATGTCTGAATGGACACACATATTGGCGATATTACGGTGTACAAATACTTCACCGGGTTTCTTTCCCGTCAATTCATTCGCAGGAACACGACTATCAGCGCATCCAATCCATAAGATTTCTGGACTTTGGCCTTTAGAAAGTTGTTGAAATCTGCCTGATGTATCTTTCGCTACGAAGTCCATCCAGTCTTTGTTTCCTTCTAAAATCTGAGTAAATCCTGTTTCTAATTCTTTTTGTCCCATTATTATGTGATTTTATTTATTTGTAAGGTCTAATGAAAGACCTTACAAGTTTCTGCAATTATTTTAAATTAATTAAACTACTTTTTTAAGTTTTTGTTTTTTGGCGATGCCGTTTCTTTTGTACGTAACATCGTTCAGCTCAATTTCCAGGCCTTTGCTAATGGCATTTTGCTCGAAATCCTTAATGACATCGATGACATCCTTGTCAATAAACTTACTTTTTTGACCATCAATGATGATGGATTTTACACTCTTCGGAAGATTGTAAAGTTTTTGTTGAATCGGTGCTTTGTTCAAGAAAGTTACCTCTTCTGCCAAAGTGATGACAGCTGTTTCGTTCTCTGAATGATCTGTTGATTTGATGTTCAGGTGGTATGCATTGTGCATGTTTGCACGCAGGATATAGAAAGTCGCCACCAAGATACCAATTCCTACACCGGTCAATAGATCGGTGAACACTACAGCAACAACCGTAACTACGAAAGGAATAAATTGATCCAACCCTTTTACCAACATTTGCTTGAACAAGGCTGGTTTTGCCAGTTTATAACCTGTATGCAATAGAATTGCTGCCAAACCTGCCAAAGGGATCAAGTTGATCATACTAGGGATGGCCAATAAAGCTAACAATAACCAAACACCATGCAAGATTGACGATTGTCTGGTCTTACCACCTGCATTCGCATTTGCTGATGAACGTACGATTACTGAAGTCATCGGTAAACCACCCAAGAAACCACTTGTAATATTACCAATACCCTGAGCGATCAGCTCGCGGTTCGTTGGTGAATTACGTTTCAAAGGATCCAGTTTATCTACGGCTTCAATACTCAACAAGGTTTCTAAACTTGCGATGATCGCAATGGTAAAGGCCACAATCCATACTTCTTTATTGAAGATCTGGGTGAAATCCGGGAAAATGAAAAGTCCTTGGAATTCAGCAAATGAGGATACCACTGGGATATTCACAAAATGTCCTTGGCTCAATGCGAATGAAGTTCCTTGGAAGGCAAAACCTAAGCCTACACCTAATAATACGACGATTAGCGGTGCAGGGATTTTGTTCAACTTCTTGATATTTGGCCAAAAGATCAATACGGCCAATGAAAGGAAACAAATAATGGTGGCACCCCAATTGACATTTGAGATCACTGTGTTTGTAAAGGCAGTAATTCCGCCACCATTTTCAAAATCGAATGCATTAGTTTCCGATAATCCAAATGCTAAAGGGATCTGTTTCAGTATAATGGTGATACCGATTGCGGCCAACATGCCCAATATGACAGATGATGGAAAGTAGTTTCCAATCATTCCTGCCTTAATGATCCCGAGGATCAATTGGATGGCACCTGCAATAAGTACGGCCAAAATAAAGGTTTCATAAGCGCCTAATTGTTCAATGGCACCTAAAACAATAACTGTTAATCCTGCTGCTGGACCACTCACAGATAAGGGTGATCCTGAAATCGATGCTACTACAATACCACCGATGATACCGGTCAAAATACCGGCAAATAGAGGCGCTCCAGACGCCATTGCAATTCCCAGACATAATGGCAAAGCCACTAAAAATACTACAATACTAGCTGGGAAATCATATTTTAAGTCCCTTTTTGATAATTTCAAAAAAGCGGACGTACGTGTACCAAACATAAACCTACGTTTTAAATTTTTAATTCAATAAATGATAATTTGATTCAGTATTCCTATTAAGACGTCGATCTAATGAGGTCAGAACAGGGTATACCCTTAGGATATTGAATTAACAATTAGGAGGTGGAGTGGGTACGGAGGCATGGTAGGCACAGATACTCTTCTCGTTTTTCAGGTAGTGTTTAATACCAGCGCTATTTTCTACGGTTGGGTTGAAAAGCATGAAATCAATGTCACCTGGTCTAAAGATCTTGATACCTGTTTCGTGCAGGTCCTCATTGTTGCTGTTAGTCCCTTTCGCGGTGTTCTCAATTTCAAGCTGCATGACTACTTGTAAGACTGTACCTTTATCCAGTACATCCACAAACATAGGGGTAATAGAAATCAGCATCTTCGTGAAGAAGATAAAGAAGCAAAGTTTTGCTGCCAATATTCTATATGCCTTTGTAAACATGTGGGTCTTAGTAATCATTTCTGCAACAAAAATAAAATTAAATTTTAAAATAGTTTCTTTTTTGAAATTTTATTATGAAAAAATTACAAAAGTCGCCTCTTTAATCTGAATTCTTAATATTGCGTTAACATAATTTTGTTTAAAATCTTAATTTGAATAATTATATCTTTATTTATTATTTCAATTAGCATTTTAAGGCTATAACTTATGAAAGAACAATTTATTGAAAAGATAACTGCCTCCTATAATCCTAAGGGGCCATTTATACAATTAGGTTCTGGTATCCTTGATGGTGAGATTGTAACAGCAGCTAAGGTAAACCTCGCTTTAAAGATGATGAACCGACATGGTCTGATTGCAGGAGCGACCGGAACGGGTAAAACCCGGACCCTGCAGTTGACTGCTGAACAACTATCGGATGCCGGTGTGCCGGTTTTCATGTTGGATGTAAAGGGGGATTTATCGGGATTAGCTGAACCTGGAAAAACCAATGATGCCTTGATAGAGCGTGGAAACGCTGTTGGGATCCCTTTTGAACCCGCAAGTTTCCCTATAGAACTGTTTTCTCTTTCCGGAAAATTAGGTGCTCCAATGCGAGTTACTGTCGAGGATTTTGGTCCGGTGCTACTGGCCCGTATCTTGGACCTGAACGATACCCAAGCTGGGGTATTGAGTGCTATATTCAAATATGCGGATGATACGCAGTTGCCTATCGTCGATTTTCCGGATCTCAAAAAGTTGCTGAGTTACCTTTCTGATGGGCCCGGCGCTGAGGAAATCAAGAATGATTATGGTAAGATCTCGACAGCAAGTGCCAATACGATCTTAAGGAAAATTGTCGCTATCGAACAACAGGGGCTTGCCCATATCTTTGGCGAAAAAGAATTTGATATACAGGACCTGTTTGGAAAAGTGGATGGAAAAGGGGTAATTACCTTATTGAACATTTCCGATATCCAAGACCAACCTTTATTATTTTCCACATTTTTATTGAGCCTTTTGGCCCAATTATTTAAGAAATTACCTGAAGTTGGGGATTTAGATAAACCTAAATTGGTGTTTTTCTTTGATGAGGCACACTTATTGTTTAATGGAGCATCGAAGGCTTTCTTGACGCAGATCGAGCAGATCGTTCGATTGATCCGTTCAAAAGGAGTAGGGGTGTTTTTCTGTACACAGGCGGCAACGGATATTCCTGAATCTGTTTTAGGACAATTAGGAAACAGGGTCCAACATGCTTTAAGAGCATTTACCCCGAACGATGCCGATAACTTAAGGAAAACGGTGAAAACTTATCCTACATCGGAGTTTTACGAGATCGATAAGGTCTTGACCTCATTAGGAACAGGGCAGGCTTTGGTAACTGTATTGAATGATAAGGGTATTCCGACAGAGGTGGTTGCAACGCATTTAGTGCCTGCAAGAGCCATAATGGGTCCATGTAGCCCTCAGTTATATGAGGAATTGGTTCAAAATTCGGATTACCGTTCGAAATATCAAGAACGAGTGGAAAGACAGACTGCATCGGAAATCATTGAGGAGCGCATGAAGTCTTTTGAAGCAAAGAAAGAGGCCGAGGCGGCACAGAAAGAAGCGGAGAAAGCAGCAGGGAAAACGAGGTCTTCTGGATCTAGGAGACAAACACCTTTGGAAGCCGCACAGACGCAGGCGAGCAGGACATTGGCGAGAGAGGGCGCGAAATTATTAGGGAAGATTGCCAATGGCATCCTAAACTCTATCTTCAAAAAGAGATAATATTTAAAACATTATATTTGCAAACGAAAATCGAGTACTAAACAAAAAATTACATTATGGGAAAACCAACTTTGGTGGTTCTAGCAGCGGGAATGGCTAGCCGTTATGGTTCATTAAAACAAGTGGATGGTTTTGGTCCACATGGGGAAACAATTATTGATTATTCCATTTTTGATGCGATCCGTGCCGGTTTTGGAAAAGTAGTTTTCATTATCCGTGAAGAATTTGAAGCCGTGATGCGTGAAAAATTTGACGCCAAGCTTGCAGGTAAGATCGAGGTAGCTTATGCTTTTCAAGATTTTAACTTGAGGAAATTCGGAATCGATAAAGATATTGAACGTGCTAAACCTTGGGGTACAGCTCATGCTGTGATGAGTGCGAAGGATGAAGTTGATGGACCTTTCTGTGTAATCAATGCTGATGATTTTTATGGTTATGATGCCTTTAAGAAAATGGCTGATTTCCTAAGCAATGAGGCGGATGATAAGCACATGTCTTTGATGGGATTTGCATTGGGCAATACCATGTCGGACTATGGCTATGTTTCTCGTGGTGTATGTGAGGTGACTCCTGAAGGCCATATGGCTTCCGTTACGGAAAGAACGAACATCTATTATGATAACGCTGAAGGCGACAAGAAAATCGTCTTTGAAGAGAACGGAGTAAAAAATGAATTGCCAGCGGATGCACGTGTATCGATGAACTTCTGGGGCTTTACTCCTAAAATCTTTGAAGTGGCGATGGAGATGTTCCCTAAGTTTGTTGAAGAAAATGGTGATAATCCTAAATCAGAATTCTTTATCCCTTCTGTTCCTGACTACATGGTAAAAAAAGGACAGGCTGACTTTAAAGTAATTCCAACTTCTTCGAAATGGTTTGGTGTTACTTATATGGAAGATAAACCAATCGTACAGGAAAGTATCTCAAAATTGGTAGCTGATGGAGAATACCCTCAGAAATTATTTTAATACCAAGTTTTAAAAATATATCGAATGGCAGGCATAGTCCTGCCATTTGTTTTTCCACAATATTGATATCTTTATTTCTTTAATCGATCTATGATGAAGAAAGTTATGATGGCCCTTCTCTATGTGTTTATTGGATTAATCGTGTTTGCAGGTCTATACTTTGCGGCAGATTCTGTCTTGTCAAGGATTTCTGCCGATAAGCCTGATAAAGAGGGAAAACCTAAAAATATCACGGTTTATGTGCTATCCAATGATGTACATACCGATATCGTGCTTCCCATTCGGAATGAATTACAGGACTGGACAGAGGTATTTCCCATTGAAAACAATAAAGGAAAAGATTTGAATCAACAATATGTTTCTATTGGTTGGGGTGATAAGGGCTTTTACCTGAATACCCCTGAGTGGAAGGACCTGACCTTAAAGACTGCTTTGGTAGCTGGTTTGGGTATTGGTGAAACTGCCCTGCATGTTACTTACTATAAACGGATGGAAGAAAATGACCTTTGCTATAAAGTTCATATCGATAGCAATCAGTATAATGTCCTGAAAAGTTATATCCTGAATTCCTTGGATATGGGGGAGGATGGTAAACCTATTTTGATTGAGACGAATGCGCAATATGGTCCTGATGATGCATTCTATGAGGCTAAGGGAGCTTACAGTTTGTTTTATTCCTGTAATACTTGGTCTAATGCTGCTTTGAAAAACGCAAATATGCCATCTGGAGTTTGGACGGTTTTTGATAAGGGGATTTTAAGGCATTATAGGGATTAAGGTTATATTGGAATATATCTGAATAAAAAAAAGCTGCATTTGCAGCTTTTTTTTATTCAGATAATAATTTTGTCAATTCTTTTTGGATTTCTGCCCCTTTATCTTCGTTATACCATCTTTGGATGTTTTCTTTGATTTCCTCCATGGGTTTTCCTTCCGCTCTTTCAGTTTCGAAGATTTCCTGTAGTGCATCTGGACGTGGTCCCCATACCACTTTATCATGTCCTACATCATTACGGATGATCAATTTCGGGATTGATTTTCCACCATTGGTCAAGTAATCGTCGATTAAAAAAGGTTCAGTGTCGCGAAGTTGAATATCAAGATCGATAAAAGGATTGTCCTTTACGATTTTATAGATCTGAGCAACGGAGTGCCCTGCATCCCCACACCAAGGTTCTGTGATTAAGATCCAGTGTTGAGGATCTTTGATGTTTTCAATGCATACTTTCATTTCTGATGATGGTTCAAATTTTTTCAACCATCTGTTCATTCTGGACCAATTGAGTTTAGCGTAACTTAAATAGTCAGGGTTTGATGAGTATGCTTCGTGTTTTTCGGTATTGTTTAAGATATCCTCGAAGTAACTCTGGTATTCGTCAAAAGTCATGTTGGATTAATTTTTTCAAAAATACATATTATTCCAATATTTGAGAAAAAATGACAGAATGTCACGCTCAAATGACAATTCCTTGCAGATTTTTCCGACTTTGGAATGACAAAGTCAGATAAAACTGTTTGGCATAAGCGTTGTTAATAGAGAATAAGTAATCATTAAACATTAAAGAAAACACAACAAGATATGTCAAAAATTATAGGAATCGACTTAGGAACTACCAACTCATGTGTAGCCGTTATGGAAGGTAATGAGCCGGTAGTTATTGCAAATAACGAAGGAAAGCGTACTACACCTTCTGTTGTTGCATTCGTAGCAGGCGGGGAACGCAAGGTTGGAGATCCAGCAAAACGTCAAGCCATCACTAATCCACAGAACACGATCTACTCGATCAAGCGTTTTATGGGGGTTACATACAATGAGGCAAAAGGCGAAATCGACAAAGTTCCTTATAAAGTAGTAAAAGGCGACAATGATACACCACGTGTGGAGATTGGCGACCGTAAATATACTCCTCAAGAAATCTCAGCAATGATCCTTCAAAAAATGAAGAAAACTGCAGAAGATTACTTAGGACAAGAAGTAACTCGTGCCGTAATTACCGTACCTGCTTATTTTAATGACGCACAACGTCAGGCAACGAAAGAAGCTGGTGAAATCGCAGGCTTGAAAGTAGAACGTATCATCAACGAACCTACTGCAGCAGCATTAGCATATGGTCTTGAGAAAGCAGACAAAGACATGAAAATCGTAGTTTTTGACTGTGGTGGTGGTACTCATGACGTTTCAGTATTGGAATTAGGTGACGGTGTGTTTGAAGTAAAATCTACTGATGGTGATACGCACTTAGGTGGTGATGACTTTGATAACGCTATCATTAACTGGTTAGCTGACGAGTTTGCAGACGAAAACGGTGGATTGGACTTGAGAAAAGACCCAATGGCATTGCAACGTTTGAAAGATGCTGCTGAGAAAGCGAAAATCGAGTTGTCAAGCACAACTTCTACAGAGATCAACTTACCATATATCACTGCAGATGGATCTGGTCCTAAGCACTTAGTTCGTTCTTTATCACGTGCTAAATTCGAAAGCTTAGTAGGTCCACTTATCGAACGTACTATCGAGCCTTGCCGTACAGCATTGAAAAATGCAGGATTCAGTACTTCAGATATCGACGAAGTAATCCTTGTAGGTGGTTCAACTCGTATCCCAGCAATCCAGGATGCTGTTAAGAAATTCTTCGGAAAAGAGCCTTCAAAAGGTGTTAACCCTGATGAGGTAGTAGCATTAGGTGCTGCAATCCAAGGTGGTGTATTGACAGGGGAAGTAAAAGATGTGTTGTTATTAGACGTAACTCCACTTTCTTTAGGTATTGAAACCATGGGTGGTGTAATGACCAAATTAATTGAGGCCAACACAACTATCCCTACGCGTAAATCGGAAGTTTTCTCTACCGCTTCGGATAATCAACCATCTGTTGAGATCCATGTATTACAAGGTGAGAGACCAATGGCTGCTCAGAACCGTACGTTAGGACGTTTCCAATTGACAGACATTCCTCCTGCACCTCGTGGAATCCCTCAAATTGAAGTAGTATTTGATATCGATGCTAACGGTATTATCAAAGTGTCAGCAATCGACAAAGCTACAGGTAAAGAGCAAAACATCCGTATCGAAGCTTCTTCAGGTCTATCTGACGAAGAGGTTAAGAAAATGAAACAAGAAGCTGAAGCCAATGCAGAAGCTGATAAAAAAGTAAAAGAGGAAGTAGATAAATTGAACTCTGCTGATGCCTTGATCTTCTCAACTGAAAAACAATTGAATGAATATGGCGATAAAATCTCTGCAGATAAAAAAGGTCCTATCGAATCTGGTCTAGAGAAGTTGAAAAAAGCACATGCTGACAAAAACTTCGCAGATATAGAGACTGCATCTACTGAATTGAATGCTGCATGGAGTGCTGCATCTGAAGAAATGTACGTTGCATCGCAACAAGGAGCCGGTCAACAACAAGCTCAAGGTGATGCTGGTCAAGCAAACAATGGCGGAAACCAAGGTGGTGGCGCTGATGACGTGCAAGACGTAGATTTCGAAGAGGTTAAATAAAACATTAAGTTTACCCCCTTATATTGAAAAGGAGTTGCCTGGAAATGGGCAACTCCTTTTTTAGTATTTAGTAATGAGTATTTAGTATTTAGACCTTGGGGCTGTTTAATTATGGATATAAATCATTATTTTGTTTATCTAAATACTAAATACTAAATACTACAACTCATGAACATCGAAGAACTTCGGGATTATTGCATCGCAAAAAAGGAAAGTACAGAGGAGACACCATTTGGTCCAGATACTTTAGTGTTTAAGGTATTGGGGAAAGTCTTTCTTCTGGTAGGATTAGACCAGGTGGACCAACTTTCTTTTAATGTGAAATGTGATCCTGAGTATGCCGTTGAATTAAGGGAGAAATATGAACATACTGTCTTGCCTGGTTACCATATGAACAAAAAGCATTGGAATACGGTACATGCTAACAGGCAGTTGAACGACCAAAAACTCTTTGAGTTAATAGACCATAGTTATGAGCTGATTGTTCAAGGCTTACCGAAGAAGGAACGTGAGAAACTATCTTAAAGTTTAAACTTTTCCTTTACCTCTTCTAAATAGCTTCCGCCAATGGGAATTTCCATATCCTCTATCCAGATAGAATGTCTGTCTAGCTTACTGATTTTGTTCGAGTTGATAATATAGGAACGATGGACCTGCAAAAAAGAATCATCTGCCCACTCCGATAGAAATTCTTTGATGGTCATCCTTGCCAATACCTCACGGCCTTCTAGAATGAACCGAATATAATTGCCAACGGCTTGAAGGGCCAAGACCTCTTTCAAATCAATCTTTATCATTTGATACCCGTCCTTCACAAATAAGCTTGGGTTGTTGTCTATCACACCTTTTAGTTCCAATAATTCCTTAGCCCTAATCACTGCCTTTTCAAAGCGGTCAAAAGTGTAGGGTTTTAGGAGATAATCCAATGCCTCCAGTTCAAAACCAGATAGGGCATATTCAGAATAGGCGGTAGAGAAAATCACGAGTGGTTTTTCTTCCAGGCCCTTGAATAAGTCAATTCCATTGATGTCTGGCATTCGCACATCTAAGAACATCAATTGAACCTCATTATGTTGTAGATATTCCTTTGCCTCAAGACCATTCAGGAACTGTTTTTCCAGATTTAGATAAGGAATTTGTTCGGCGTATCTCCTGATGATATCCAGTGCTATCGGTTCATCATCTATGGCAATGGCTTTAATCATTTTCGTTCATTTTGGATGCTATCTCCGAATGAGGGACTTCATCGAGGTCAATGGTCAGAAAAACAAAATACTCCTGTTGGTTTTGTTCCATAACCAGCATATAGCGGTCAGGGTAGGTCAGGTCCAGCCTAGACCTTACATTTTCCAGCCCGATTCCTGATTTCGTTCTTTCCAGGTCGGTTCCGGTGCTTTTGTGAATGCTGTTGTAAACGGAAAATTTCAACTGTCCATCGACCACATCTGCATTCACCTTGATCCAGGAAGGTTTGCTCATACTGATGCCATGTTTGAAAGCATTTTCAACAAAGGGAATCAGGAGCATCGGTGCAATGTACAAGCTGTCCAAGCTATCTATGATTTCATGTTCAATCTTGACGTTAGGAACACTCTCAGTCCTTAAGCTCTGAATAGCGATATATTCTTTTAGGTAACTTAAATCTCTGGAAAGAGGGATTTGATCCTGTTGGTTTTCAAAGATCAGGAAACGCATCATTTGGCTCAGCCGTTGAACCGAATCTGCAGTGCGGCTTGCATTCTCCTGCAGGGCAATTCCATAGATGCTGTTCATGACATTGAACAGAAAGTGCGGATTTACCTGAGATTGCATCAGTTTATATTCCGCTGCGGTCTTGCCCAAGTCTTTTCTCAAGAAGTCGATGGTCTTTTTGTCAGCTCGGTACCTGAAAAAGTAAAAGTAGGTCGCCAAGATCACAACAGAAGCAAATAAGGCGCCTACAAATATGATTTTGTCACTATATCGTCCATGTATAAGTTGGACAAGGATCAGGAAAGGGATAAAAATAAGGATTGCACTCAATATGCTGATCAAGATGTACTCCACTTTGGTGATCTTCTTTTTGACCAATAGCTCCAATAGCGAAAAGTTATTTAAGGCATATAGCAGGTAGCCAAAAGGAGCATAGAGGAATAAAATGGCCAAATGTCGGTGTATGGACATGGAAATCACAAAGAAAATCAATGACATGCCGATAATGAAGAGGAATTCAGTAATGAATCTCCTGAAGGTCATTTTATGGTTTGATCTAGTGCTGCTTAAATTCATAATCGAGTTATAAAATTATAAAAAAGAAAATAGTATTAGCCTAAAGCGGATTTTTCTTGAGGATAATTGAAGGGAAGAATCGGAAAGCCTAGAAAATCGGGATCCTGGTTCATCAAGGTTTCCTGAAAGTGATCAATGAGATGAATGGTTCCATGTGGATACTCCTCCTGCAAGTTGAAGTATGATTCAATGGGATGTAGGAGTTGATCTTGCAACTGGTTTTGGTAGTTCGTTTCGAATATGCTGGTCAAGAATCGGATTAGATAATAAAACATCATAACTTTCAATTTTCTGCCTTTGTTTATTCCTGACACAATAATATTGAAGAATTTGATGGCCCCTAAATTTTTGTGATGAACCTATGGAAGGAAATGATGAATCATGTTTTTAATGTAAAAAAGCTGAATCAAAAGAGAATATGATTGGCAGAAATAATCGAAACGGGTCAAATAATTCTATCTTTGCCAATCATTTGGAGATCTACCCATTTGAATATCTACTATAAGTAAGTTAAAAACATGCCGCAATCAAAATTTATTTGGGCCCTTTTGGGGGTCGTGTTCTTTATTTCTAGCTGTATTAAAGACGAGGCGAAAAACATGGAAGCTGATATCACACAAGTCTCCATCGCCGATAGTTTGATTAATGTCAAACCTATCATCAACAACAGAAACGTTGTTATCTATGTCAAACCCGGGAAAGTGGATTTGAAAGAATTCGCCCTTGATTTTGACTTAACGCCTGGAGCAA
Organism: Sphingobacterium sp. LZ7M1; assembly: GCF_024296865.1. Lineage (GTDB taxonomy): Bacteria > Bacteroidota > Bacteroidia > Sphingobacteriales > Sphingobacteriaceae > Sphingobacterium. Next base: position 3,918,700 of record NZ_CP101134.1, on the reverse strand, counting down.
CTTCGGTTCCTGCCTCAGGTTCGGTCCAAGATTTTTCTGCCCCTGTATTTTATGAGGTCACTTCTGAAGATGGACAGTACAAAAAACAATATTCCGTGACTTTATTGGAGTCCTCCGTTCCTGAAATGTTTGATTTCGAACTGTTCAAACATGACGAGAAGAAAAACTGGATCTATTTCTATGAAGAGGTAGAGGGCGTTCAGCAAGAGCTATGGGCTTCCGGAAACTCGGGCTTTGCCTTGACAGCCGGTTCTAATCCTACCGAAAAAGCTTATCCAACCCAAGCTACCGATGATCCAAAATTGGTGAAATCAGGAAAATATGCAGCTTACCTGGAGACTAAATCCACTGGTTTCTTAGGTTCTTTGGTGAAGAAGCCTATTGCGGCTGGTAATCTGTTCATTGGTTCTATGTTTACCAAAAGTATCATAGACATCCAAACACGTTTTGGCCTCCCATTCAATAAAATCCCTGTTTCCATGACCGGTTATTATAAATATGAACCCGGTAAAAAGGTAATCGATATGAATGGTAAAGAAGTCAATGTTACGGATGAATGTGACATCTATGCTGTATTATTTGATCGCGTTGCGTTGATGCAAGCTACAGCAAACGATAAAGAGGATGCAGGAAGAACCTGGCTGAACGACAAAGATGTGTTGAATAGCCCGCATATCATAGCCCTTGCTCAATTGAAGGAAACTTCTGCAACAAAAGGAGATGGCTTAGTGAAGTTCGATCTGCCATTTGTATTCAAGAAAGAATATAGCCAGTTAGATGCCGACGCGTACCGTTATAGCATTGCCGTAGTGCTTTCTTCCAGCAAGAATGGAGCAATATTCCAAGGTGCTATTGGAAGTAAGTTAATTGTAGATGAAGTGAAAATCAACGTAAGATAATGAGATTAATTAAAATCGAGATAAAATACGCTCTTTTGAGTGTATTTGGTTTGTTTTTTGCCTTGAACCTAAACGCACAGGCTTTAGAACAAGGGAAATTTAGAGTAGATGCTGAAGTAGGGACTAAGATCGGTGGAGCTTCTCCGTTGGGATTGCCCGTAGAAATTCGCAAGATCAATGGTTTCAAACCAGCTTTGCCTTTTTTCGTAGGGGTTAAAGTGGCCTATGGCATCGATGACAAATGGGGCGTTCGCTCAGGACTGATCTTTGAAGGTAAAGGGATGAAGACTGAAGCCTCGGTAAAAGGATATAAAACATCTTTTAATGCTGATGAAGATCCGTCACAAAATGTTAGGGGCTATTATTACGGTGATATCACCACCAATGTAGAGAATCTTTACTTTACCATTCCTGTCATGGCGACCTATCAATTAAATCCAAGCTGGAGCCTTCAGGCCGGACCTTATGTTTCCATGGCTGTACAACGTAAATTCTACGGTATGGCAACAGATGGCTATATCCGGGATGAAGAACCAACAGGAGAAAAGGTAGGGATCGTAGATGCCGCTTATGATTTCAAAAGCCAGATCAGAAAAGTAGATGTTGGAATGAGCGTAGCAGGAAAATATGACTTCGCAAAACGCTACTATGCTACTGCCCAATTTGATTACGGTTTCAATAGCATCATGAAAACTGGCTTTGAAAGCATCAGTTTCAATATGCACAATATCTTTATGAATATTGGTGTAGGTGTGAGGGTTTTTTAGAAGAGATTAATAGATATGAGATATGAGATTTGAGATAGAAAACGGTCAACTCTTTTTAGGTATGACCATTTCTAATATCTCAATACTCATATCTCAATACTCATATCTTTCCTTACATTTTAAGCCCAATCTCTCTCAATCGTTCATCCAAATATTCGCCGGCGGTATAATCTTCGTAAGCTTTTGGATGTTCTGCATCGATACATGAATCCAATGAAGCCAAGCTCATGCTTGATTTAGGATGCAAGAAGAAAGGAACCGAATATCTTGATGTCTTCATCAGTTCTCTAGGAGGGTTTACGACACGGTGGGTAGTCGATTTTAATTTGTTGTTGGTCAATCTTTGCAACATATCACCCACATTTACAACAATGTCCTCACCTTTAGCCTTGATAGCAAACCATTCTCCATCTTTGGTCAACACCTCTAATCCATCTGCGCTAGCACCGATCAATAAGGTAATCAGGTTGATGTCCTCATGAGCTCCTGCACGCACAGCGTCCGCTGGAATAGCATCAGGGTTTTCGATTGGGAAGTAATGGATGGCACGTAAAATAGAGTTACCATTGATCACGAATTTTTCAAAGTAATCTTCAGGTAGTTCCAAATAAGTTGCAATGGCTTTTAGCAAATTACGGCCAGCATCCTCCAGTTTTTTATAGATTTCTGCTGTTACAGCATTGAATCTAGGTAGTTCGTTCACCTCTGGGTTATCTGGAAAATCCACTTTCGAATATTCCTCACCTACGATGGTCTGTCCTCTTTGCCAAAATTCCTTCAAGTCTGGCGTTTTAGAGTCCTTCGCTTTTTCCTTCCCTTTGGAAGTATATCCACGCTGTCCTGCCAGTTCAGGGAATTCATATTTGTCCTTGATTTCCGAAGGTTGGTCAAAGAATTCCTTGACCACTTTATATAGCTCATCGATCAGTTCGTGTGAAAGGCCATGGTTGGCGATGGTGACGAATCCCGTTTCGTTGAATGCCTTGCCAATATCCGCCACAAATTGTTCGCGTTGTTCAGCACTGCCCTCAGTATAGTGCGTCAAGTCTAATCTTGGAATATTTACTAATGCCATGTCTGTTTTGTTTGATGCAAAGTTAATGTAATAATAATATTGAAGAGTAAAAAGTGTTTATAACCTATTTTGTAATATTTGTAATACCTTGAGTTACAGTTTTTAAAAGTTATCAACATTTCTCATTTTTAGTTCCAGATTCCCGAATATGAATTTTAATAATCTATTTGTGTCAAGTATTTATTAAAAAATCACAAAACAGTTTGATTTATCAATTGTAAAATTTAAATTTGTTATGCTTGCATAATAAATGTTAGAAAACCCGAATATGAGCCAAGACAATACCATCGACTATTTTTTAAAGACGGCATGGCAAACAGTTGCCAACAAGTACAATGTAATCGCCTCTCAGCATGGTTTTACTCAAGCTGCTGGATATATATTGATCAATATCCATAAGGAAGGTACGCCAGTGTCTCAGATCGCAAATTCTACCGGTGTCAAGACCACCTCCTTATCTCGCGTACTAAACAATTTGGAGTCTCTGGGCTTTATCTATAGAGAGACCAGTGATACCGACAAACGTTCTGTAAAGGTATACCTCACAGAGCTGGGACAAGAGAAGAGGAAGGTAGCCAAGGACGTAGTTCGGGAGTTCAACGAACATTTAAACACTTCTTTCTCCGAAAAGGAAAAAGCTACCCTTGTCAAGTTTTTAAAGAAAATAAATGAAGTAGCCACAAACTACTCTCCAGTAATACAAATTGAACCATAGGAAATTAGAAAATATACGTGATATGAATAGAAATATTAAAAAAGTAGCTGTATTGGGATCCGGAGTAATGGGTTCTCGAATTGCTTGCCACTTTGCTAATATAGGTTTAGAGGTATTGCTTTTGGACATTGTTCCTAAAGAGCTGTTGCCAGCAGAAGAAGCAAAAGGCTTAACATTGGAAAGCCCTGCTGTCCGTAATCGTATTGTGAACCAATCTTTGGATACGGCAATCAAGTCAAACCCTGCACCTTTATATAGCAAATCCTTTGCTACGCGTATTTCAACAGGAAACTTTGATGATGATATGAGCAAGATCGCTCAGGCAGATTGGGTAATCGAGGTAGTTGTTGAGCGTTTGGATATCAAAAAATCAGTTTTTGATAAAGTAGAGCAGTTCCGCAAACCAGGGACATTGATTACAACAAATACTTCTGGTATTCCGATCCATCTGATGGAAGAAGGCCGTTCTCAAGACTTCAAAGAGAACTTCTGTGGTACCCACTTCTTCAATCCGCCACGCTATCTCCCTTTATTGGAAATTATCCCTACAAAGGATACCAAAAAAGAAGTTGTAGACTTCCTGGTAGCTTATGGAGATAAAATGCTAGGTAAAACTGTAGTGTTATGTAAAGATACTCCAGCCTTTATCGGCAATAGAATTGGCGTTTACTCCATGTTGGCCGTAACACACCTTATCGAAAAATTAGGACTTACCGTTGAGGAAGTCGATAAATATACCGGGCCTGCTATGGGGCACCCTAAGTCGGCAACTTTCCGTACTGCGGATGTTGTTGGCTTGGATACCCTAGTGAATGTAGCCAAAGGGCTGGAACAGAATGCACCTAACGATGAAGCGAAAGGAGTTTTTATACTCCCTGAGTTTATCAGCAAAATGGTGGAAAATAAATGGTTGGGCGAAAAGACCAAAAAAGGTTTCTATGAAAAGGTAAAAGATGACAAAGGCAATTCTGAAATCCTTTCCCTTAACTTGAAGGACCTGACCTATGGTCCACAGCAAAAAGTAAAGTCTTCCACATTGGAAGCGACTAAACCCGTTGAAGATATCCGTAAGCGCATGAAAGTTTACGAGCAGGGTACAGACAAGGCCGCAGAGCTTTTCAGAGCGATGCATTATCCTTTGTTTGAATATGTTTCTAACCGCGTGCCTGAAATCACGGATGATTTCTTCCGTATCGATGATGCCATGCGTGCCGGATTCGGATGGGAAATCGGTCCGTTTGAGGTATGGGATGCACTCGGCGTAAAAGAAACCCTAGAAAAGATCAAAAAAGAAGAAAAACGTCTTCCTGGACAATCTGGCGAAGTTGCCCAATGGGTAAAAGATATGCTGGATGCAGGATTTGATAGTTTCTATAAAGTAGAAAATGGAGTCCGTCATTATTATGACATCGCTTCTAAATCCTACAAACCGATCCCTGGAACAGAAGAGTTGATCGTATTAGACCACATCCGTGAGGCTAAGACCATTTGGAAAAACTCTGGCGTTTCCATCATCGACCTAGGCGATGGAATCATCAACTGTGAATTCCATACCAAAATGAACACTATCGGTGGCGATGTCATCCAAGGCTTGAACAAAGCAATTGACCTGGCGGAAAAAGAATACCGCGGATTGGTCATTTCCAATGATGGCAAGAACTTCTCTGCTGGTGCCAATATCGGTATGATCTTTATGATGGCGGTTGAGCAGGATTACGATGAGTTGAACATGGCCGTTAAGATGTTTCAAGATACTTCAATGCGTTTGAGATACTCCGCAATTCCAGTAGTTGCAGCACCATTTCAACTAGCATTGGGTGGTGGATGTGAATTCTCGATGCATGCCGACTTTGTTCAGCTACATGCCGAAACGTACATGGGCTTGGTTGAGTTTGGTGTTGGCGTGATCCCAGGTGGCGGTGGTTCCAAGGAATTTGCCTTAAGAGCATCTGATGATTACCGTCCGGATCAAATCGATCAGAATTTCATGAAAGATCGCTTCTTGACCATCGGCCAAGCAAAAGTATCTACCTCTGCAGTGGAAGCCTTTGAGTTAGGCTATCTACAGGAAGGTAAATATGCCATCACGATGAACCGTGCACGCCTGTTAGCCGATGCCAAAGCCAAAGCGCTGGAATTAGCAAACGCAGGCTATGTTCAACCAGCACACCGCAAGAACATCAAAGTACTAGGAAATCAAGGTCTCGGAATCGTATATGTTGGTGCATCCTCAATGGAAGCAGGACACTACATCTCCGAACACGACAAACTGATTTCCGAAAAACTAGGCTGGGTGATGTGTGGCGGAGATCTATCCGCACCAACCGAAGTCGACGAGCAATACCTTCTAGACATGGAACGCAAAGCCTTCTTAGAGCTCTGCGCAACCCGCAAAACCCTAGAAAGAATCCAAGCGATGTTGACGACGGGAAAGCCACTTAGAAATTAGTATTTAGTATTAAGTATTTAGTATTTAGACAAGGCCGAGATACTTAATTTAAGGTTAACAAATTGATAAAATGTCGTTTATCCTTATTTAAAGAAATGTTGAATACCTTTTTTTAGTACTAATACTTAATACTAAGAAATGCATAATTATAAAGAATTGAAGCTCTGGGTGAAGGCGATTGAATTGGTTTCAGATGTTTATAAAATAACTTCTGATTTTCCAGATAGAGAGAAATATAACTTAGTGAATCAAATTCAACGGGCAGCAATTTCAATTCCTTCAAATATTGCTGAAGGAGCAGGAAGAAATTCCAATAAGTCATTTGTTCAATTTTTGGCAATAGCCCATGGTTCGACTTATGAATTGGAAACACAGTTAATAATATCAAAAAATTTAGGTTATTTATTAGATATCGATTTAGACAGATTAATTAACAAACTATATGAAGTCCAAAAAATGAGTTTTGTTCTTCAGAGGAAATTGAAGCAGCTCTAGGTCTAACTACTAAATACTAACTACTAAATACTAAAACATGGAAGCATACATTGTAGCAGGATTTCGTACAGCAGTTGGGAAAGCTCCTAGAGGGGGATTTCGATTTATGCGTGCGGATGATTTGGCGGCGGATGTAATTAAGCATTTAATGGCATCGGTTCCAAATGTAAATAAAGAAGATATTGACGATGTAATCGTTGGAAATGCAATGCCGGAGGCGGAGCAAGGTCTTAATATTGGGCGTTTTATCTCCCTGATGGGATTGGATACCGATAAGGTTCCTGGGTTGACGGTAAACCGTTATTGTGCCTCTGGATTGGAAACCATTGCTACGGCAGTGGCGAAGATCAAAACCGGAATGGCGGATATGATCATTGCCGGTGGGGTAGAGGTGATGTCGGGAATGCCATTTGGTGGCTGGAAGATCGTACCGAACGCCGTGGTCGCTAAGGAACATCCGGATTGGTACTGGGGAATGGGACTTACGGCGGAAGCAGTTGCCACAGATTATAAGGTGTCAAGGGAAGATCAAGATAAATTTGCCCTGAAGTCAAATGAAAAAGCTGTTGCCGCGATCAAAGCCGGTAAGTTTAAAGATGAAATCGTTCCGATCAAGGTGAAAGACAACTTTGTGAAGGACGGCAAGATCACTACAAAAGAATATGTGGTTGATACAGATGAAGGTCCACGCGCTGACACCTCTTTGGAGGCTTTGGCTAAGTTAAGACCGGTGTTTGACGCCAAAGGATCCGTGACTGCGGGTAACTCCTCTCAGACTTCGGATGGTGCAGCCTTTGTACTGGTGGTTTCTGAGAAGAAAATGAAGGAATTGAACCTGACGCCGATCGCTAAACTGGTATCGTTTGCCGTTGCTGGTGTGCCACCGCGTATCATGGGTATTGGGCCCATCTATGCAATTCCAAAGGCATTGAAACAGGCTGGTTTGAAACAAGAGGATATTGACCTTTTTGAATTGAACGAAGCATTCGCTTCTCAATCGCTGGCCGTAATCCGTGAACTGGGATTGGATGAAGAAAAGGTGAATGTTAATGGTGGAGCTATTGCATTGGGTCACCCACTGGGATGTACCGGAGCTAAATTGACCGTTCAGGTGCTGCATGAGCTGAAACGCAGAGGCAAGAAATATGGTATGGTTACCATGTGTGTGGGTACAGGACAAGGAGCTGCAGGTATTTTTGAACTACTGTAGACAAAATAAACTAACAAAATATAAAACAGAAGAAGGTGCTTGTTCACTTATTCTAAATCAAAAAGAATATCATGAGCGAAGAAGTAAAAAATAAAGCAATCAAAGGTGGTGAGTTTGTCATTCGTGAAACTCCGTACACTGATATTTTCATTCCTGAAGAGTTTGATGAGGAAGCGAAAATGATCCGTCAAACCTGTATTGATTTCTTGGATACAGAGGTTCTCAATAAATTGGAAAGAATCGATGCCCAAGAAGAAGGATTGATGCAGAGCCTAATGGACAAATCTGGAGAACTGGGTATGTTGGGCGTATCGATTCCAGAGCAATACGGTGGTTTCGGTAAGAATTTCAATACGTCCATGTTAGTGGCTGATGCTGTTGGAGGAGGTTTCTCCTTTGCCGTGGCCTTATCTGCCCATACAGGGATCGGAACCTTACCAATCCTGTATTACGGGAATGATGCGCAGAAAGATAAATATATCCCTAAGCTGGCAACAGGTGAGTGGAAAGCTGCTTATTGTTTGACAGAACCTAACTCAGGTTCCGATGCAAACTCTGGCCGTACCTCAGCGAAGTTGAATGCTGAAGGAACCCATTACTTGATCAATGGACAAAAGATGTGGATCACCAATGGTGGATTCGCAGATGTATTCATCGTTTTTGCCAAGATTGATGATGATAAAAACTTAACGGCATTTATCGTAGAAAAGGATTTCGGTGGTATCACCATGAATCCTGAAGAGCATAAATTGGGTATCAAGGGGTCTTCAACCCGTCAGATCTTCTTCAATGACTGTCCTGTTCCAGTAGAGAACATGCTTTCTGATAGAGAGAACGGATTCAAGATTGCGGTGAATATCCTAAACATTGGTCGTATCAAGCTTGGAGCAGCCACCATCGGTTCTTCACGTGCCGTATTGACCACTGCGATCAATTATGCCAATGAACGTGTACAGTTCAACTTGCCAATTTCAAAATTCGGTGCCATCCGTTATAAATTGGCAGAAATGGCTACCCGTCTATTCGCGAATGAATCGGCTGCATACCGTGCCGGACAGAATATCGATGATGCCTATGAAGCATTGATCGCATCTGGAATGGACGAAGCAAAAGCAAAATTAAAATCTGTTGAGCTGTTTGCCATTGAATGTGCGATCATCAAGGTATGGTGTTCAGAGATGTTGGATTATGTGGTGGACGAAGGTGTTCAGATCTATGGAGGTATGGGTTATTCCGCTGAAGCTCCTATGGAAAGAGCTTACCGCGACTCCCGTATCAACAGAATCTTTGAAGGTACGAACGAAGTCAATAGACTATTGGTGGTGGATATGTTGTTGAAGCGCGCGATGAAAGGTGAGTTAGACTTAATGGGACCTGCTCAAGCTGTGGCAGGAGAACTGATGTCTATTCCTGACTTTGGTCCTGAAGATGAAACTCCTTTTGCTGCAGAAAAGAAAATCGTTGCCAACTTGAAGAAAGCGGGATTAATGATTGCTGGTGCTGCGGTTCAAAAACTGATGATGTCCTTGTCCAAAGAACAAGAAATCCTGATGAATATTGCTGATATTATCGGCTATGTATATGTTGCAGAATCGGTATTGTTGCGTGCAGAAAAACTGCAGCATACGCAACCGGGAGAGCATGCAGACTATGCAGCTGATATGGCTAAAGTATATCTATATGGAGCGATTGACAAAGTCAATGCTGCCGGTAAAGAAGCGTTAAATTCCTTTGCAGAAGGGGATGAGCTGAACATGATGTTGGTAGGTCTTCGTCGCTTTACAAAAGCACAACCGTTCAATGTCAAAGAAGCTCGCCAGAGAATTGCGAAGAAATTGATTGAAGAAAATAAATACTGTTTCTAAGTATTAAAGGTTGATTATGATTAAAGCCCCAGCATTGGGGCTTTTTCTTTTTTATAGCCCCTCATTTTAGCAATTCACATTGCTTTATCTTAACTTTAAGATTCATACCGATGATTTGAAAAGTTACGATGCCATCATTATAGGATCCGGACCCAATGGACTTGCTGCCGCCATCACCCTACAAAGACAAGGGTTAAGCACCTTGCTTGTAGAAGGTGCCGATACAGTAGGAGGCGGGATGCGAACCAAAGAACTTACCCTTCCAGGTTTCAAGCACGATGTATGTTCGGCAATCCATCCCATGGCTCTTGGATCACCTTTTATGCGCTCATTGCCGCTAGAGGATTTCGGCTTGGCTTTCAAAATCGCGGATTTTCAGGTTTCCCAACCCTTAGACTCTGGTCGAGCCGTCGTATTACATCAGGACATGAAGCTGATGCAGCAGGAGCTAGGGCAAGATTATAATGCTTATCAGGCACTATTGTCACCATTTGTCAAAAATTGGGACTCCCTTTCGAAAGATCTTCTCGGACCTTTAAGGTTTCCTAACAATCCATTGTTGATGGCCAAGTTCGGTTTATCAGGATTGCGCAGTGCGCACGCCATTGCCGATCGATTCCAGACCGTTGAGGCTAAAGCCTTATGGTCGGGATTGGTGGCCCATGGCATCTTACCCTTCAATAAATTGAGTACAGCAGCGATTGGGATGGTGTTAGGGACGTTGGGGCATCAAGTCGGCTGGCCAATTCCAGTCGGTGGATCCCAAGCAATTGCTGATTCCATGTTGGCTTATTATGAATCACTGGGAGGAGAACTGCAGCTCAATTTTTGGCTCGAAGATGTACGTGATCTACCAAAACATAAGGTGCTGATCCTTGACCTCACACCACTGCAGATATTAAAGATTAAAGGCTTAGATCTTCTGGAGGGCTATAGGAAGCAATTGGAAGCCTATCGTTATGGCATGGGGGTCTTTAAAATGGATTGGGCATTATCAGATCCTACTCCCTTTAGTGATGGTAGAAGCCAGTTTGCCGCTACGGTACATATTGGGAATACCTTTGCAGAAATTGCAAAAAACGAATTGGATACCTATAATGGCAAATTAGTGGACAGGCCATTTGTCTTATTCGCGCAGCCAAGCAAATTTGATCCGACCCGGTCACCGGAAGGAAAACATACAGCTTGGGCATACTGTCATGTCCCCCATGGTTCTTTTGCAGACCGCAGTGAAGCTATCGAGAATCAGATTGAAAGGTTTGCTCCGGGTTTTAGGGATACCGTTCTGGCAAGGTCATCTATGAATACCGGGCAGCTGGAACAATACAATCCAAATTACATCGGTGGAGATATCAATGCTGGTCAGATGGATATTATGCAGCTGTTCACTAGGCCAACCAAATCCTTGACACCTTACCGCACTTCCAATCCCAATGTTTATATCGGTTCTTCTTCAACGCCACCTGCAGGTGGTGTTCACGGGATGTGTGGGTACCATGCTGCTCGAATTGCATTGAAGGACCATTACCACATCAAAATAAAAATTTAATTATGGCAAAGATCGTATTGGCGGGAGGCACCGGGAATTTAGGCAATTTATTGATCAGTATGTTTAGAGAACAGGACCATGAAATCATCGTGCTGAGTCGGAAGCGTATGGTCAAGCACCATCCAAAGCTAGACTTTGTATATTGGGATGGCGAAAACCTTGATTCCTGGCAGAAAGAACTGGAAGGTGCCGATGTGCTAATCAACCTCTGTGGACTTTCCATCAATAGAAGATTTACCAAGAAAAACAAAGCGTTGCTCCGCAGCTCGAGGTTGGGTCCAACCAGGTTGTTAGGTGAAGCGATATCCCAATTGGAAAATCCGGTAAAACTCTGGATCAACTTTTCGGGCGTTTCCATTTTCAATGGCGGCACATCTCTAAAAGATGAAACTTCAAAGGAATATTCCAATGATTTCCTAGGTTCCTTGGCGCAGGATTGGGAAAAAACCTTCTTAGCTGCCCATACGCCAAATACAGAAAAACTGATCTTGAGGATGAGTCCCATCCTGACCAAGAAGTCAGGTATGTTTGCTGAGCTATACCCATTGGCAAAGATGGGCTTGGCTGGACAGGTAGGAGATGGAAAGCAAATGATTGCTTGGATTCATGAAGCCGATTTTGTGGGAATGATCGATTGGATCATCAAATCAGACCATCGAGCCGATATTTACCATGCCTGCAGTCCTAATCCGGTAAGCAATGCCGAGTTTATGCAAAAATTAAGGCATGCATCAGGCGTTTCGTTTGGTTTGCCCCTGCCAACCTTCATGGCCAAGATGGGAGCATTCGTAAAAGGAGTGGACTCTTCACTCCTGTTGGAAAGCGTTCCGGTAACAACTTTATTAACTTTAAAAAATGGCTTTCAGTTTAATTTTCCCTATCTTCAGCCCGCATTTGATCAATTAATTAAATCATCAACTTAAACATTTTATGTCTGCCAAAACATTTGAACTCTCTGAGGATTGGGTAGTTGTTATCTTGGGATTCGGAATCATTGGGCTTGCCCTGCTTGGTTTCGTAGTACCTGTTCCATCTTTCGGCTGGTCAAACTCTACTGAACTCACTTCAAAAGTACTTTCTGGATCCAATTTAGGAGCAATGGGCCTGCAATTCATCTTAGTCTACGTAACGGCTATCTTAGGAGCCCTCTTGCTCAAGAAAAGCCTCAAGGCATTGCTGATAGTATTTCCGATTATCTATGTCCTGACCCTTTTTGCCTTGGTATTGGCTGGAAATTCAGGTGTTAAGAGTTTCAATCTAGAGGCAGTGATATTCAGTTTGGCTATCGGCTTGATCATCAGCAACTTCTTCAAGTTGCCCGATTGGTTCAAAGCAGCCCTGAATACCGAGATGTATGTCAAGATCGGATTGGTTCTTTTGGGTACAACGGTCATATTTGGCGATATCTTAAAAGCGGGTTCATTAGGCCTTATCCAGGCTCTGGTTGTAGTCGTGTCCGTTTGGTACTTTGCATTCTGGATCTGTAAGAAATTCAAGATCGATAAAGAAATGTCCCTGATGCTTTCCAGTGCAGTTTCGATCTGTGGGGTATCCGCTGCGATCGCAACTTCGGGAGCAATCGAAGGTGACAATAAAAAACTATCTTATATCATCTCATTGGTGTTGGTGACTGCCGTGCCGATGATGATCTTTATGCCTTATCTAGCTGAACTTATGGGGCTATCCCAAGAGGTTACGGGTGCATGGTTAGGTGGTAGTATCGATACGAGTGGAGCAGTTGCCGCTTCTGGAACCCTAGTGGGTGAGGAGGCGCTAAAGATCAGTACCATCGTGAAATTCTCGCAGAATGTACTTTTGGGTATTGCGGCATTCTTCATCAGTATCTACTGGACCTATTCCAAATCTGTAGATGATAAAACCAAAAGGGAAAAACCAACCTTGAAATTGATCTGGGAGAGGTTCCCGAAATTTGTGGTCGGCTTTGTATTTGTTTCCCTGATGTTCTCCTTTGTGGTTTCACCCGAAACCACAGCATCCATCAAAGATAGTTTAAAGAGTGTTCAAGGACTTTGGTTTGCCATTGCTTTTACCTCTATCGGTCTGGAAACAAACTTTAAGGATCTGTTTAAACAGGACAATAAGAAACCTCTGTATGCTTTCTTGATTGCTCAAACTTTCAATATCATTGTAACCCTGGTCTTAGCCATCGCTTTGTTTGGTTAGTCCTTGAAATCCACAATATACAAGCCTCAATCATCGTGATTTGAGGCTTTTTTATTTCTGTTTATCCATGGGAATATTTAAAATAATTTGTGCAAATTCAGGTCTGAAATCATCATATACATGAAGAGAAAATAGCATGGACGAAAAACAGTTGTTGCAATACTATAAAGAAACAGGCAGTTTGGATGCGCTAGGCAAGCTATATGCTCCATACATGTCCTTGTTATATGGTGTTTGCTATAAGTATCTTCAGGATGCCGAGCAAAGCCAAGACGCGGTCATGCAGATTTTCGATGAGCTAATAAATAAGTTGCGCGTGTATGAGGTGGATAATTTCAAGAGTTGGGTTTATGTATATGCGTGCAATTTTTGCTTAATGCAGCTAAGGAAAAACAAGCAGATTACGAAGGTTGACATCGAGGAAAACCTCTATGAATCGGAGAAGATGCTTAACGATGATGATGAAAAGAAATGGGGGGAGCAAGACTTTGAAAAATTGGAATCCTGTATCGCGGGCCTGAACCAAGAACAGGAGCTTTGCATCCGAATGTTTTATCTGGAACAGAAATGTTATAAAGATATCGCCGAACAGACGGGACATGATATAGCCAAAGTAAAGAGCTATATACAGAACGGCAGGCGGAATCTTAAAATTTGTATGGAGAAAAAGTAATGGAAAATAATTATCAATTAACGCGGATTCACAATTACGTCATGGGACTCATGAGTAAGGAAGAGATGTACGAGATGGAACGTGAAGCCTTGAACGATCCTTTTTTACAGGATGCTATCGATGGATACAAACTCCAACAAGGGGTAGATTCCCATCAGTTGAGCATTTTGCAGCAACGATTGGCCAAGAAAATCGAAGCCAAAGCGGAGGATAAAAAGAGAAGATTCTATAACTGGCAAAGGTTGACGGTTGGGATGGCTGCTGCGGTTTTATTCTTGGTGGCGTCCTCACTGATCCTATTTAAATATATCACCCATCAGAAAACAGAACGGAATAATGAAGTTATTTTGATGGAACATGAGATGCATGTGCAGTCTATGCTTATGGAAAATGCCGATGCAGTACCAATTGGAGGCTGGGAAAAATTCAATGAAGAACTGAATTCCGAATTAAGGGACATTCATGACAGGGGGAATGTGCAGGTAACTTTCGATCTAACCGATGGGAAACCTCAAAATATCCGAGTGACCTCCTCTAGCAATAAAAATTTAGATGCGATTATCTCGACGTTTATTGAACAAAAAGTAAGATGGACTGGAGAAAATGGGGGCGTGGCAATAGCGGTTGAATAATATAGTAATGGGTATAAGTAAAAGGTCAAGGATATTTTCCTTGACCTTTTTTATTGCTTATTCTTCCCAACGGATCTTATCCTCGATCGGGCTTCTAACCGGCTCTCTCGGTTCTGATTCATGGTGTCCCATGTAGAAAAATCCGATACAACGTTGATTTTCCTTCAGGTTCAAGAATGGACCGATATGATTGATCAATCCAGGAGTAGCCCAATATCCACCGATACCGATAGATGCTGCTGCCAACCACATATTCTCTACTGCACAAGCCGTAGCAGCTAATTCTTCCCATTCAGGAAGGTCACCAGAATAATCGACGATAATAGCTAAAGCAGCCTTAGATTGGGTCGCTTTTTTGGCCATATTCTGTTCAGTAGCCTCTGTATATTTTTCAGCTGGCGTTACCGACTTGTAGATTCTTGCTAATTCATCACCCAAACGGATCAAACCTTCGTTGCGGAAGACCACAAATCTCCAAGGTTGTGTGCGTTTATGCGTAGGAGCTGCATTTGCCGCTTCCAAAATAGTCAATAATTCCTCGCGGGTAACCTCTTGATCTGTATAGTTCGCCTGGAATACCGCTCTTCTGTACTCTATGTTCTTTAATACTTCGTTCTGTAGCATATGGTCTAAATTTCTAGTTTTATTGTTTTTATTATGAAAGTTCTTCCCAAAGGGCTGCGATGTGTAAGATGGTCAATACGGCCTTTTGCATGTCCTGGATGGATACCCATTCCTGCTTGCCATGGAAGGCATGACCACCAGCAAAGATATTAGGACAAGGCAGTCCCATAAAGGATAACCTAGACCCATCTGTACCACCACGGATACTTCTTTTTTCTACCTTCATTCCTGCGCGTTCGATCCCCATCATGGCGATCTCTACCACTTTCGTATCCTTATCCAATACCTCTTTCATGTTGCGGTATTGCTCGCTAACTTGAAATGAATAGCTTGCTCCTGGATATTTGGACAATACTTCCTTAACGATTGCTTCCAATTCAGCCTCGTGTTCCGCTAATTTTTTGGTGTCGTGGTCACGGATGATAAAGTTCAAGGTCGCCTCCTCTACTGTACCTTCCATATTGGTCGGATGTACAAACCCTTGCTTAGCATGGGTTGTTTCTGGAGATAAACGATCCTTAGGAAGGCTATCTACAATGTCTGCAGCAACCTTGATCGCATTGATCATTTTTCCTTTTGCATAACCAGGGTGAATGGAAATTCCATCAATCTTGATCTTCACGCCATCAGCAGAGAAGGTTTCATCTTCCAAGGTTCCTGCTCTTTCCCCATCCATGGTGTAGGCATATTCAGCACCCAATTTCTTCAAATCAACATGGTCTACTCCACGTCCGATTTCTTCATCAGGGGTAAATAAAATCTTGATATCGCCATGCTTAATTTCAGGGTTGCTCATCAAGATGCGGGCAGCATCCATAATTTCTGCCACTCCAGCTTTATCATCGGCACCTAACAGGGTTTTTCCACTGGCAGTTACGATATCATTTCCGATTTGTTCCTTCAGATCAGGGTGATCGGCCATGCGGATCACGATTTTTTCATCATCGGGAAGAACAAGGTCTTGACCTTGGTAATTCTGGTGGACCAAAGGCTTAACATTGGTTCCGGAAGAATCTGGAGAAGTGTCTACATGTGAACAGAAACAGATAACAGGCACCTGTTTGTCGGTGTTCGAAGGGATAGTGGCATAAACATAGCCTAAATCATCCAAATGAGCGTCTTCAATGCCCATAGCTTTTAATTCTTCGACCAATATCCTGCTTAAGTCTTTCTGTTTTTCTGTAGAAGGTACTGTACTTGATTGCGCGTCAGATTGGGTGTCAACCTGAACATATTTGATAAAATTTTCAGCAACCTGAAAATCATGAATCTGATTAATTTCCATTTAACAAAACTACAAATTTATTACCCTCTTAACTAAAATCACTGCCATTAAATCGTAATATATGGCTGTATGCATGCGAGCTTACTTTTCTAAAATTTTAAATTTTCTTTAGAGATCATTTTGACCTTATTCGAGACACATTCGGAATTTTCGCAATATGCCTCGAATAATGGTAAAAGGAGTCTCGAAGGGATGTTCCTGAAAAATTTTAAAGATATCCTTTCCAGTGTCAACCTGAGAAGTAAAAATTTGCGCAGAATTTATTGGAAGGTTATGACAGCAAGTTGGTAATGAAAATAAATTAGCTCTTTTATTTTTTTAAATATAGAACCCCTTTTTGGGTTCCATTATTTTAGCTGCCATGGCACGTTAGCCTGGAAGTCGCGCAAAAACGATGTTCGATTAATCGAACATCGTTTTTGCATTAGCCCTTTATTGTTTACCATCCATGCTAAAATAATTCTGCCCTTCTAGGGCAGTTTGTCGCAAAGAAGAGATTTTTTTGGAAAACAAATATGTTCCTTAATGGCTAGAAACACATTTCTATTAAACTTATCATTGGTAGGCAGGAAGGTTCTCGGAACCATACAAATAATCGCATTGGCGTACAGTTCCTGTAACGAAGGTACAGGATGACAAAGTCTTTAAGAGAAGAACCGTACAGATTCTTCACTAATCATTCAGAATCAAAATGCGCTAAAGAGGTATTCAGAGCGAAGCGAAGAATCTATTGTTTTTAATTTTTGGAATGTTGTCATCGTGAGCACCGCGAACGATCTATTTTATTTCTTCAAGAAGCATTATTGAAAATTATTTCACCAACGCTATGGGTTCACCATTTCAAACATCCTAATTCTACAAAGATGTCACCCCCGGCTCGGGGTTTTTAATAAGATATACAGAAAAAACAAAACAGGTAGAATACTCATTCTACCTGTTTTGTTTTTTCTTCGCTACGAAAAGGAGCAAAAAAGAGTCTCAAATCTCATATCTCCCATCTCATATCTCCCTTATTGCTTATCCACCCATCCAAATACCTTGTCCAAGATACCAGAGTTTCTGGCCCCGCCAATGTTTTTACGGATTTTTAGCTCTTGGTCAGCAACCTTGACGAACAGGCCATCGATAGCTCTTTGGGTTACATAGGCAGTCAGGTCCGTTTCGATCTTGTTGCCTAATGGTAGGTTATTGTAAGCGCTGGTCAATTGATTCCAGTATGTTGAAACATTGTTTTTACCCATTGCAGATTGAATGATGGGGCTAAACTTGGTTGTCAATTCAGAGGAAGTTGTTTTTTTGAAATAATTGGTAGCAGCATCTTGTTGTCCGCTCAATAGGATATTGAAAGCATCGTTGACTGTCATTTTAGACAGAGAATTTACAAATACCGTTGAAGCTTCTTTCACAGCTGATTCTGCTGCATGGTTCATGCTGGCGATAAACTGATCACATAATTTATTCATCCCTACCGCGCGCAATGCAGATTCAACTTTCCTTGCTTCCTCCGGCATCAAGATCTTTACTGCGGCATCCCCTAGGAAACCATTTTTTACAGATAGTGTCTGTATACTTTGTTGCAGACCATTGTTCAAGGCTTGTTTGATACCTGTAGTGGCTTCTGCTTGGGTAATCGTTCCAGTAGTTTGACCGCTTTCAGAACTGCCCGTGTTGGGGTTTGTAGAACCTGTTCCTTGTGGTGGAAGGGTAATTCCTGCTTGGTTCAAGGTTTCACAGCCACTGATAAAAAGGCTGGCACTAAATAGGCCAAGTAGGGTTATGCTTTTGAAATGTTTCATGATTCAAAAATAGCTAATTCATAAGTAGAATGTTATAACAATTATGAGATGAATATGTTGTATCGGCCCGAAATATTGTGTAATTGTATCCGGTAACGCCTGCCGTTTGGTCTTATATCCTTTAAAAAGAGAAGAACTGAAAACAAAAAGGGCTCCTCAGTTTAGTGAAGAGCCCTTTTCTTGCTCAATATTTTTTATTTCCAGTTCAATTCTGCGATGACAGGGAAGTGATCTGAAGGGAATTTACCCATATAGGTATCGGTCAAGATACCATATTTACGCACTTTAAATGGTTTTGTGATAAAGATATGGTCAATTCTTGCTTTCTCTTGGATGTTCTTGCCCCAAGCATTGAAGGATGAATTTGGTTCGTATTTAATCTTAGCCAAATCGTAGACGTCTTGCACAACACCGCTTTTTGCAAGGGTGAAATATGCTTCATTGGTCTCATCGATATTGAAATCCCCAGTTAAGATCAATGGAAGGTCTTTTGCAAACTCCTTCGCTTTGGCAAGGATCAATTTAGCACTTTCTCTACGTGCTTCAATCCCAACGTGATCAAAATGCGTATTCATAAAGATGAATTTCTTGCCATTTGATTTGTCCTTGAAAATACCCCAAGTACAGATTCTAGGTAAGGCAGCATCCCATCCTTTGTTAGGTTTTTCCGTATCGGTAGGGGATAACCAGAATGTTCCACTTTTACTCACCTCGAAACGTTTTGTATCATAGAAAATGGAGGAATGTTCACCTTTATCAGCACCATCATCACGACCTACACCGATGTATTTGAAGTCAGGCAAATCAGCCGACATATCATTCAACTGTTCTTTAAATGCTTCCTGAACACCGAAGATTTCAAATTCATGGAATTTGATCAGGTCAGTCAGGTGCGAATAACGGTCTTTCCACAGGTTGCCTACATCACTGTCGGTTTTCATCCTGATATTGAAAGTGGCAACATTCATTTTCTGTGCATAGGAGAGTCCCATGCATAGCACTAGGCTTAGGCTGATTAATAGTTTTTTCATCTTATTTGTTCAATAATGTTTTTAATAGTTCAGGTTCATCTGTCGTGATAAAATCAATTTTTTGATCAATAAAGAATTTCATGTCCTCTTCTTTATTCACGGTCCAAGCATTGGTTTTCAATTTCAGTGCCTTGAATTCCTTGATCAAGTTCGGGTTCTTTTGGAAGATGCTGAAGTGGTAATCTACCCCAGTTAATTTAGCTGCTTTTACCTCTGCTGGAGATTTGTCGCCATTTAAGTAGTGAACCTTGATCTTTTTGTCAAGTTCTCTGAATTTCAGGCATGCATCCCAATCAAAGGCAATGAATTCCACCATTTTTTCAGCTTTAAGTTTTTTGACAAGGGCCAATGAAAGTTCCACGTTTTTCATGGTTCTTTCTTTACCAAGCTTACTTGTTTTCAATTCATAGATCAATTTAGTTCCCTTTTGTTTCAAACCTGCTTTTAAGTATTCTTCAACAGTTGGGAGGGACTCGCCATTATCGTGTTTTTTCGCCAATAACTCTTGATAAGTAAGGTCTTCGATTTCTAGGCCATGGAAATCATGGTCATGATTTACCACCAATACATCATCTTTAGTAAGGTGCACATCAAATTCACTTCCCCATGCTCCTTGAGAGATTGCAGCATCTAGGGATGCAATTGAATTTTGAGGAACTTTGCTGTTTTTCCATGCTCCGCGGTGAGCGATAATGGAAGTCTGTGCAAATAATCCTACATGGATAATCATGGTCATAGCTACTAAAAATACCTGTTTTTTCATTTTATTTTATTCTAATTATTTTAAATATATAATGTTGGCAACAGAACGCTGGCCTTCATGGTCAAATTTCTTGTTGTCCGATGGGTAATTGACGATGGAATTGCTGCCTTCTCCCTTGATGTACAGGGTGCTGCTGCCGCCGCCATCTAGGTTCATCGCATCCTTTGCTCCAATCCACTTCAATACTTGGCTCAATTCCTTTAGGTTCATTCCATTGGCCATATTGCTTCTACCGTCAACAACCATTAAGATCAATTTATGTTTTGAACTGATGGCAATAGCCGTGCGAGGATGGCGGTTGTCGTTGAATGCATTCTTTGCGAGTTCTGCATATTGCCCTTCAACCAATAGGAGAGGTCCGGCAACCATAATGGATGGAGCTTTGGACTCTTCTACGTTTTGTTTTGTGTTTTCTTGGATCCTCAGTTTCTTCTTAGATATGCTAAAAACAGCATTTGCCCGAGCATTGGGTTTAACTTTGGACTGACTCAGTATTTGGTTGTTCAGTTTGAGATAGTCGACCGAACCGCCGTTTTTCATGTCAAAGAAAGAGGCATTGATGGCGACTAATGCTTGGTTTTGTTCCGCAAAGCTAGAGGTTGGTATTAATTTGGAAGGTTCTGCGGCAATATGTATGTTTTTGTGGTATTTGTGCAGGTCGATTTCTACCCAATTGATTTCTTGGACCGCATTGAATAGGTTTTCAAAATGGCCTTGATACCAAATGATGCCTTTTTTGATTTCTTTCTTATTCCAGTTTGCATGGGTAATTTGAACGGAGTCTTGTTCTTGGCTGAAGACTAGGTTAGGAAATAAGAATAGGCAGAATACAGTAATATGAATTAGCTGTCTGAATTTCATTCGGAGCATGTTTTTATGAAACATGTCCCGAATTTACCCAATTAATATTAAGATATTATTAATTTATCGATCTCCGTTCCATTCGCTATAAAATTGTTGCAGAAATGACTCCATGTGTTGGTGCCTGCCCAGAGCGATTTTCTTGGCAGTCGAAGTGTTCATTTTATCTTTTAGCAACAACAGTTTTTCATAGAAATGGTTGATGGTTGGAGCCGTTGTGTTTTTATAGGCTTCCTTGCTTTGGTTTTCCAGAGCGGGGATTTCAGGATTATAGATTTCCCTGTTTTTATAACCGCCATAGTTAAAAGCACGAGCGATGCCTATGGCACCGATCGCATCGAGGCGGTCTGCGTCCTGAACGATTTCCAGTTCCTTGGAGTGAAAACTGACTTCGCCTAAAGATGCTTTATAGGACATGTTCAAAATAATATTTTGTACATGTTCGATGGCTATATCGTCGACTTCAATGGATTTCAAGAATTCGCCAGCTACCCTAGGACCGATGCTTTCATCCCCATTGTGGAATTTACTGTCTGCAATATCATGCAACAGGGCAGTCAATTCGCATACAAAGGCATCTGCTTCCTCTTCTTTCAGGATCAGTTTGGTATTGTTCCAGACGCGGAGGATATGCCACCAATCGTGGCCAGACTCCGCATCTTTCAGTTTATCTTCGACAAAAGCAGCTGTCTTTAGAATGAGCTGTTCTTGCTTATCTGTCTTTTGAGCCATCGTACAATTCGTATTGCAATAATCTACAGTCTAGTTTACCATTGAAAAACTCGAATCTTCTGGAAGCTTTCAAGCCAATTTTCTTGGCCAGGTCTGGATTTCCAGTGAAGATATAGCCACGGTATCCTTTGCAACTCTGTTTCATGAAATCGCCGATTCGGGAATAGGTGATCTCCAGTTTGCTATGTACACCTAGGCGCTCGCCATATTCAGGGTTGAACATGATGACACCATCGCCTTCAGGAATAGTAGTTTCTGCAAAATCACAGGTTTCAAATTCGATCAGATGTTCCACACCAGCGGTACGGGCATTGAGTCTGGCAATTTCAACTGCATCGGCAGAGATATCAGATGCAATAATATGGGGAAGGTTAGTCTTGTCGGTGATATCCTTTAATATACGGCGTTCCTCGAAGAAGACCTCCTCATTGTATCCGATGAAGTGCATAAAGGAATAGTTCATGCGTTGCAAACCAGGTTTACGGTTTTGGCACATTAGGGCAGCTTCGATAGCTAAGGTACCTGAACCACACATCGGGTTTACGAATGGGGTTTTGCCATCCCATTGGGTTGCCATAATGGTTGCAGTCGCCAAAGCCTCCAACATTGGAGCTTTCCCAGGATGTTTTCTATAGCCGTGCTTAGCCAAGGTTTCCCCAGAAGTATCCAAGAAGATTTCAGCGCGGTCTTCCATCCAATGCAGGTGGATAACTGCACGATTTAGGTCTGGACCTGAATTCGGGCGCATCCCTTTTTTATCTTTGATACGGTCTACGATGGCATCCTTGACCTTTACGTTTGCAAAGAGCGGTGTGGTAATGGTCTCGTTGTGGACATGGGATGTTACCGAAAAGTATCCATCGATCGGGATCAAATCTTCCCATGGAATAGTCACTAATTGTTTATAAAGTTCGTCTGCATTATGGGCTCTAAATGATTTTAATTCATAGAGAACCTGACTCGCAATACGTAAGTTTAAGTTTAACTTGATGCATTCATTTACAGAGGCTTGTAGCTCTACACCGGTGTTGAATGCACGTTTGATATCAAATCCCAATTCACGGATTTCCTGTTCCAAATAAGGGGACAACCTACGGTTGCAAGTAACGATTACCTTATTCTGTTTGTTGAAAACTTCTGCCATATTTGTGCAAAGTTACTTATTCTCTTAGCAAAAAATGTTTAATTTTACGGTTTAATAAATAAGTTATGGAAATAAGAGGAAAAGTACATGAGATAGGGGCGACGCAACAAGTAACAGAGTCTTTCAAGAAGAGAGATTTGATCGTTGCCTATGCTGAAAACCCACAGTTTGTAGAGTACATTCGTTTTGAGTCGACACAGGACCGCGTCAACATATTTGATAACCTAGCTGTTGGTGATGAAGTTGAAGTATCTTTCAATCTACGTGGTCGTCCTTGGACGAATAAGGATGGAGTGACAACTTATTTTAACTCCCTAGTAGCATGGAGAGTCACTAAAGTAGCGAATACCGCTCAAGCAGCTCCAGCACCAGGTTACGCAGACATGCCACCGGTAGATATATCTGCAAATTCATCAGATGATGATGATTTGCCATTCTAAGGTTTACAGATAAAACAAAGAAGGGGTTTCAATAAAGAAACCCCTTCTTTGTTTTAGATATGAGATGTGAGATATGAGACTTGAGATATCAACCGGGATATTAAATGGCTATATCATTTGTTGAAAATATCTCTTTTTTCCCCAACCCATAGTACGTGAAATTTCTCATATCTCACATCTCATATCTCATATCTCCTTCCCATTCTCATCATACAGCCCTATCAACAGGCTATTTCCGTTTTCGTCGATTTTTAGACCGCCATATTTGGCTTTTTCGTAGCGTTGGCCAGTTCCTTCTTCGAAGAAATAGGATTCTGCGCCAATATTGAGCAGCCAAGATTTAGGTCGGGTGTATTCGATCAGGAATTCGCCTGGGTTCAGGGGTTCTCTGTTAGGCTGGCAACGGATGCTTTTTCCTACTTGGTTGTTGTCAACTTTTAAGACAACGTAGCCGCGCTTAGGGATGCTATCTATGACGAAGTTATCCTGTATCTCGTAGGCCAGTCGCATGTAATCGCCCTGCATCAGGGACCTTGGATCAACGGGCGCCAATTCCAAAAGGACCAGCTTTCCATTTTTGAGGATATCTTCTTTTTGTCGGATGCTGTAATTGAAATAGATCAATAAAGCGATCAGATTAGTGACTATGATAATAATGCTAAGCTTTTTCATGTGAAATTGATTTTTTGAAGATCATAAGGTACAACAGCAGGAAAAATACGCCAGAGACAAACATGGCAATGGATTTTTTCAATAAACTGATGTCAAGATCGTAGTAAAACATTCCGATGAAATAAATAAAAGCAATAATGCCTAGGGCAAATCCGGTTTTGTAATTGACCTTGAAGCTTACTAACAACAGTAATAAGGATCCGGAAATTGCAGGACTCATAGCCGTAAACCCTAAACATATCAGGACGACTAAGGAAATAAAGATTTTCTTGCCAATTTCTTCGCAAAGGAATCGATTGAGCAAGCAGTTAATGAGCCAAAGCGTCATAGCGATCAATACGCCGGAAGTTGCCCAATCAATAATCCAAGCGTTTGGCATATAGTTCGGACGACTGCAATAATAAAGACAGATCAAATAAGAAAAAACCAAGCCTGTGCGGATTGCCAAATAACGCTTTCCTTGAATTGCCTTTCGTTTCATCAATTTACCTTCGTTGAAAGTGAAATAAATGAAAAGGATGGCGACTAGGACCAAAAGGGCATTGTTTAATTCTGGGACCTCTTTGTAGCTAAAGTAGGCTAAAAAAGTACCTGTAGAAATGAGGATAGCACAAAATGTCAGAATATAGCTCCTGCTGATGGTAATCGTGAGGATTGCAAGTGCTTGGTAGACGAATAATGGCACATCTGTGTAGCCGTCGAATTTACTATAGCCCATTCCAAACAGAATAAAGCTGAGTAGATAGATGCAGACAGATAAGGTGTCGAATAGGACACGGTCATATTTTTTGTTGATCCAGATGGCAGCAATAAAGAATATTCCAGATAGGATAAACAGCGGGATGTGATTGGAAGAGAAGTTGGCCAATTCCAAAAACAGTAAAAATGCACCTGTAGCTAGGATGCCTCCAATAACGGACAGGACCTTGATGGTCATGGATTGGCTATGCCTATCTTTAAGCAAGTCCCTGTTTATTGCGGCTTGGTCTATGTTTAGTTCTCTTCCAATCGTGCCTTGTACTTTTAGAAGAGCTTCTTGGGTTTGATTATTTTCCATGATTCCTCCTTTGCATTTTTATAAGGTTCCAGATAACGAGGCTGACGGTGACAATGAGATATACTGAAATCAATAGATACATCTGCATGCCATCGTAAATCTTCAACAGTACGGATGCGAAAATGATAATGCAGCTGAAGGGTATTAATCCCATATAGAAGGGATTGTTCTTTTTATTCCCATACCAAAGACCTAAGCCATAAAATAGGAGAGTTGCTCCAAGAATTACTGGCATGTCATAGTATCGGTTCTCCATAATCCAATAGATGTTGCTATAGATGGACCAGACTGCAGCTGTTAATCCTAGGATATTGTTGAAATAGGCAGGAATTTCCCCTTTTTTCTTTTCGTTGATCCAGATGCAGACTAAAAGAAAGGCTGCGTTTAAGACAAACAGGCCTGATGACAGGTAAATAAAATCCCAATACCTAGCCACCTGTTCGTAGTAGAGGAATATGCTGAGGTTAACGAGGCCTAAATACATAAGCCAGAGTGGCGGGAATTTGGATACCCATACCCAAAGGCTAATGAAAATGGTCCATGCAAGGAAAAAGTCATAGGCATTGGCCCCCGTTTGGTAAACCTGCCCGAAGACGGCAAACATCACTCCGACTAGGAGGGAAGCAGCGGTTAAGATGATATCCTTGAACAGTTTGTTGGTTTTGAGGGTCAGGCTCAGGCTGGTCGTGATAATGACTAAGCCTTGTACGATCCCCAGTTTGACGAATTTATCGAGGTCTTCCCAATTGTAGGCGAAGAAAAAGACAATTCCGGCGGCCATGAAGCCGACTCCCAATGCCAATAGGACGATCTGTGTAAACCGTGCCCAGGCGTCTTGTTTGGGGTATATATATTCTTCCAGAGACTGTTGGAGTTCGTTTTCCTTGATGTCGGAATGAACGGAGAGCAGCTCTAGGTCTTTTCTTTCTAGATCTTTCATGCGAAATCTATTAAGTTTCTAACGTGAAAATAACAATTAGTGTAAAAATCCCTGCAGGCCAATTGCTCGACACTGCAGGGCAACCGCTAAGTTATATGTTTTCTTCTTTAAATAATTTAGCGTCACGGGTGTTTTTCTGAACAGCAATGGCTGAGAAAACACTCAGGATAAACGACATGGCGTAAAACCCCTTTTCACTTAAGAATAGATCGGCATTCCAAAGGCCAATGATCAATAAAATAATAGAGGCCAAGGTGGCAAACCAACTGATGCCGTAATATAGTTCGGTCACTGCAAGACCTTCTGCGCGGTCCCGAACGCTTTTTTGAACGGATATGACGGCGAATAGTCCGAAAAGCAGGATGACAAGGTAGTAGCCTTTTTCATTGAGTTCCATCGTTGCATTCCATAGTCCGATGCAGTAACCGAAGATGCCAGTTAACATGGCGATCCATGAGGCCCCTACAAAGGCTGCCGTTGGTTTGAAAGACTTTCTGTTTTCGTCTGTGTGTTTTAATGGAGTTAACATCTCCTCAGTTTTGTTATTTAGCGGTTCCATTTTTTTTTGTTTTTATGATTAATACTGACCCAAAGGTCGGGTTCAAACTTTGCCTGTGAAACCAAATAATTGTTGTTAACTGATGATATATAATGTAAATTTATGTTGTGTTTTAATAAAAATGTTTGTACATGGATTCTCTTAATGAGTTGATAAAATTGTTGAATAATCAAGATAAAAGTGATTTTAAGAGTTATTTGACAAAGAAAAATAAAAGGAATGATGTGAAGAATATCAAATTGTTCAATTTGATAGAAACTGACGATATAAAATCAATAGAAAGCCTTTATAAAAATTCTAAAAACAGGGATGCATACCATGCCTTGCGGAAAAGATTGCACGATAGCCTGCTTGTGTTCCTCTCACAAAGAACCTTTGAAAACAGTACCGATGAATCTTATGATATCCTTCGGAATTTTGTTGTGGCGAGGTATCTGCTTGAGAACAACCTGGAAAAGATCGGTTTCAGGTCATTGGAGAAGGCTGAAAGATTGGCGGTTGCGCAGGAGCAGTTTAGTTTATTGAATGAGATCCTGTTGTTAAAGCTACAATATTCGCATCTAGATGCTGCAGTTAATCTGGATGAGCTGACAGAAAAGTTTCGGATCAACCAGAACCATATGCAGCGGGAGGCGAAGTTGCGTTTGGCCTATGCTGCACTGAGGAAAGAATTGAATGAAATCCATTTGAAAGCCAAGGTGATCAATTTGACGGAGTTGATCGAGAAGACCATCAAGCAATATCAGATCAATATGTTGGATCTGATGAATTATAAATCACTTTATCAAATTTTATTTATTGCCAATGAATATGCCGCCATCAATCAGAACTATAGTTTGGTGGAAAGGTATTTGGTAAAGAGCCATCGGTTCATTGAAAGCCAAAAGATGAATCAACCTTCCCAGGTTTTTTATCATTTACATATTCTTTACTATTTGGCTAATTTTAATTTAAGGAACAGGTCTTTTGAAGAAAGCCTGAAATACCTAAAGCAGTTGGATGATTTATCAGAACAGCATAAACAGTATAGGGCGTTGCTATGGAACAGAAAACAGTTGCTCTATGCATTGAACTATTTTTTTTCTGGTAGGGCAGCGGAAGCGGCTATTGTTATTGATGATACATTAGATAATTTGGGGAAACAAAGTGCGCAGGCTGACATCGATGACCTGATATTAAGTAAAACGATGTTCTTGGGTCAGTTGAATGACCTTAAGGCTATAAGGATCCTGTCAAAATTGACACATACTGACGCTTGGTATGAAAAGAAGTTAGGGATGCTGTGGAGTATCCGTAAGAACTTGATGGAAATATTATTGCATGCACAGTTTGAGAATATTGAATTGGCCATGTCAAGGTTGAGGAGTTTCAAGCGGAGGTATAAGCAATATCTACTTCAGGTGAAAGAGTCTCGGGTATTGGATTTTCTAGGCTTGGTCGAGAAATATTTGATGAAACCTGATCTGGTCTTTCAACAAAGTTTCCAGGAAACTGTTTATTCTATGCTGGACTTGGATGAAAACAAGGACATTTTTAATCTGAGTTTCATTTCTTGGTTAATTTCTCGTTGGGAAAAACGAAAACCATACGACATCACGTTAACACTGATAGAAAACCTTGAGGGGAATTCACCGACAAAAATGACGTAATGGCAGGTGATTTACCGCCAATTACCTAATACTATGGCTGATTGCTATCATTGGAATAAGAATTGGTGTATTTTTACAAATAATATTTAAATTTAAAGAATGGGTTGGGCAACGAAAAAAAGTAGACCTTGGGAGATTAGACAGCTGGTATGGACCTTTTTATCCATCCTGATGTTTCTTCCTTTGCCAATACACGTGCATCCTTTGGTGATGATGTCGCAGGCAAAGAAAGCTAAGGTGCGTTCTTGGATGTTTACCGCTTGGCTGCTGTTGGCAGTCGAGATTGGACTCCTTGTTTCCTTCGTTATGTTTTTTGGGACGCTAAGCCAGGCAATGTTATTGACATTGGGAGGATCGGTATTGTCTTATGTAGTTGGAAATGGCCTGCTGCTGAATCAAGCGAAGCCATACTTACAGAGACTTGAACTGTCCGAAGTCCGTGACCTGTATTGGATTTCTAGTATGGGTTCTCAAAAACGTCTTGAAATATCCGCGCCAACTATAGATACA
Source organism: Sphingobacterium sp. LZ7M1 (assembly GCF_024296865.1). Lineage (GTDB taxonomy): Bacteria > Bacteroidota > Bacteroidia > Sphingobacteriales > Sphingobacteriaceae > Sphingobacterium. The sequence continues at coordinate 3,890,124 of NZ_CP101134.1, read as the reverse complement.
CCTCAATTTTTTGTAGAAAGACTATTGCACTGGCGAAAAGAAATAGATAATAATAACATCCATAAGGATATCGACAAGATATTGCGGTTATTTCAATTGTTGGAGAAAAAGGATAAGCGGGAAGCAGAGAAGTTTTTGGTTCGACACTCCACCATCGTGAATGTGCTGATGCAATATGATGAATTGGAAAACGCAAGATTGAACAATACAGTGACCTATGAGTCCAAGAAGAAGCTGGAAGAGGTGATACGCCAAGCTGCGGTCGCTGTAGAAGAAGAAGTAACAAATCAATTTAAAATGGGAATGTTAGATGTGTCGGCTGAAACCGATGTATATATTCAGACCTTAAAAAGTAGAAACCTTTTAAAAGAATAATATGGCAAATTTAGATTTGACACATCTGGACGATGATCAAAACCAGAATAAGCCCTCAGAGGTGAAAGTGAATTTCTCAGAAGAGGAAAAACAATTGATTAAGCAATATAAAGACAAGATTAATTTGACCTCTACTACGGACATCATTCAGTTTGGGGTAGGTACGCAAAGTAATGTGAGCAACTTCTCGAACGAGATCTTGAAACAAGTCCGTACAAAAGATTTAGGAGGTGCCGAGGATATTTTGGTCAACCTACGTTCTGAAATCCGTGAGTTTGATGAAAGGGTTAATAAAAAACCTTTATTGCCATTCTTTGATAATCTCAAAAAGAAAATCGGGAGAATGCGTACTGAGTATGCTTCCGTGGAAAAGAACATCCATTCCATTGAACTGAAGTTAGAAGGACATTATAAAAACTTAGCGAAGGATGTCAATATCTTCGATAAGCTATTTGTCCAAAATCAACAGTATTTCAAGGACCTTTCTCTGCATATCCAAGCAGGGGAAGAAAAACTAAATGAAGTCCTGACCACGACTTTGCCTGCTCTGAAAGCTGAAGCTGAAGCAACTGGCGATCAGCATAAGGTGCAAGAGTATAAAGACATGGAACAACATGTTGTGCGTTTTGAACGTAAGGTCCATGATCTGAAACTTACCCGTATGGTGGTGCTACAAACGGCTCCGCAGATTAGGATGATTCAGAGCAACAGTAGTTCCTTGATGGAAAAGATTCAATCAAGTATCGTCAATACACTACCTTTGTGGAAGAACCAAATGGTCCTTACACTAGGTATTGCCCATGCACAAAGTGCCTTAGAGGCACAAAGAGCAGTTACTGATGCTACAAATGAATTGCTGAAGAGAAACTCTGAAATGTTGAAAGAAGCAACCATCAATGTTGCCAAAGAAACAGAAAGAGGAATCATTGATATGGATACCATTAAGAAAGCTAATACCGATATCATCACTACCATCGAAGAGGTATTGCGAATTCAGCGTGAAGGTCGTGAGAAACGTAAGGTAGCAGAAGGGGAATTATTGATTGCGGAAACTGAACTTAAGAACCATATCTTAAAGTCTTCTGATGATAACAGGTTGATCAATTAAGATTTAATAGATAAAAGAAAAAGCCAAGGTAATCCTTGGCTTTTTCTTTTATCTATAATTCCCAACGTTTCTTGGGAACACAGGTAATATCGGCTGTTTTTCTCAATATGATAGGCCGGCTATCAAATTTATTTTCCAATACCAAACTATCCTTGCTTTTGGACTTTATCAAGTACCTCGGTACATAAGGACCTTGCTTGTAGCAGCCAGAAATCTTCTGTTTACCGTTTTCTTTGGTGTATACCCCTTCAACGATCATGCTGTCAGCACGGACAGAGTACACTGCTTTGGCGTATTCAGTCCATTTGCCATCTTTATAGCAACTATCAGGGATGCTCTTGACATCGTTCTTGACATGCATAATGGTATAGACCGAATCGCAAGTGAATCTAAACTCATGTAAGGTATAATTCAGCATCTCTTCTTGTCCAGGGATACTGTCCTGCACCCATACACCTTGCAGATAATCTTCACCTTCGCCTTGCATATCAGAATGCCTTTGGCAACTCGAGAAAATAAAAAGCATACCTATCACAATCGATAGGTATGCTTTTAATTGAGAATATGTTTTATTCTGTTTATTCACTATGTTATTTTAAGCTACCTACCATCTCTTCAGGTTTAACCCACTCGTCAAATTCCTCAGCAGTTACATAACCTAATTTGATAGCTGTTTCTTTCAAGGTAGAATTGTTTTTATGAGCTGTTTGAGCAATCTCAGCAGCTTTATAGTAACCGATCTTGGTGTTCAAGGCAGTAACCAACATCAATGAGTTGTCTACTAATTGTTTGATACGATCGTAGTTTGGTTCAATACCGATTGCACAGTGTTCTTCGAAAGACACACAAGCATCACCGATCAATCTAGCAGACTGTAAGAAGTTTGCAGCCATAACTGGTTTGAACACGTTCAATTCGTAATGTCCTTGAGTACCACCAATGGTAATAGCAACATCATTACCCATCACCTGAGCGGCCACCATTGTCAATGCTTCACATTGAGTTGGGTTTACTTTTCCTGGCATGATAGAAGATCCTGGTTCATTCTCAGGGATCAAGATCTCTCCGATTCCTGAACGAGGGCCAGAAGCCAACATACGGATATCATTTGCGATCTTATTCAATGAAACGGCCAATTGCTTCAATGCTCCGTGCGTTTCCACGATTGCATCATGAGCAGCTAATGCTTCAAATTTATTTTCAGCAGTCACAAATGGCAATCCTGTAAACTGAGCGATATATTTTGCTACCAATACGTCATATCCTTTTGGCGTATTTAATCCGGTACCTACAGCTGTACCCCCCAAAGCTAATTCAGATAGGTGAGCTAAGGTGTTTTTAACCGCTTTGATTCCGTAGTTCAATTGCGCAACATATCCAGAAAGTTCTTGACCTAAAGTAAGAGGAGTCGCATCCATTAAGTGTGTGCGGCCGATTTTTACAACGTTCATGAACTCTTCAGATTTTTTCTTCAAGGTATCTCGTAATTTCTCAACACCTGGAATAGTCACTTCCACAACAGCTTTGTAGGCAGCGATGTGCATTCCTGTTGGGAATGTATCATTTGAAGATTGTGATTTATTTACATCGTCATTAGCTTTCAACACAGGGTCACCTTCACCAATTTTTCCACCAGCTAATACCTGAGCACGGTTAGCAACTACTTCATTTACATTCATGTTGGATTGAGTTCCCGAACCTGTTTGCCAGATTACCAAAGGGAATTGATCATCAAGCTTACCGGCAAGGATTTCATCACATACTGCAGCGATAGCATCACGTTTTTCTTGCGGTAATACTCCTAATTCACAGTTTGCATAAGCAGCTGCTTTTTTCAAGTAAGCAAATCCTTCGATGATTTCATGTGGCATAGAAGCTGCCGGTCCGATTTTAAAGTTGTTTCTAGAACGTTCAGTTTGTGCACCCCAGTATTTGTCCGCTGGAACCTGAACTTCACCCATGGTGTCTTTTTCTATTCTGAATGACATAATTACAATGTTTTGATAGGCAAATCTAAGGAAAAATAGAGAATTAAGCTAAAATAAGCCAGCCTATTACCCTATATTTTAGGATAACCGCTTCTGTATATGTTCCTCGATATGATGATATACCTGTTTAGGTTTTAAGGTCCGCCAAGGAAAGTTGTTGAGGTATTCTCCGAAATTGATATAGTAGTCGATATGGTTATCCATAAACTCTTTGATCACATGCTCCCTGAAGTCGATTCCAGCGATCCATCCATCTTCGATATCATTGAACCATTCCTCATAATAGGAATCATCCGAAGCATGGAAGTTCAGGATGTTTTCACCGATCAGGATAAACTTGTTGATGCCCTCTTCGATCAATAGGTCGATCAATTCCCTTTTCAGGACCATGATATCGTTGTAAATAGCATCGTTCCATTCGCCAATAAACTCAATGATGCAGTATCCTTTATCATAATCAGTAAAAAGGATCTTCAGGTAAAGCGTCTGGGAACCAAAATAATCCCATTGCGGATGAAGTAGGTAATTATAGATTCTTTTATCGTATTCAAACTCGCTATAAACAGTCCCAAAAAATGGACTACGTTCATCTTCTGAGGCTATATAATAGTCTCGCCAGTTGTAATATGGTTCCAATTCGTGCATCTGACTGTAAAATTATTGAAAATTGCGGAGATATTATGTTCCAAGGTCCTTTTTGGACTGTTAATTGTTATAAAATAATTATTATAAATTTCTTTTAAACAATTGGTTATTCATTAATTTTGCGGACCAGACCGTAAATGCAAAAAGGTAGAAAACGAAATATTTTTGTTGCAGCAACTTATGCCGCCACCCTGCTATTGGGATTGATACTTGGCCAGAATTATTCTGATCAGCAAGGATTCAATACCGGCGGATCCTTAGTGCCTATTGGTCTCTCTGATAATTCCTATAAGATCCAACAGGTCGTAGACCTGATTTCCAATCGTTATGTCGATAGCATCAATATGGATTCCGTCCAAAACGGAGCCATTAACCATATTATCTCTCACTTAGACCCGTATTCCACCTTTCTGACACCGAATGAATCCAAGAACCAGAGCGAAGTCCTGGAAGGGACCTTCGAAGGAATAGGTATGGAGTATTTCAGTCTGAATGATACCTTATTGGTCGTAGGTGTTATTACCAATGGTCCTGCGGACAAAGGTGGTTTCAAAGTAGGGGATCGGATCCTAAAGATTGGTAAACGTGATGTTGCCGGTACCTTGGTCAGCAAGGATGAGGTTGAAAAGTTAATGCGCGGGAAGCGTGGTTCTGTTGTTTCCATGGTAATCGAGCGCGATTCCATAAAAATGCCTGGTCCACTGAAGGCCATCCGTGACCAGATCAATGTCAGCTCGCTGGATGTCGCTTATATGATAAAACCGACCATTGGCTTTATCCGTATCCGCAGGTTTTCCCTAAAGACAGCAGAAGAATTTAAAAACGCAGTTATTGACCTTAAAAAACAAGGCGCAAAAAGCCTGATCCTTGACCTACGTGATAATGGAGGCGGATATTTCCATATTGCCATTAAAATGGCCAGCGAATTCTTCCCCGACCAACGTTTGATGGTCTATACCGAAGGAGCCCATGAAGATCGACTGGATTATCTCTCAGAAGGAAATGGAAGCTACAGCCAAGGTAAACTGGTGCTGTTGGTCAATGAACGTACGGCTTCTGCCAGCGAAGTGGTATCTGGAGCGGTACAGGATTGGGACCGTGGAACCATTATCGGAAGAAGGACATATGGTAAAGCTACGGTACAGGAACTTTTCGATTTCTCCGATGGATCTACCATCAACCTCAGCATTGCGAGGTACTACACGCCATTAGGCCGGAGCATTCAACGGAAATACAGTCCTAATTGGACGATCATGAACGACTATGTCAATATGTACAAAGGCTTATGGTCTTTGGATACCACATATGCCCATGCCCAGGCCTATCAAACTAAATTAGGCAAAAAGCTCTTCAGTGGTGGCGGTATTGTGCCAGACGTCATTATCCCAGTCGATTCAAATGAGGTCAGCTTATTGTACAAGGATCTGGTGCAATCCAGCTTGATCGAACAGTTTGTTTACAGTCGGTTCACCAAGAAATTGCCAGCCTACTCCATTGAAAATTTCTTGCAAGGATATAACCTGCCAGATTCCGAATACAATAGCTTTATCAAGTTCCTTACAGAAAGAGGCTGGAATATTTCAGCAAGCAAACAAAGGGACCTTCACGATCTGATCCAAAGTGATATTGAAGCTTTATTGGGTAGGTATTATTTTGGAAGAGAGGCCTATTACAAGGTCAAAAACCGATATGATGCCTTTGTAGAGTCTGCATTGGGACAAATAGAAGGGAATACAACCTAGTTTATCCTGAGGTCTGCATAGATAGGGTAGTGGTCTGATAACTTCTTCTTGACCACCTTGTAATTATTGACCGTAAAGTTATTCTCACAAAAGATATAATCAATTTGCAGGATGGGCAATAACTCAAAATGGGTAACTCCCCAGCCATTTCCCTTTTCCTGAAAAGCATTCTTCATATCCTTGCCAATCAAGTTGACAGAATAGGACATTGGCGTATCATTGAAATCTCCCATGACGATCTTAGGGAATTTGGTCTCTTGCATATGGTCATATAGGGACTCTGCCTGGTCGCTGCGCTGCTCAAAAGCCCATTTCAACTTCCTGCCTACCTGCTTGGTCTTGGTTTCTTCCGTACCATCGCCAGTCTTAGGATTCTGGATGAATTCTTTATCCTCATTTTGCAGGCCAAACGAACGTAGGTGCACATTGTAAACACGCACAGTATCCTTATTCTTGACGATATCGACATAGATTACACGGTTGATCCCATATTCATTTTTCTTGATCAGACCCGAGTTGATGATCGGGAATTTAGAAAAGATAACCTGTCCGTAAGCGTTGTATTCGTTCTGTTGGGAAGGGGCGAAGTAATAACTGTCGAAGTTGATCTTTGACTTGATCTTTTCACTGAACCTTTTGTTCCCTTTGATGGTGCTGCTGAACTCCTGCAAACATAAAACATCGGGATTCACCTCCTTGATAACCTCCGTGAACTCATCTTTTGCCGGTTTATCTGTTTTCTCAACCGGTTCCAGCATATGCACATTGTAGGTCATTACACGAAGGGAGGAGTCATTCTTTACCACAGGGTCAGGAGAGTTGAACGTGACATGTTTGGTCATCAGGTTCCAGCCGATCAGGATGGCAATCAGGGAAAATAGGGAATACTTCGGTTTGCGAAGGATCCAGTAGAAAATAAACCCTAGATTGATCAATAAGATGGGTAAATATCCCAAGCCAAGGAATGATATTGGCCAGAAGGATTTAGGGTTGATGATGGAGGCAGAATAACATAAAAAAAGGGCAGCTATGGCAGCCAGATTGGCCAGCATAACGGTCTTGCTAAAGAAACCTAAATTCTTTTTTTTAATCAACATTATTCTTGCTCTTCTCTACTTACCCTGAACAGTATTTCTTTTTCCCGTGAAGATAGACTTTCATAACCATTTTGAGAAATTTTATCCAAAATTTCATCTATTACTTCCTGGTTAGGTAAATCGCCTTTATAGCTTTTATAGGTTGGAGTTTTTTTAACGGTATGTAGCACGCGAAGTTTCTTTTTTGGTTGGTACAAAAATAATTTACTGAAGTCCCTACCTGCCTGCAGTTGGTACATAAATGTGATTCCCCATAGAATGGCCAATGGAAATGCCGCAGCCGCCGCACGGTTCGCAAATACGTAGAACAAGAACTGCAAGGCCAAAAAAACGATTGCTATGGTCCGGAATTTCACGATTCCAAACAGGAATAACCTGATCTCCATCTTCGGGGTCAGGACCAATAGGCTAGCTACAATGGCAGCAAGTCCCATGGAATTTGAAAATAGATATGGGATTGGCCCTTTTGCAAGGAAATCAATTTCAGACAGCGCGAGGAAGCTAATTCCAGAAATGGCAAAAGCACCCACAAAGACCGTCATTAACTGTCTTTTGTTCAGGAAATTCAAAAATGTACTTCCCATCCAATATAACCATAGACAGTCAAATACGATATTGAACAGTCCAATGTATACAAATGGAAAGGTCACTAAAGTCCATGGCTTCTGGATAAATGCTGCAAAGCTATTGGGCAAAGTCAGGTTACTGATCAACCAATCGTACAATGGAAATTTAATGACACCCAAGTCAACCAGTAAGTCGGCAATATGAATCAGGATAAACACAAATATCTGAACGGAGATGATATAGGGGATAGGAGAACCTGTTTGGTAGGTTGTCCTAAAGAACATCTTTATGCCGTTTTCCTTTTTCATATCTTAGGATACAATCTTAATAATAATTTGTTCTTCTGATGCCCCAGATTTTTAGAAGGATAAATCCAAATAATGCTCCACCGACGTGGGCTAAGTGCGCAATTGAACCGCCCGAATTTGAAAAACCTAAAAAGATCTCGATAACGATCAAGATAGGAATGAAGTATTTTGCTTTGATTGGGATAGGCAAGAAGATCAACATTATTTCCGCATTAGGGAATAGATAACCATAAGCCAGTAATAATCCGTAGATCGCTCCAGAAGCACCAACCAATGGCGTCCCATAAATGGAAAGTAAGGTGCCCAATTGATCCTGGCTTATCGGCAGATTGGTCGAAACCATTCCGGTAGTGAAGTTAAAGTTCAGGAATTGTGAAGCCCTAACCGTACCTGCGATATTGTAAACCTCAATGGCTTGGATCCCATATTGCAACACCAATGCGCCCAATCCGCAGATCAGATAGTAATTCAAGAATTTTTTAGGGCCTAATATTCGCTCAATTACACCGCCAAACATAACCAAGGCAAACATATTGAAAAATATATGTGCAAAGCCTCCATGCATGAACATGTAGGTGATGACTTGCCAAATCTTAAAGAATGGGGAGTCAGGATAAAATACTCCAAAGAAATTCGTGGCATGGCTGAAAATCATGGATCCAATAAAACAGATGATATTGATGATCAATAGATTTTTAGTCACTGTAGGTAAATTGCCGAATAGGTTATTCATATAATAATTTCAAAATTAAATATTCCTGCCAAAGCGTTCTGCCAGCTCCTGCAAGGTGTATGTGATGATGACGGGCTTCCCAGAAAGCGAAATATTCGGAGATTCACAGGCAAACAGTTTGTCAATCAATTCTGCCATGCCTTCGTTCTCCAGTTTTGTCCCCGGTTTGATGGCGGCATTTTTAGCCAAGCTCTTTGCTAGCCTTTCTCTTTTGTTTAGGCGTAAATCACTCTGGTTTTTGAAATCCTCCAATAGTTTTTCAATAATCTGCCCTTCATTAATGTTTTCTAAATCCGCAGGAATTCCATCTACAATATACGTAGTTTTCCCGAATGGTCGCAACTGAAATCCCAATGCATGGATTTCCGGCAAAATTTCCTGAACTAAAGCAAAATCAGCCGAATTCAACTCAATGGTCTGTGGAAACAGACTTTGCTGACTCGATCCTTGATTGTGCTGCAATTGCTGCTGAAACTGTTCAAACAGGATGCGCTCATGTGCTGCCTGCTGGTCGATCAGCATAAATCCAGAATGGATTTGCGATACTATATAACGATTGTGCAATTGAAAAAATTGCTTCTTCGGCTGGTCAGAAGGCTGAATTATTTCGGCCTCAGATTTCAGTTCGGTATCCTCCGGCAATAGACTTAATTGCTCTGTTTCTTCCGTTTCCGTAATTTCATAAAGGCTGTCCCAATTCTGTGGGATGCTGGACTTTCTTTCAATCTGCTCTGGATAGGTATACCTTCTCGGTTGCTTCGGCATCCCATCATCAAAAGGATTGAAATTAGGATTGAAATTGATGGTAGGTACCTGGATCTCATCCAATGGTTTTGGCGTGATCAGCTCATTAAAGCCAGTCTCCTGCTCGAAATCCAAGGATGGAGCGATGTTATAACGCCCGATGCTACGCTTTACCGCAGACCGCAGAATGGCATAGATCGCCTTCTCATCTTCATACTTGATTTCCGTTTTGGTAGGGTGCACGTTAATGTCGATTTTCGAAGGATCGATATCAATGAACAGCACATATAAAGGGAAAGTATCAGCGGGCAAGATCTCTTCATAGGCATTCAGCACCGCATGGTTTAGGTAAGGGTCCTTGATATAGCGGTTATTGACAAAAAAGAACTGCTCGCCACGTGTTTTCTTAGCAAACTCCGGCTTCCCTATAAATCCTTTGATGTTCAGGATGCTGGTCGTTTCTTCAACTGGAACCAGTCGCTGATTATAGTTGTTGCCGAAAAGGTGAACGATCCTTTGTTTCAGGGTTTCCTTAGGTAAATGGAACATTTCATTGCCATCACTGTGGAAAGTGAAGAAAATATCAGGATGTGCTAGTGCAACACGTTGAAACTCGTCTATGATATGCCTTAATTCAACAGAATTGCTCTTCAGGAAATTTCTTCTTGCAGGAATATTGTAGAATAGGTTTTTTACCGAGATGCTGGTCCCTGCTGGAGCCTGATCGGGGAATTGTTGGATCACCTCCGAGCCTTCAATTTCTATCACTGTACCAAGCTCATCTTCAATGCGTCTGCTCTTAAGTTCCACGTGGGCGATGGCCGCAATCGAAGCCATTGCCTCCCCACGGAAGCCCATCGTCCGGATCGCGAAAAGATCTTCAGCTTTTCGGATTTTCGAAGTTGCATGACGTTCAAAACAAAGACGCGCATCCGTTACACTCATTCCACAGCCATTGTCGATCACCTGGATCAATGACTTGCCCGCATCCTTAATAATAAGTTTTATATGATCTGCTCCTGCATCAATAGCATTCTCCAATAGTTCCTTGATCGCTGAGGCTGGTCGCTGAACAACTTCACCCGCTGCGATTTGGTTTGCTACTGAATCTGGAAGCAATTGAATAATATCCGACATAATCTACAAAGGTACAAAAATGACACCAATCGTTCGGGTTTTCAGGCCTTCTCTTTCAGCTAAATTTTGTCAATTTTTGGATCTTTCTTGAGCAACTTAAAAATCGAATTCTAACCTATTGGAAATAAGGCCGAAAGATGCATCTCTTGGCTGTTGAAGTCCAGGAAGCAAGCTGTTTGGAATGCTGAAAGAGTTTAAGGATACTAAAAAAGAAGGTTTAGTTTTTCCGACGGGAAAATATATCAGCCCCGCTAGGTTTTTTTGCAAAAAATACATCCTTTCCAGAGTCAGCCTGAGGAACGAAGGGTCTCGGAACCATACAAACATTGAAAGTAATGGCGTTCAGGTTATCTATCTTCGATGGAAGATGACAATGATGTTTTGGGCCATTTACGTACAGATTCTTCACTAATCGTTCAGAATTGGAAAAGAGTTGGGGAGAGATTCAGAGCGCAGCTAAGAATCTATTGTTGTATTTTTTTTAGAATCGTTGTCATCGTGAGCACAGCGAACGAATTATTTTATTTCTTCAAGACAAATTGCAGAAAAATATTTCACCCCCTCTGGGGGTTTCCCTTCAAAATCAATAAGGTGTATTATATAGGTTTCCAAACATATTATCCAAAAATGGAACCATGAAAAATGGCATCTAAAAAAAGAAACCCCAGGATGTTGTGAAATATCTGTTGGATTCCGGCTTGTTGTCCATTTAAACCCCAGGATGGGGTGAAATATTTGTAGAATTCCGATTTGTGTTTCAATATTATCCCAACCGTATATTTGCCAGAAACCAATCAAAAAAAAATCCCGACCTTTCGATCGGGATAATCAATTATATTTAATCAACCACTTTATCAACGATGGCAATCGCTTTGTCTAAATCTTCTTTGTTCACCGTCAGGTGCGGTCTGAATCGAATGCTCTTTTCACCACAGCCTAAGATCAACATGTTTTCAGCCATCGCTTCAGAAACAAACTTATCTCTTGCCTCTGGCGTCGGAAGGTCGAAAGCAACCAACAATCCTTTTCCGCGAACATTGCTGATGGAAGGGTGTTTTTCAGCCAGTTCCATCAATTTTACCTGAAGATACTCACCTAACGACTCCGCTTTATTGACCAGACCTTCTTTTTCAATGATCTCCAAGATCAATTTGAACCGGATCATGTCAACCAAGTTGCCTCCAAAAGTAGAATTGATCCGGCTAGACTCTTGGAAAACATTCTTTTCAACACGGTCAAACTTCTCTTTGTTGGCCAAGATCCCACAGACCTGTGTTTTCTTTCCGAAGGAAATTACATCTGGAACAATTCCGTAATGTTGGTAACACCACATTTTCCCGGTCATGGCAATTCCTGTCTGAACCTCATCCAAGATCAAGATGATATCGTTCTTGTCACAGATCTCTCTCAGTTTCACAAAGAATTCCTTACGGAAATGGTTGTCCCCGCCTTCAGCTTGGATAGGCTCCAAGATCAAGCAGGCGATATCATTCGGATTATTGGCGATAGCGGCTTCGATCTCCTGAACAGCTTGTTTTTCCAACTCAACGGTCGCAGCAACCGACTCCTCCGTTAATGGGAAGGTCAATTTCGGATTGCTGATCCTTGGCCAATTGAATTTTGGGAAGTACATGTATTTCCTAGGGTCCTTGGTATTAGTCAACGAAAGTGTATAACCGGTCCTGCCATGGAATGCCTGTTTGAAATGAATGACCTGACTCGCTTCCTGGTCGATGCCATTGGCTAGGTTCAGCCTGGTTTTCCAGTCGAATGCGGCTTTTAAGGCGTTTTCAACCGCCAGACCACCGCCATCGATAAAGAAACAATAGCTTAGTTCCTTTGGAATCCCTACGCGTTCAAAGACATCCATGAAATCCGCATACTCATCGGGATAGATATCCGACAGCGCTAATTTATTGATGGAAACCTTTTCCAACTGTTTTTCATTTGCCAGGATATAAGGATGGTTATAGCCTACAGGCGATGATGCGAACATGCTGAACATGTCCAGATATTCCTTGCCGTCGATGTCTACAATGTATGAACCGTGGGATTTCTCAAGGTCCATGACAACCGGAAGGCCATCTGCCAAGATATGTTTTGCTAATCTTTTATGTGTTTCTCTTATCATAATCGTTTATAATCTAATTTTTATAGATCAAATTTAATTCCCTGTGCCAATGGTAGGCTAGTGGTATAATTGATGGTATTTGTTTGTCTGCGCATATATACTTTCCATGCATCTGAACCAGATTCACGGCCGCCACCTGTGTCTTTCTCTCCCCCGAAAGCTCCACCGATCTCAGCGCCTGATGTGCCGATGTTGACATTGGCAATACCGCAATCCGAGCCATTCTGGCTTAAGAACAGTTCTGCCTCACGCAAGCTATTGGTCATGATAGCCGATGAAAGGCCTTGCTTAACGCCATTTTGCAATGCAATGGCCGCATCTACTTCACCGCTGTATTTTATTAAATAAAGGATTGGGGCAAAGGTTTCATGTTGCACGATTTCATAATGGTTCTCCACCTCAGCAATTACCGGAGTCACATAACAACCGCTTTCATAGCCCTTACCTTCCAGTACTTCACCCTTGGTCAACAACTTTCCGCCTTCCGCTTTTATTTTTTTCAAAGCATCAAGGTACATGTTCACCGCTGCGGTATCGATCAAAGGTCCCATGTGGTTGTTGCTGTCCAATGGATCTCCGATTTTTATCTGCTTATAGGCATCTACCAATGACTTTTTCACCTTGTCATAGATGCTTTCGTGGATGATCAATCGACGGGTACTTGTACAACGTTGCCCAGCAGTACCTACGGCTCCAAATACGGCTCCTATAATGGTCATTTTCAGATCTGCACTTGGACTGACGATAATCGCATTGTTACCCCCTAGTTCCAATAGAGATTTGCCCAAGCGTTTGGCAACAACCGTGGCAACCTCTTTCCCCATACGGGTAGAGCCTGTAGCAGATACCAAAGGAATGCGTTCGTCTTCTGAAATCCATTTTCCTACTTCGGCATCACCGACGATAATAGAAGAGATCCCTTCCGGTAACTTATTTGCTTTCAATATATCGGCTATGATATGCTGGCAGGCTACTGCGCACAATGGTGTTTTCTCACTTGACTTCCATACTACCACGTCTCCACAAACTAGGGCCAAGGCAGCATTCCATGACCAGACCGCTACCGGAAAATTGAAAGCGGTGATGATACCCACGATCCCTAAAGGATGATATTGGTCGTACATGCGGTGACCTGGTCTTTCTGAATGGATGGTATTTCCATATAATTGTCTGGATAGGCCCACTGCAAAATCACAGATATCGATCATCTCCTGAACCTCACCCATTCCTTCTTGGTAGGATTTCCCCATTTCATAGGAAACCAGCTTGCCTAGGACAGGTTTCAGCTCGCGAAGTTTCTCTCCTAATTGACGGACAATCTCGCCACGCTTTGGTGCTGGGATATCGCGCCAAACCAATTTCGCCTTCTCTGCCTCTTGTATTACTTTTTCGTATTCTTTCCTGGTCGTACTCTTTATCTTAGCAATCAATTTGCCATTGGTAGGTGAATAAGATTCAATCAACTCACCCTGAGCAAACCATTTGCTCCCTGTCGATGTACCTAGGTTTTCAGCCTCGATCCCAAGTGTTTTTAATTCTTTTGATGTCATAATATGGTTTATATTATTCGAAATTTCTATAAATATAGCGAATATATTTTGTTGTCAACTGAATTTGGTCGAATTTATTTTGTAATTTGGACATAAGATAATGGGCCGTAGACTATGTCTGGTGCGATTTGTAGATGTTATTCACAATTGTTTGTTGTAATGGTGATTTTAGTCATTTTTCAAACAGGTTATTTGCGATAGATTCGAAAAGCATTAGGACTTTTTAGCACAGGCTATTTAAGGTCTGCCTATTAGCTAATGTCTATAAATCTAAATTACCCATGGACTACTACCAAATTGAAGAGTTTTTGACCCCTGAGCAGATCCTTGTTCGGGATGCCATCCGTGAATTTGTAAAATTCGAGATCCTACCGGTCATCGATCAATATGCCCAGGAACATAAGGAAATTCCGGGCTTGATGAAAAAATTAGGTGCTATTGGTGCACTCGGTCCATTTATTCCTGAAGAGTATGGTGGGGTAGGACTGGACTATATGTCCTATGGATTGATTATGCAGGAACTGGAGTTTGGTGACTCGGCCATTCGGTCTGCTGCTTCGGTGCAATCCTCCTTAGTGATGTTCCCGATCTATAAGTTCGGTTCGGAAGAACAGAAACATAGGTTCTTGCCTCGTTTGGCAACGGGAGAACTCATCGGCGCATTTGGCCTTACCGAACCTAACCATGGCTCTGACCCTGGAAGTATGGAGACCAAGTTGCTAAAGGACGGGGAGGGGTACCGCTTGTCTGGTTCCAAAATGTGGATCACCAATGCGCCAATCTGTGATATCGCCGTGGTATGGGCACGCGATGAGGACAAAAAGATCCGTGGGGTGATCGTTGAAAGGGACTTTGAAGGATTCAGTACACCTGAAACCCTGAATAAATGGTCGCTACGGGCCTCAAAAACAGGTGAACTGGTCTTTGATCAGGTTTTTATTCCGCAAGATAATGTCCTTCCCGAAGTCAGTTCCATGAAAGGCCCATTGTCCTGCCTAAATTCTGCACGGTATGGTATTTCTTGGGGAGCCATCGGTGCTGCTGTGGATTGTTATCAGACGGCATTGCAATATGCCAAGGAACGCAAGCAATTTGGGAAGCCCATTGCTTCTTTTCAACTGCAGCAAAAGAAATTGGCAGAGATGGTCACGGAGATTACCAAGGCACAATTGCTGTCCTGGCGGTTAGGGCAGTTGAAGATTGAGGACCGTGCAACACCTGCACAGATTTCCATGGCCAAACGCAACAATGTGAATATGGCCTTGCAGGTGGCCCGTGAAGCCAGGCAGATATTAGGCGCTATGGGTATTGTCGGCGATTATCCGATCATGCGCCATATGATGAACCTGGAATCGGTCATTACCTATGAAGGTACCCACGATGTACATCTGTTGATTACCGGAAATGACATCACGGGCATCAATGCTTTTTAACTACCTATTATAAGGATAGTCCTGCACCCAGCGGAAAGTCCGGGTCTTCAGGTCAATGTTCTCCATGTCTATCTTCTCCAAAAAGATAGATGTGGAATCCTTGCTGTCCGTTTCCATGAGTATCAATCCATCTTCCTTTAGTCGGTATTTCAGGTCCAGCGAAGGTTCATTGTATTTCCCTACGATTCTAAATTCCTTACTGTCTTTTGTGGGGATAAGCTGATAGTATATCAGGTCCATACTTTCATCCCGAACCGTTAAGCTGTTTTCATTAGTGAATATTAAGTAGTGCCAATGGTCAGGCATGTTTATTTTCTTTCGGTTCAGATGTTCCTTAAAGGGTATATAATATGCGCCGTACAGTTCGCTTTTTTTACCCTGGAGTTGAGCGATGTACTTTCTGGTTGAATGGGTCCTTGGAATCAGGGAGGCGACTGTCAATATTATGAACAGGTATTTTATGGAGATAAATGCAATTCGTTTCCAGCGTTTGCTGAAGGTGGGCTGCGGCGGTCTGCTGAGCTGGACCGGTTCCTGTTTGATCAATAGCATATAGAACCTTTTGATATTTGGCGCCAACAGAAAAAGACAGAACAGAACCAGGGCCGTGGAAACCATCTTGACGGGTACATCATAGAAATAATTTGTAGCCATTACGTTTATGCTGACCCCCAGCATGATCAATGCGCCCAAGGTGGTCGTCTTTCGGAACAACAGCAAGACGCCTAACATTTCGGCAATACCTATAAATATATTGTAGGCGGGCGAAGCTCCATAAAAGGTCCATGCCAATCCCATCGGTGAAAACTTATATAGGGGTTCAGTCAGTCTGATGAGATCTGGGACTGGAAATTGCTGAGAGAAAACTTTGACGAATCCGTACATCAACATGGTAATAGCAATGTAATACCTGATCAGCACCGTGAGCCAATAGTATAATCTTGGGTAGACCTTATTTTTCCGATCGATGAGTGTCCATATAATACATCCTATAATAGATACTATGCTGATCAATAATAGGAGAAGCCATTGCAAGGTGGTGTCTCCGCTTCCACTCCTAAAGGGCATGTTCCCATCGAACTTCACAAACCCAGAAGCCAGGAATTTTAGGAGGTCAGTTAAGACTGGAGTGAGAATGCGCTCCAAGAAGAGTAAGAAAAAGAAGCTGTTGTTGTTTATCAATATGATAAAGAGGGTTATTAATATAAAGCAAAACCTAAATAGGATGGGGTTTTTGGGGAATACTTCAATCGGCTGTTTCTGGTTAGTCTGCTCCATAAGGAATTTATTGGTTTCTTAAATATAGGAAATTATGAGTGGCGGCACCTTTGTTGCTGTATTATTTAAGTGTTTTTAACGAATGTGGGTCATGGCCTGTGGTCTGTTTTGATTCAAAATTGAGGTGTTTTTTTGTGGCTCTCCTTCGGGACTCGTTCGGGGCATGTTCGGGAATGGTCCGGAGAGAACAGGTAGACCGGCCGGAGCGTACCCGGGGACGCACAGGGGATTTGGTCGCTTGCTTTGCGAATTTTCGGAATGTGGGTCGAATGAGGTCAGGCCGAAAGGGGAGGATGTTGGACCGGAATTCCCTTCCTGTCCTGGTCCATCCTCGTATCCTCTCCATCCTGGTCCTTTCCATGTTCTTGGTCCATCCTCCAATCCCTTTAATCCTGGTTCAGCCCCGTCTTTTGGAAAAATTATCTGGCAATGCTACAGCGAGTTAGCTGGCGGCCGTAAAAATACTTTGGCCTCCCCCTTGGAAGTGAACGTATTTTGTCCCTATCTTTGCACCACTCCGCAAGGGAGGGACGGCCACACGGCCACTGAAACACGGGAAGGAAAAGGGAAGCAGAGCTGCACTGGTGCAGGCCATGCCGACCACCGAAAAAAGGGCCACGAAAATTATTTTAAAAAAGATTTTGCGGTTTCGAAAAAGGTTCCTACCTTTGCAGTCCCAACCAAGGGAAACAGCGAGGGACGCGATGTCCGGAGCGAAATAAAATGACAGATTGCGACCTTCCGATGCGGAAGGGAAACAACATAAAAAAGCCGAAGCGAGATGCCCAGGCGCGATAAGTTCTTTAAATGATCATGTAGCGCAGCGACCCGTACGAGAGTACGGTAGCTGAACAAGAAAAGATTTAAGAAATCAATTTATTCAGGTATCCCGGAGCGGGAGGAAAACATTTAACAAGACAACAATTCTATTTTATAAATAGTCTTGGTCTTACACTTCATTTTACAATGGAGAGTTTGATCCTGGCTCAGGATGAACGCTAGCGGCAGGCCTAATACATGCAAGTCGGACGGGATCCATCGGTAGCTTGCTACCGATGGTGAGAGTGGCGCACGGGTGCGTAACGCGTGAGCAACCTGCCCATATCAGGGGGATAGCCCGGAGAAATCCGGATTAACACCGCATGACACTGCAACCCGGCATCGGGAGGCAGTTAAATATTCATAGGATATGGATGGGCTCGCGTGACATTAGCTAGTTGGTGGGGTAACGGCCCACCAAGGCGACGATGTCTAGGGGCTCTGAGAGGAGAATCCCCCACACTGGTACTGAGACACGGACCAGACTCCTACGGGAGGCAGCAGTAAGGAATATTGGTCAATGGGGGCAACCCTGAACCAGCCATGCCGCGTGCAGGACGACTGCCCTATGGGTTGTAAACTGCTTTTGTTAGGGAATAAACCCCACTACGTGTAGTGGGCTGAATGTACCTAAAGAATAAGGATCGGCTAACTCCGTGCCAGCAGCCGCGGTAATACGGAGGATCCGAGCGTTATCCGGATTTATTGGGTTTAAAGGGTGCGTAGGCGGCACTTTAAGTCAGGGGTGAAAGACGGCAGCTCAACTGTCGCAGTGCCCTTGATACTGAAGTGCTTGAATGCGGTTGAAGACGGCGGAATGAGACAAGTAGCGGTGAAATGCATAGATATGTCTCAGAACACCGATTGCGAAGGCAGCTGTCTAAGCCGTTATTGACGCTGATGCACGAAAGCGTGGGGATCGAACAGGATTAGATACCCTGGTAGTCCACGCCCTAAACGATGATGACTCGATGTTTGCGATATACCGTAAGCGTCCAAGCGAAAGCGTTAAGTCATCCACCTGGGGAGTACGCCCGCAAGGGTGAAACTCAAAGGAATTGACGGGGGCCCGCACAAGCGGAGGAGCATGTGGTTTAATTCGATGATACGCGAGGAACCTTACCCGGGCTTGAAAGTTACTGAAGGATGCAGAGACGCATCCGTCCCTCGGGACAGGAAACTAGGTGCTGCATGGCTGTCGTCAGCTCGTGCCGTGAGGTGTTGGGTTAAGTCCCGCAACGAGCGCAACCCCTATGTTTAGTTGCCAGCACGTCAAGGTGGGGACTCTAAACAGACTGCCTGCGCAAGCAGAGAGGAAGGCGGGGACGACGTCAAGTCATCATGGCCCTTACGTCCGGGGCTACACACGTGCTACAATGGATGGTACAGCGGGCAGCTACACAGCAATGTGATGCCAATCTCGAAAAGCCATTCACAGTTCGGATCGGGGTCTGCAACTCGACCCCGTGAAGTTGGATTCGCTAGTAATCGCGTATCAGCAATGACGCGGTGAATACGTTCCCGGGCCTTGTACACACCGCCCGTCAAGCCATGAAAGCTGGGGGTACCTAAAGCATGTAACCGCAAGGAGCGTGTTAGGGTAAAACCGGTAATTGGGGCTAAGTCGTAACAAGGTAGCCGTACCGGAAGGTGCGGCTGGAATACCTCCTTTCTAGAGCCCGCTCCGGGGGAGCTGCGCCACATACATGATCTATACAGAAAAAAAGACATTCAGAAGAAAGTGCCCACCCTGTGGGGAGTATTTAGTAGTGAGTATTTAGTATCTAGAACCTAGATAGTGACGATCTGCAAAAAGCTTCCGACAAACGGTGACACCGAGAGATGAGAGAGATAAGCTAGTCCCGTAGCTCAGTTGGTTAGAGCACTACACTGATAATGTAGGGGTCAGCAGTTCAAATCTGCTCGGGACTACCATCACACGGGGGATTAGCTCAGCTGGCTAGAGCACCTGCCTTGCACGCAGGGGGTCAACGGTTCGAATCCGTTATTCTCCACGTTTCTGAGCGCAGTGTAAAGGAAATGTACGGCCGTCACGGTCTAGATACTAAGTACTTAATACTAACTGCTCGGATAAAGAGTTCTTTGACATATTGGAAGAAAAGAGATTAACAAGAGAAGACAACAGAGGCTCCATGCGCAAGCATGGGACCAAAAGCAACCTACCACTTAGCAAAAGGGGTGGTAGCGTGAAGAAAGTAAACAAGGGCACACGGGGGATGCCTAGGCTCTCAGAGGCGATGAAGGACGTGATAAGCTGCGATAAGCCACGGGGATCGGCAAATGCGAATCGATCCGTGGATTTCCGAATGGGGCAACCCGGCATGTTGAAGACATGCCATCAATTGAGGCGAACGCGCTGAACTGAAACATCTAAGTAGGCGTAGGAGGAGAAAATAACAATGATTTCCCAAGTAGTGGCGAGCGAACGGGAAAGAGCCCAAACCGGTCATGTCACGGCATGGCCGGGGTTGTAGGACCACGATATTGTACTGTGCTATGAACTGGAAGCAGGTGGGAAACTGCGCGATAAGGGTGAGAGCCCCGTACAGGCAAAGAATACAGGCATAGTGGTATCCTGAGTACCGCGGGACCGGAGAAATCCTGTGGGAATCCGCCAGCACCATCTGGCAAGGCTAAATACTCCTGAGAGACCGATAGTGGACCAGTACCGTGAGGGAAAGGTGAAAAGAACCCCGAACAGGGGAGTGAAAAGAACCTGAAACCGTGTGCTTACAAGCGGTCGGAGCGGAGCGATTCCGTGACGGCGTGCCTTTTGCATAATGAGCCTACGAGTTACTCTTGTCCGGCAAGGTTAATGGCTTAAGGCCAGGAGCCGAAGCGAAAGCGAGTCTGAACAGGGCGCACAGTCGGACGAGGTAGACGCGAAACCTTGTGATCTACCCTTGGGCAGGTTGAAGGTGCGGTAACACGTACTGGAGGACCGAACCGATAAACGTTGAAAAGTTTCCGGATGACCTGAGGGTAGGGGTGAAAGGCCAATCAAACTGGGAAATAGCTCGTACTCCCCGAAATGTTTTTAGGAACAGCGTCGGCATGGAGTCTAGCAGAGGTAGAGCTACCGATTGGGTGCGGGGGAGTCAAATCCTACCAAATCCAGACGAACTCCGAATGCTGCTAGATATGGCCGGCAGTGAGGCTTTGGGTGCTAAGGTCCAAGGCCGAGAGGGAAAGAACCCAGACCATCAGCTAAGGTCCCCAAATCCGTTCTAAGTTGAACTAACGAGGTCCGGTTGCCCAGACAGCTAGGATGTTGGCTTGGAAGCAGCCATTCATTTAAAGAGTGCGTAACAGCTCACTAGTCGAGCGGCCGGGCGTGGATAATAAACGGGCATCAAGAACGGTACCGAAGCTATGGATTGCAATTTATTGCACTGGTAGGGGAGCATTCCATCGGGGGCGAATCCGCAGGGCGACCTGTGGTGGACCTGATGGAAAAGCAAATGTAGGCATAAGTAACGATAAGGCGGGTGAGAAACCCGCCCACCGAAAGACCAAGGTTTCCTGATCAACGCTAATCGGATCAGGGTCAGTCGGGACCTAAGGCGCATCCGAAGGGAGGCAGCCGATGGCCAACGGGTTAATATTCCCGTACTGTTGATGACTGCGATGTGGTGACGGAGTAGTGACACTGCCGCGAACTGACGGAATAGTTCGTTGAAGGGCAAAGGTATTGGACCGGTAGGCAAATCCGCCGGTACAGCCGAAGCCCGATAGTACAGCAAACCCTCGGGGGCGCTGATAGCGCAGGTAAGCAGACTTCCAAGAAAACCCGCTAAGCTCCAGGTCATCAAGACCCGTACCGCAAACCGACACAGGTGGTCGAGGAGAGGATCCTAAGGTGCTCGAGTGAATCATGGCTAAGGAACTCGGCAAAATGGCCCTGTAACTTCGGGAGAAGGGGCGCTTCCTCCAGCGATGGAGAAGCCGCAGTGAAAAGGCCCAGGCGACTGTTTAGCAAAAACATATGGCTTTGCGAAATCGAAAGATGAGGTATAAGGCCTGACACCTGCCCGGTGCTGGAAGGTTAAGAGGGGATGTCATCCGCAAGGAGAAGCATTGAATCGAAGCCCCAGTAAACGGCGGCCGTAACTATAACGGTCCTAAGGTAGCGAAATTCCTTGTCGGGTAAGTTCCGACCTGCACGAATGGTGTAACGATCTGGGCGCTGTCTCAGCCATGAGCTCGGTGAAATTGTGGTATCGGTGAAGACGCCGGTTACCCGCAACGGGACGGAAAGACCCCATGAACCTTCACTATAGCTTAACATTGAAATTGGGTACAGGATGTGTAGGATAGGCGGGAGTAGTCGAAGCGGTTTCGCCAGGAATCGCGGATACGCCCTTGAAATACCGCCCTTTCTGTATTCGGTTTCTAATCCCGATAAATCGGGAGACATTGTTTGGTGGGTAGTTTGACTGGGGTGGTCGCCTCCAAAAAGGTAACGGAGGCTTTCAAAGGTAAGCTCAGTACGCTTGGTAACCGTACGTGGAGTGCAATGGCATAAGCTTGCTTGACTGTGAGACCTACAAGTCGACCAGGGTCGAAAGACGGACATAGTGATCCGGTGGTTCTGTATGGAAGGGCCATCGCTCAAAGGATAAAAGGTACTCTGGGGATAACAGGCTGATCTCCCCCAAGAGCTCATATCGACGGGGAGGTTTGGCACCTCGATGTCGGCTCGTCACATCCTGGGGCTGGAGAAGGTCCCAAGGGTTGGGCTGTTCGCCCATTAAAGTGGCACGCGAGCTGGGTTCAGAACGTCGCGAGACAGTTCGGTCCCTATCTGTTGTGGGCGCTGGAAGTTTGAGTGGATCTGACCTTAGTACGAGAGGACCGGGTTGGACGGACCGCTGGTGAACCTGTTATGCCGCCAGGTGTACGGCAGGGTAGCTACGTCCGGGATAGATAAGCGCTGAAAGCATCTAAGTGCGAAACTAGCCACGAGATGAGACTTCCTCACAAGGGTCGTCGGAGATTACGACGTCGATAGGCCACAGGTGTAAAGGTTGAGAGACCAAAGCCGAGTGGTACTAATAGCCCGAAGCTTTCCAATGCGGATAGACCTGTTGTCCTCTCTCTTTTTCTGATCTTTTCTTCCAATAACATGTCAATGTACCGTCCCCTAGATGAGGGGCATGTACAAAAAGGTATTCAGGTGCCTATATCGGCGGTGTCCACCTCTTCCCATTCCGAACAGAGAAGTTAAGCCCGCCAGAGCCGATGGTATTGCCGTAACAGGTGGGAGAGTAGGTCGGTGCCTAATTTTATACGGGAGCCCGCTGTCAGCAGACAGCGGGCTTTCTGTTTTTAGGGGCAATTGGTAATAAGGTATGCCGGTAGGGACGCGGATCCGTTCCGTCGCCATATTGTCCATCCTGCTCCTGGAATATCCTCCCATCCCATTAATCCTGGTCCGTTCCCAGTTCTTGGTCCATCCTCTCATCCATTTAATCCTGGTTCAAACCCATCCTTTTCCATCTCAAACCAAACCATTCTCTCATCTTTTTTAGCTCCTTCTTCTTTGTTCAATAGTTAAATAAATATCTTCCCTATATAATATACATAGAATTCAGGCAGCTTCTGCTTAAATTAAAAGTTGACTCCGTTATTGCTGAACCGTTTTTTTAAATCTAGCTCAAGTTCAGCTTGCAGATTGGTCCAATAATTCTATAAATTTATTGAAATTCAATCGATGATTCTTAAATTTAACCTTAGACTTAAGTTTAAACATTTATTTTATGTAATTATTTGCTTATTTTTACTAATGGTTTGCTAAATTATTTCACTTATCCCTATTGAAAAATATTATCTCTTATTTTTATAAATTAATTAATCCATAAAAAATATTCCTACTTTTACATATAGTTTCTTTCTGATTTTGCGTACAAATTGTATATTTATAAGGAAAGATAATAAGTTGTTAATATTGATTTGCCCAAAAATCAATTTAGTGGATTTAAGTTAATACATATGCAGAGCATTAAATTAGGAATAATTGACGATAGCGTCTTTTGTCGTACTTTGACAAAATTTCAGCTCTTGAACATAAATTCAGTTCACTTTGATTTTGTAATCGAGGCAGAATCCATATTGGACTTTCAAGCTAAGGCTTCCTCAGCAGATATTCCTGAGGTAATCCTCTTGGATATCATGATGCCGGATATTGATGGTATTTCAGGTATCCCAATGATCAGGGCTCTTTATCCCAACGTACATATCCTTATGCTTTCCGATGTTGACAATCCGGCAATAGTCCGAAAGAGCCTTCTTGCAGGTGCGAATGCCTTTGTGAAAAAAGGAACGAAAGCCGTGGATATGATGAATATCATCATCGATGTCATCAATGGCTCCTCCTATGTCAGTCCAGAGCTTACTAAATCTCTATTTTTTGGTATTCAACAACCTCCTCAATCGAGAAGAAAATTATCTAAACGTGAATTGAACATTGTACATCGCTTGTTAGAGGGATTTAGTTTGGATAATATTGCAAAAACCTTCGAAATCACTGTGGACAAGTTATGGCAATTGATCAATGTTATCCTTAAAAAGCTCAATATTGTAGGCTCTGTGCAGGTTCCTTCTGTATAGCAATCCTTAGTTCATCCTCTGCTAATAATAGTATAATAACAATATTACACTATCCTATTCCTTTTTTTTCTATTTTTCAGTTTTATAAAACGTGAAAACGATAAGTTTTTAACTAACCTGAAATGAAAAGAAAATCCATTATAATATTATTGATAACGGTACTGGTTGTTGGTGGAATGGTCTATTATAGGATCAACAAAAACAAAGAGAAAGCAGCTGCTCAACAAGGACCTAGAGGGGGCAATTCCTCCGTAAAGGTATATGGAACGGTTGTTCAGGGTCAGCCTTTCTCTGATTTCCTTTCTTTATCGGGTGCCATTGAAGCTGATGAACAGATAGAACTTCATACCGAGATTTCAGGTATCGTGGAATCTATCAATTTCACTGAAGGTGGACGGGTTTCTCTAGGACAACCTCTATTGACGATCAATGATGCTGAGTTGCAGGCACAGTTGGCTCAGGCCCAGACCCGCAATAACCTGGCTGCTGAAAATGAAAGGAGGGCAAAGCTTCTCTTAGAAAAGGAAGCGATCTCTCAGGAGGAGTACGACATCGCTAGTGCCGATTTCAGGACCGCGCAATCACAGATCCAATTGATCAAGGCTCAGTTGAGCAAGACGGTGATCAGAGCTCCTTTTTCTGGTCGGATCGGTCTAAGGAATATTTCAAAAGGAAGTTATGTGACTCCGACTACCAATATTGCCCAATTGGTCAATACCAATAGGTTGAAGGTTTCTTTTTCAATTCCTGAAAAATATGCCAATAAAGTAAGGATCAATAATCAGATAAAATTTAGTGTCCAAGGTGTAGAAGGGGAATTTACAGCGAAGATCTATGCTACAGAACCTGCCGTAGAAGCCAACACAAGGACATTATTGGTAAAAGCAATCACATCTAACAGTTCAGATCATATCATTCCAGGAACATTTGCCAATATTATTTTTCCATTGGAAACATTGGAAAATGGATTGCTGGTGCCTGCGGAAGCTTTGATACCTGTTCAAAATGGTAAGAAGCTATTTGTAATGAAAAATGGTCTGGCCAATGAGGTCATGGTTGAAACAGGAGCGAGAACGGATGAAGACGTATTGATTACTTCAGGAATACAGGGTGGCGATACGGTACTGACTTCGGGGGTAATGTCCTTGCGTAATGGCTCTAAAGTTCAGGTGAACCTTCAATAATCGATAAGAAATGAGTTTATCTACCATAAGTATTAAGCGGCCGGTCCTGACCATAGTCATGAACCTTATCCTGATTCTCTTTGGAATCATTGGATACACGTTCTTGGGTGTGCGGGAATTCCCTTCTATTGATCCAGCACAGATTTCTGTGCGGACAAACTATGCAGGGGCAAATGCAGACATCATTGAGTCGCAGATTACGGAACCCTTGGAAAAATCCATTAACTCAATTGATGGAATCCGAAATATTTCTTCTTCTTCTAATCAAGGATCCAGTAATATCACTATCGAGTTTAACCTGAGCAAAAACCTGGAAGAGGCTGCGAATGATGTGCGGGACAAAGTTTCGCAGGCATTACGGAGCTTGCCTCAAGATATAGATGCGCCGCCAGTCGTTTCCAAAGCTGATGCGGATTCAGAGCCTATCCTGACGATGACCATGCAAAGCGCTACGAAAAACGTATTGGAGCTTTCGGATTATGCCGAAAATGTAATCGCACAAAGGCTACAGACAATACCTGGGGTGAGTTCGGTTCAGATTTGGGGGCAAAAGAAATTTGCTATGCGCCTTTGGATTGATCCTGTGAAGTTGGCATCCTATGGACTGACGGTTCTGGATGTTAGGACGGCTTTGACCACGCAGAACGTGGAATTGCCTTCGGGCAAACTGACCGGTGCCAATACGGAATTGGCAATCAAGACCATCGGAAACCTTGCAACAGAGGAGGAATTCAGTAATATCATCATACGATCAGATAACAACCGAATCGTTCGCTTTTCGGATGTGGGTAAGGCCGCACTGGAAGCTGAAAACTTTGAGACGAAGATGTCCGACTCAGGCTTCCCCATGGTGAGTTTGGCAGTAATCCCTCAGCCTGGCACGAACTATCTGGAGATTGCAGATCAGTTCTATACGGAATATGACCGTATGCAGAATGAGCTGCCGGAAGGCTTTGTATTGAACATAGCAATAGATAACACCCAATTCGTCAAGAAAGCGGTATTGGAAGTGGTAGAAACCCTATTGATCGCTATTGTATTGGTGGTGTTGATTATCTATCTGTTCTTCCGAAACTGGTCCATTGCATTTAGGCCATTGATCGATATACCGGTTTCTTTGATTGCGACATTTTTCATTATGTACCTCTGTGGTTTCTCCATCAACGTGCTGACCTTGCTGGCCATTGTATTGGCTACCGGTCTGGTGGTGGATGATGGTATTGTGGTCACAGAAAACATCTTTAAGAAAGTGGAAGAGGGCATGTCGCCCATTCAAGCGGCCATCAAAGGTTCCAATGAAATCTTCTTTGCGGTAATCTCCATTTCTATTACGTTGGCAGCAGTGTTTTTACCGGTAATCTTTTTAGAGGGGTTCGTGGGAAGGCTGTTCCGGGAATTCGGTGTCGTCATCGGGGCGGCTGTATTGATTTCAGCCTTCGTTTCCCTGACCTTGACACCGATGTTGAATGCCTACCTCATGAAAGGTGGCGAACAGAAGAGATCGAAGTTTTATATGCGTACCGAACGTTATTTTGAAATGATGAACGCAGGCTATGCCGATTCGCTAAAAAGCTTCCTGAGCATGAAATGGCTTAGTTTTGCCACCATTTTGGCCTGTTTTGCATTGATCTATTTCTTCTATCAATTACTTCCTAAGGAAACTGCTCCTTATGATGATAGGAGTTACATCAGTCTGAGAGCAACAGCTCCGGAAGGGGTGTCCTATGATTATATGGATAGATTTATGACCGACCTAACCATGTTGATCAACGATTCAGTACCTGAGAAAAAGGTTAGTTTGGTGATCACATCCCCAGGATTTGGTTCTGCTTCGTCCAATTCAGGATTTGTCCGCCTTGGATTAGTGCAACCTGGTGAAAGGGAAAGGACGCAACAAGAGATCGCAGATGACCTATCTAGGTTGACCAGAGGTTACTCAGAAGGACGTGTATCGGTATCACAACAACCTACTATTTCTGTCAATAGAAGGGGAGGTCTGCCGATTCAATATATTATTCAAGCGCCTAACTTTCAGAAATTGGAGGAGAAAATTCCGGAATTTATGGATGAATTGTCAAAGGACAATACTTTTTCCATTACGGACGTAAATTTAAAGTTCAACAAACCTGAAGTATATGTCAGCATTGATCGGGAAAAAGCCCAATCCTTAGGGGTATCGGTCTTAGATGTTGCCCAGACCTTACAAATGTCGCTTTCGGGACAGCGCTTCGGTTATTTTATGATGAATGGAAAGCAATATCAGGTCATGGGGCAGTTTGATCGTAAGGATCGCTCAACGCCGATGGACCTAGCCTCTATTTTTGTCAAGAACAATCAGGGCCAGTTGATACAATTGGATAATATCGTGGAGATCGAAGAGAGAAGCAGTCCACCACAGTTGTTCCATAACAACCGCTATATGGCAGCGACCGTATCGGCGGGGCTTGCACCAGGTAAGAGCATGGGCGATGGGATTGAAGCAATGGAGGCGATCAAGGAAAGGGTATTGGATGATACCTTTACCACCGATCTTGGCGGTGAGTCCAGAGACTTTGTAGAAAGTGGTTCGAATACGATGTTCGCTTTTGGATTGGCGGTATTGCTAATCTTTTTGATCCTAGCTGCCCAATTCGAGAGTTTCATTGACCCTATTATTATCATTATTACGGTTCCGATGGCAGTTGCTGGAGCCATGTTCTCGCTTTGGCTCTTTGGCCAATCCTGGAATATCTTTTCGCAGATCGGAACGATCATGTTGATTGGTTTGGTAACCAAGAACGGTATCTTGATTGTGGAATTTGCAAACCAGCTACGTGAAGAAGGCTATAATAAATACGATGCCGTTGTTACAGCATCAGAAGCGAGGTTAAGACCTATTTTAATGACTTCACTAGCCATTGCTTTAGGGGCATTACCAATTGCGCTTTCCCTAGGGGCAGCTTCAACCAGCCGTATCGGCATGGGGGTGGTGATCGTAGGCGGAACTATTTTCGCATTGATATTGACTTTATTTGTTATTCCTGCATTTTACCTGATGATGTCAAGGAAGAAGAACTTACATCCGGAATTGGAAGAAATTAAAATGCTGGAGGAAATTGAAGAATAAAATGAAGAAACTTGTCTTATTAGGCTGTCTGATACTCTTAGCAGGGGTGAATTTGAATGCGCAGGGACTATTGACCGCTAAGGATGCTGTTCAGATAGCTCTTGAGAATAACTTTGAAATAAAACTATCGCAGAATGACCTGCGTGTTGCCCAGGAAAACATGACCTATGGCAATGCCGGTATGTTGCCTACGGTTACAGGTAATTTCTCCCAGAACAACTCTGTCATGAACTCTTCACAGGTTCAGGCCAATGGAGATCAACGTTCATTGAGGAATGCGAAAAACAATAATATGAGCTATGGCGTTAGCATTGGATGGACCATCTTTGATGGTTTTGCGATGTTTTCCAGGTATGACCAATTAAAGGAGCTTCAGAAACAAGGGGAGTTTGAACTTAAAAAAACGATCTTGGCTAAGGTCTCCGATGTTATCTCCACCTATTACACCATTGTAGAGCAACAGAATCTCCTGAATGCCATAGATTCAAGTATCAATATCTCCACGGAACGCCTGCGTACAGCTGAAAATAGATTCATGATCGGAAAGGCTTCCCGCCTGGAAGTATTGAACGTGCAAGTGAACCTCAATGAGGATGAATCAAATAGACTAAGGCAAGCCAATGTAGTCAAGAACTTAAAGATTAACCTGAACAGCCTGATGGCGCGTGATCTAAATATTGAATTTGATGTAGAAAGAGAAGTTGAGTACGATGATTCATTGATTTATGATGAGTTATTGAACAAAGCCAAAGAATACAATCCAGACCTACAGATCATAGCCATCAATAAAAGGATGGCTGAATTGGAAGTGAAGAGAGTCAAGGGCAATCGATATCCCATTGTACGATTGAATACAGGTTACAATTTTTCAGAATCTGAATCCAGTTTAGGTTTCGTATCCAGTTCGAACTCCCGTGGGTTTAATTATGGTGTTACAGCTTCGATCAATATTTTTGATGGATTTAACCAACGTAGAAATGAAAGGGTTGCCAAGATCCAATTGGAAAACTCCGGATTGATGATCGATCAGCAGAATCTATTGATCAAGACAGCCATGTCCACCGCATATGAATCTTATCAAACAAACCTGTCTTTAGCACGATTAGAGGAGAATAACGCCGATATCGCCAGACAGAACCTCAATATTACCTTAGAAAAATATAAGATAGGAACCATCTCTGCCGTAGAATTCCGTGATGCACAGGAAAACTTTATCAATGCGGTATCTAGGTTCAATTCTTCTCGGTTACAGGCCAAGCTTTCAGAGCTTGCACTGAAGGAGATGATCGGAAATATCAATCTATAGTCTTTTGTCTCAATATTTTGACAGAAAGCAAACGGTTGTGCAAATTGGACAAACGTTTGCGTGGTCAAATTGTTTTTGTTTTATCAAAAATCATATTATCATTGTATTAGTGGTTTGATAATCAAGCCCCTCAACCAAATTATACCATTCGTTAATTTGTGATAAATCAAAATTTGACTGTTTAGTTTGTTTTAAAATAGGTGATTTATAGGGGGACTATGTCCCCCTTTATTTTGTAAATTAGTTTGATAATAAATTTATACTATGAATAACTCCCGTAGAGATTTTTTAAAGAAGGCTGGTTTGTTGTCCAGCGCAGCAATTACATTGCCCTCTTTGCAAAACGAGGTGTTTGCAAGCTCCAACTTTAATATGTCTGGATTTGCTGCTCCAAAAATAGATAAAGTAAAAGTAGCCGTAATTGGTTTGGGTATGCGTGGTCCTGGCGCCGTGGATCGTCTTTCATACATTGAAGGTGTAGAAATCGTAGCACTATGTGATAAGCATGCAGACCGTGTGACCAAGGCTCAAACTATCTTAACTAAAAAAGGATTGAAGGAAGCTAAAGCCTATTCAGGTGAAGATGGCTGGAAATCCATGTTGAAAAACGAAGAACTAGACCTTGTATATATCACAACTCCTTGGGAATACCACGCTCCAATGGCTATTGAAGCAATGAAATCTGGTGCACACGCTGCAACAGAGGTTCCAATGGGATTGACGATCTCTGAAATCTGGGAAGTTGTAAAAACTTCTGAAGCGACCAAGAAACATTGTATGATGTTGGAGAACTGTTGTTATGACTTCTTCGAAATGTTGACTTTGAACATGGTACGTCAAGGGTTATTCGGCGAATTGGTACATGCTGAAGGTGCTTATATCCATGACTTATTGGACTTGAACTTCGATAAGAAAGGTTATGAAAACATGTGGAGATTGCGTGAGAACATCAAATTGAACGGTAACTTGTACCCAACCCACGGTATTGGCCCAATCGCGCAATGTATGAACATCAACTGTGGCGATAAATTGAACCACCTCGTTGCTATGCAGTCAAATGACTTTATGATGGCTGACAGAGCTAGAGAATTAGCAGCAAAGGATGATTTCTTCCAAGAATTCGTTGGTAAGAAATACAGAGGAAATATGGATACGACCTTGATCAAAACTGAAAAAGGTAAAACATTAATGGTTCAACATGATGTTACTTCACCTCGTCCTTATTCTCGTATTCACTTATTGAGTGGTACAAAAGGCTTTGCACAGAAATACCCTCAAGAAGGAATCGCTTTCGGACATAGCTTCGTAAAACCAGAAGAACTTAAAAAACTATACGATCAGTACACTCCGGAATTAGTGAAATTCATTGGTGAACAAGCTAAGGAAGTTGGTGGCCATGGTGGTATGGACTTTATGATGGACTGGAGAATGATCGACTGTCTGCGTAATGGTCTTCCTCTTGATCAAACGGTATATGATGGCGCCGTATGGAGTGCAATCGTTCCATTAAGCGTTGAATCTGTTTCTAAAAACAGCAGAACAGTGGACATCCCTGACTTCACTAGAGGTAACTGGAAAACAAACAAACCTCATGATATGACCTTGAACGGTGGTGGTAACACCAAGATCCGTCCAAAGGTTAACGCGAAGGATGTTCAATTAAATGTGAAATAGTTAAAAATCCTATATTTTCATTAAAGCTGCCTCAAAAGGCAGCTTTTTTTGATTCCTTTCTGATTCCATAGCGAATGTCCTTGGTTTTCATTTTTCAATTACTCTGTTATCTTTGTAAAAGGAGATCTTTCAATCCTATACTATGAACATTTTCAAATCTATTCCTATTTCCCTTTTATTGTTCACTGCTTGCCAATCTGGTGCTAAGAATAAAGAACAGGTTGTCTTTTCAGATTCGGTTGCCGTATGTCATACCTCATCCATTCCTTCCCGTTTTGCAAACCTAAAGAAGGATTCCGTGGGTAATAATCTCCTAGGGGAGGATAAAGCAGAAATGGTCTTGATTGAAGGGGGAACCTTTGAAATGGGAAGCAATAGCTTTCAGGATGCACAACCTTTGCACCAAGTTACGGTCAATAGCTTTTATATGGACGTGCATGAGGTAACCAATGCCCAGTTTGAAGCATTTGTGAAAGCCACTGGATATGTAACGGTAGCGGAGCGGCCATTAGATCCAAAAGATTTCTCTGGAGCAGACCCAGCTTTATTGGTGCCAGGCTCAGCAGTCTTCTCGGCTCCAAAACAAGTCCAAGGTTTGCAAGACCACCTGCAATGGTGGGAATATGTTCCCGATGCCAATTGGCGCCATCCTGAAGGACCTAAGAGCAGTATTAAAGGAAAGGAGAACCATCCTGTCACGCAACTTGCCTACGAAGATGCAGAAGCCTATGCAAAATGGGCTGGAAAGCGACTTCCAACAGAAGCGGAATGGGAATATGCAGCCAAGGCAGGTAAACATCAAGCGGAAACCTACTATTGGGGGTCTGAGAAGTTGGAAGATGGCAAATGGCTAGCGAATATTTACCAGGGTGAATTCCCCACCAAGAACTCTAAAGAAGATGGATTCGAAACTACGGCACCAGTCAAGTCCTTTCCAGCGAATGCCTTTGGCCTTTACGATATGGAAGGTAATGTCTGGGAATGGTGTTCTGACTTCTACAGACCAGATTACTACCAACATAGTCCTAAAGATAACCCCAAAGGACCAGCAGATTCCTACGATCCCCAAGAACCCGGAACCATCAAACGCGTACAACGTGGAGGCTCATTCCTTTGCAATGACCAATATTGCGAGCGCTATAAAGCCGGAAGTCGAGGAAAAGGAGAAATCAATTCGCCGACAAATAATGTAGGGTTTAGGTGTGTCAAGAGTATTATTTAGTAGAGAGTATTTAGTAGAAAGTATTTAGTATTTAGACATCTTCAATATTAAAAAAGGTCTGAGAAATTATTCTCAGACCTTTTCGAATTTTTTATATCTAAATACTAAATACTAAATACTAAATACTAAATACTAAATACTAAATACTAAATACTAAATACTAAATACTAAATACTTAGTACTTAGTACTCTG
The DNA here is from genome assembly GCF_024296865.1 of Sphingobacterium sp. LZ7M1. Taxonomy (GTDB): domain Bacteria; phylum Bacteroidota; class Bacteroidia; order Sphingobacteriales; family Sphingobacteriaceae; genus Sphingobacterium. Next base: position 3,857,154 of record NZ_CP101134.1, on the reverse strand, counting down.
TACTGCTACTGCGCATTCAAGAACATTGATTTCTTGCTGTACAATTCTCTGAAATGTGGATCGTTAAGATCTTTGATAAAACGGATTGCTTCACCAGTAGATTTCATCTCAGGGCCTAATTGCTTGTCTACCTCAGGGAATTTTGAGAAAGAGAATACAGGCTCTTTGATGGCGTATCCATTCAGTTTGCGCTCGATCGTGAAGTCTTTCAACTTGTTCTCGCCCAACATCACCTTTGTAGCGATATTGATGTAAGGTACATCATAAGCTTTCGCGATAAATGGAACTGTACGTGATGCACGAGGGTTTGCCTCGATTACAAATACATTCTCATCTTTGATGGCGAATTGGATGTTCAATAGACCGATCACATTCAATGCTTTCGCTAATTTGATGGTATATTCTTCCATTTTCTGCTGAACCTTTTCTGATAAGCTAAATGGAGGCAATACTGCTGATGAGTCACCAGAGTGGATACCTGCAGGCTCGATGTGCTCCATCATTCCGATGATGTGAACATCTTCACCGTCACAGATCGAATCTGATTCCGCTTCTTCAGCTCTATCCAAGAAGTGGTCAATTAGGATATGGTTACCTGGAAGATTTTTTAATAGGTTCACTACTGCTTTCTCCAAGTCTTCATCGTTGATCACGATGCTCATTCCTTGTCCACCTAGTACATAGGAAGGACGAACCAATACTGGGTAACCGACTTCATTCGCAACCTTGATCGCTTCCTCTGCAGAAGTTGCCACACCATATTTTGGATAAGGGATATCTAAATCTTTCAATAGATCCGAGAAACTTCCACGGTCTTCAGCCAAGTCCATGTTTGCAAAGTTTGTTCCGATGATCTTTACGCCTTCGGCTTCTAGGCGCTCAGCCATTTTCAAGGCAGTTTGACCACCTAACTGAACGATTACACCAACCGGTTTCTCCAATTCGATGATTTCACGAACGTGTTCCCAGAATACAGGCTCGAAGTAGAGTTTGTCAGCCATGTTAAAGTCTGTAGAAACCGTCTCAGGGTTACAGTTAACCATGATTGCTTCGTAACCAGATTCTTTAGCGGCCAATAGACCGTGTACACATGAGTAATCAAACTCGATACCTTGACCGATACGGTTAGGTCCTGAACCTAATACGATGATCTTTTTGCGGTCAGATGCTGTCGACTCGTTTTCGTCTTCGAAAGTAGAGTAATAGTATGGAGTCTGTGCAGGGAATTCCGCGGCACAGGTGTCAACCATTTTGTAAACGCGACGGATACCCAATTCTTTACGGCGAGCATAAACCTCGTCTTCTGTTGTATTCCCTAGTAACCAAGCGATTTGTATATCTGAATAACCTTTTTGTTTCAAGGTCATGAAGAAATCGCGAGGGATATTGTTCAATTGGTATCTGCGCAATTCACCTTCTAATTGAACAAGCTCTTGAATTTGCAATAAGAACCATTTGTCAATTAAGGTCGCTTTACGAACAGATTCCAAAGGAACCCCTAATTCGAAAGCATCTTTGATATGGAAAAGGCGATCAGCACTTGGATGCTCCAAGCTGTGCATGATTTCCTCTAAATTTCTTGATTGGCGACCATCAGCACCTAAACCTGCACGGCCAGTCTCAAGCGATTGAGCCGCTTTTTGAAGTGCCTCGATGAAAGTACGGCCGATTGCCATAACCTCACCTACAGCCTTCATCTGTAAGCCCAATTCCTTGTTGGCACCTTTAAACTTGTCAAAGTTAAAGCGTGGAACCTTAACGATTACATAGTCCAATGTAGGCTCGAAGTATGCTGAAGTATTTTTAGTGATCTGGTTCTGAAGTTCGTCCAAGTTATAACCGATTGCCAATTTCGCAGCGATCTTAGCGATAGGGTAACCTGTAGCTTTAGAAGCCAATGCTGATGAACGGGAAACACGTGGGTTGATCTCGATAGCAATGATCTCTTCGTTCTCAGGGTTTACAGAGAACTGAACGTTACAACCACCGGCGAAGTTACCGATAGAGCGCATCATCTTAATTGCTTGATTACGCATATCTTGGTAACATTTGTCCGAAAGGGTCATCCCTGGAGCCACTGTAATGGAGTCTCCGGTATGGATACCCATAGGATCAAAGTTTTCGATCGTACAGATGATGATTACGTTATCGTTTGTATCACGTAATAATTCCAATTCAAATTCTTTCCAACCCAATACTGCTTGCTCCACCAATACCTCATGGGTAGGGGATGCATGCAGACCTCTGTTCAAGGCAGCGTCAAATTCTTCTTTCTTGTGCACAAAACCACCTCCGGTTCCAGCCAATGTGTAAGAAGGGCGAATTACTAATGGGAATCCGATCAACTGCGCAGCTTCTTTACCTTCCAAGAAGGAGTTCGCAATCTTAGAGTTCGCAACACCAACACCGATGTCGATCATCAATTGGCGGAATTCTTCACGGTTTTCAGTTTTCTCGATAGCAGCTACATCAACTCCTATCACTTTAACATTGTATTTGTCCCAAATACCACGGTTGGATGCTTCAATACATAGGTTCAAAGCGGTCTGACCACCCATAGTTGGTAGTACAGCATCGATTTGGCGTTCTTGAAGGATCTGCTCGATACTTTCGCAAGTTAATGGAAGTAAATAAACGTGATCTGCTACAACACTATCGGTCATGATTGTAGCTGGGTTTGAATTAATGATGGATACAGAGATTCCTTCTTCTTTCAGAGACAATGCTGCTTGTGATCCTGAATAGTCAAACTCACAGGCTTGTCCGATAACAATAGGTCCAGATCCAATGATTAATACCGAATTGATGGAGGTGTTTCTAGGCATTATTTTTTATTTCAATTGTTAAATACAAATAATTAAGTGGACGTTTGCAGACAGAGATTGCCTTAATGGGAGGTGTTTTTCCGACTGCTTTGTCGGAGTGCAAAGTTACATTTTTATTTTAATAATGAACGAATTATTTCATCGAAAAAATTGAACCTTCCTAGCTGCTTATTTAAGGAATTCATTACGTTTTCCTCCAATTAAACCCTTTATGCTTATCCTCAGAAAAAGTTTCGCCCATAAAAAAGGGAACTCAATGATCTGAATTCCCTTTTTCCATTAATAAATGACTATCTCATCGGCGAATAGATAACCCTTCATCGGGTTAGTCGCCTTGATCTGTATATATCGTGCCATGACCGGCTTTTCCAGCTTGATTTCAAACTTCTGAAATTTCAATGCCGGGTCTGTCGTGCTTACCTGATTTTTTACGGTTCCCAATTCTCTGTAACTTTTTCCATTGTCCGAAACCAATACCGTAAACTCTCCCGGAAAATATACCCCCGGTGCTGGGATTTGCATAAAATTTAAGGCCACAGATTTTATCTCTTCTCTTCTCTCAAAATCCACAATCACATCTACGCCTTTGGTAAATCCCTGCCATTGTCCATCCTGGTAGGTCAATGTTCCTTTTATGCCGTTGGTCAGCGTCCTGTTGCCCTGTGCAGGATATCCTTCCCAAGCCGTTTTATAGATCACTTCTTTTCCAATGGCCTTATGTATATCCAGTTCTATGGTCTCCACCGGACTGACCCTAGCGGAATCCAAAAAGGATGCAGCCTTGATTACCGCCGATTTCGATAGCTCGATCGGAAGATTGTACAAGGTCGATGATTTGCTCGGTTCCGTCCCATCTATCGTATAGCGGATGTTTGGTTTAAACTGCTCCGAAGACAAACTAACGGTGTTCCTGACATGAACAGAATCAAATTCTACCTTATTGATCACATTATAGGATGGACGGTAATAGTTCACCTCCAATTTCTGTAATATCTTATATTGCTGTTGCAGTCTCTTTTGGAAATCAGGCCAGGACTTACTTTCCTTATCGGTCCATACCACTTCCGATAGCGCTAATGCCCTTGGGAATGCCATGTATTCCACATGTTGGTAGGTTGGGATGTGTTCCGTCCATACATTCGCTTGTGCACCTAGAATATGCTTTTTCTTATCATCTTGGATCCCTTCCGGGATAGGGTTGTAGCTATAGACCTTTTCCAATGGCAAAAATCCACCCAAGGCTTCAGGCTGTGTCCTAGGATCGGTTTGGTAACCATCAAAATATAAATATGCCCCAGGCGTCATGATGACATCATGCCCAGCATTCGCTGATTTAATCCCGCCTTCTTCACCTCTCCAGCTCATCACGGTGGCTCCCGCTGTCAATCCTCCTTCTAATATCTCATCCCAGCCTATCAGCTTTCTGCCTTTGGATTGCAGGTACTCATCCATTTGCTTGATGGCATAGGACTGTAGTTCATCTTCCGACTTCAGGCTATCCTTCTTCATCAAGGCTTGGCATTTCGGACAATTTTTCCAATGGGATTTATCAGCCTCATCGCCTCCGATATGGATATACGGGGAAGGGAAGATGGTCATTACCTCATCCAAAACATTCTTTAGGAATTTATAGCTGTCCTCATTGCCTAAACAGAACTCACCTTGGGTATAAGGTTGGCCTGTACAGGATAGTTCAGGGTAAACGGCTAATACCTCTTCGGAATGTCCTGGCATTTCAATCTCTGGAATAATGGTAATGCCCCGCTTAGCGGCATAGGCTACCAGTTCCCTTGCTTGGTCTTGCGTATAATATCCTCCACTGGCATTTGGGGTACCTTCGTCTACATATTGTCGACCATTGTTCCACCAATCTTTCCACAGCGTATGCGTCCTCCAAGCGGCCTTCTTCGTCAATTCTGGGTACTGCTTGATCTCCAATCTCCATCCAGCCCCATCTGTTAGGTGCCAATGGAAGTAATTGAATTTATAAAGCGCCAATAGGTCAATGTATTTCTTTAGGAAATTAAAGGGCATAAAATTCCGGGAAACATCCAAGTGCATCCCTCTATAGGGAAACCTTGGCTTATCCTCGATGCGTACAAATGGCAAGGACTTACTGTCGTTCAGATAGCTCAATTGCACCAGACTATAGATTCCCGGGATCATCGCTTGAGCGGAATGCGCCTTAATGAGGATACCCTGTTCATCCACCTCAATGAGGTAGCCGTTTGGGTCAACACGGTCATATTCTTCCGCCTTAAACAGGCGAATTCCCGAATTATGCTGTTTTTTGATCTTTTTAACTAACTCTGAATTTCCAATATGAATGCCTGGTATCTCATTGACCAGATCTGCAACCTGGGAAAACTCCTCGGTATAGTAGAGATCTAGTTTGTGGTCGAGGTTGAAATTTCCTTCTTGGGAGACCACTTTGACAGGTCGAGGAATTATGGCAATTTCCTGTTCTTGGGCAGATAGCCATAAGGGCAACAAACAGGTCAAAAAGAGTAATTTACGCAGATGATGAACCATATTGGAGAATAGGGGTTTGATTTTTAGCAAATATCCTAAAAAAATAATATTTAGATAACAATAAAAGTAGAGACATGGTTTTTATGAGATTATCCTAACATTCGTTTAACATAAATACTGTAAATATCATTAACTTTGTTGCATGATTGAACTTCCTGTAATTCCTGTAAACCAGACTCAACGTAAACCAGATTGGTTGCGCGTAAAGCTACCTGTTGGAAAAGAATACCGACATGTAAGAAGTTTGGTTGATGAACATAAGCTGCATACCATTTGCGAAAGTGGAAATTGTCCTAACATGGGTGAATGTTGGGGAGCAGGTACTGCTACCTTTATGATCCTAGGAAATATCTGCACGCGATCGTGTTCATTCTGCGCCGTAGCTACCGGTAGACCACTACCTGTAGATCACGATGAACCAAACCGTGTGGCAAATTCGGTCAAATTGATGCAGGTTAAGCATTGTGTTATTACTTCGGTAGACCGCGATGACCAGAAGGATGGAGGTTCACAGATCTGGGCTGAGACAATTTTGGCTATCCGTAGGGAAAGTCCTGAAACAACTTTGGAAACCTTGATCCCTGACTTTAAGGGGCAATGGGAAAACCTAGACCGCGTATTGGCCGTTCGTCCTGAAGTGGTGTCCCATAATATTGAGACCGTTAGAAGATTGACCCGTGAAGTTCGAATCCAAGCTAAATATGACCGTTCATTGGAATGCTTGAGAAGGATCTCCGAAGCAGGTCTTCGTACGAAGTCAGGTATTATGTTAGGTTTGGGTGAAACCGAAGAGGATGTTATCGAAACTATGCAAGATCTGTACAATGTAGGGGTCGATATCCTGACCATCGGACAATACCTTCAACCTACAAAAGCACACCATCCTGTTATTGATTGGGTAACCCCTGAACAATTTGAAAAATATAAAGAAATCGGATTGAAAATGGGATTCAAATACGTAGAATCCGGACCATTGGTAAGATCATCCTACCATGCTGAAAAACATCTCTTCGATATGCAATAAAGATTAAATCCTTAGAATTCTAAGGTTTTTTTTTGGAATACATTATTTTTAACCTTTATCAATAGTGTTTGATATGTTTTTCAAGAGAATATTTCTTCCCTTATTCCTACTGGAGCTGTTATTGCTTTTGTTGACCAGTTTAGCCTATTTCCTGCTGGTCCGCTTTTGGAATATTAATCTTCCAGAATGGGTATTGTGGATGTTTCCTATTGCTCTGAGCCTCCTTTTTGTCTATATCTTTCTCCATCGTATCCTTCGCATAATTTTTCCCGACATATCAAATGATGCCGTGAAACTGGTGCCGATTGGGATTTTATTCGTGCTTGTTCCCATCCTTACGGCAGTCTTATTTCCAGCATTGGCCAAGAGTATCCGTTACAATTTCGCTACGGTGCAACAGCTGAAGAGCATCAATAACCTGAAGGCCGGTGAAAGCCCTGTTTTTTTGGAAGTAGAGGATTGGTATGTGGATCGCATGCGCGTCATTCCTATCCGCAGCATCAGTACTCCTTCTCTCTTGAGTATGGGGAAACATCAGGTCAATATCCTGTTTATTGCGCCCATTTTCTCCAAAACAGATGCCTACCGAACGCATGCCAAGGCATGGTTGGGTTTTGCCTATAGCAAGGTATTTAGTCGAAAGGAACTGAATGAGCACCTAGATGATAAGTTTGCTAAAGGATCCATAGCCCATTTCAAGAAAATGAATGTGCGTGGTTTTGACTATTTTGAAGCATTTCCCAGGGGTGAACAATATGAGGTATTTAAGGAGATGGCTCAAGTTCACGATTATTTTAAAAGCGGTTACATCAATATTTACAGAGGGCAGGATGTAGACCGAGATATCTTATCGATCTACCATTTTAAGTATTTCCTGTTCCTGTTTGCGATCGTAGGAATTCCGGGACTATTGATAGTCGCAGGATTGATTTCCTATTTTAAACCTAAGGAATTTGATGGGCTGGAATAAGTTTACTTATTAGACCTTATATATTCGGTCTGCCCAGCTATAACGGTTCTCAGGGTTTTGACATCCCTCAATTTCTCATTGGGAGCAGTCATGATATCGTCTTCCAAGATCACGAAATCCGCATCTTTACCTTTTTCTATACTCCCGCGTTTCTTTTCCTGGAAGCAAGAATATGCCGCCCAAATGGTCATGCCTCGCAAGGCCTGTTCTCTTGTAATGGCATTTTCCATTTGGAAACCACCCTCAGGGTACCCTACCTTGTCCACTCGTGCTACAGCAGCGTGGAAACCATATAGGGGATTGTAATGTTCCACGGGGAAATCACTGCCCAATGCCAATAAACCATATTCTTCCAAGAGCTTCTTATAAGCATACGCACCTTTGATACGGTCCGGTCCGATGCGATTTTCGGCCCAGTACATATCCGAAGTAGCATGGGTCGGTTGAACCGATGGGATGATCTGGAATTCCTTGAATTTATCAAAATCATTAGGGGCAATGATCTGTGCATGCTCTATCCTCCAACGACGTTTTTTGCCATCTTTCAGGTATTTGCCATAAGTGTCCAAGATAATCCTATTGGCAGAATCACCGATAGCATGGGTATTTACCTGGAAATTGCTGTTGGCCAACCTTTTGATGACCTTGTCAAATTCTTCAGGGCTTTGCAATAGGAATCCATTGGTTGGTGCGTCATGGTACGGGTGTAATAAACATGCACCACGAGAACCCAAGGCTCCATCTGCCATTAACTTAAAGGAACGAACCGTCAATCGGTCCGACTCGAATGTTCCGGACCTCAAATAGTCCTTTACACTTTGTTCATTCGCAAGCACCATGGCATAATCCCTGATGGCCAATGAATCCTCATTATAGAATATCTTCAGGGATTCAATCTGTTCTTTGGTTAATCCGGCATCGACGATACTGGTCAGACCTACCGAAAGCAGTGAATCTTGAGCTCTTCTCAAAATCTTCAGCAAAGCTGAATTTTGTTGTTTAGGAATGTGGCTCTGAACCAACTGCATGGCATTGTCGATCAGGATGCCGTCAGGTAATCCTTCCTCGTTGACCGATATAACGCCACCTTCAACAAAATAAGCGCTGTCTAGGGATGCTTTTTGCAATGCACTGGTATTTGCCAGCGCAGCATGATAATCCACCCTTGTCAAATAGATTGGAATATTCGGGAAATATTTATCCAAGGAATCCTTGGTCGGGAAATCTTTTACCTCCCATAGGTTCTGGTCCCAACCATTACCAATGATCCATTTTTTGTCTGGATTGGCGCTAGCATAAGCTTTTAACCTTTCTAATACCTCATCAAAAGACTTTGAACCCACCAAGTTTACCTCATCCATGCCTTCTGCTAACATAAAGAAGTGCGCATGGGCATCATAAAACCCAGGATAGATAAACTTGCCTTCCACATCCAGTTTCTCCTTTGCATCATATTTGTTCAGTAAATCTTGTGAATCCCCCAGCTCGACAATGACGCCATTGTTTACGGCAAAGGCTTCCACTGTAGAAAAAAGAGAGTCTACCGTGTACACTTTCGCATTATAAACTATCAAGTCAATCTGTTTATTGGTGGTACAGCTTATGAACAAGCTAATCAGAAATAGAAATATAAGGTTGGTTTTAAGATTCATCGTTTCGTTAAGATGATTTAAGACAAATGTACTAAGAAAAAGCTGAAATTGCCCTGAATAAGAAAAAGCTTCTTTTAAGGTTAAAAGAAGCTTTTTCGATATTCAAAAATCAAAATACAATGAATGTTAGCAGTACTCGTCGAAAGCTGCAACTAAGTTGTCAGCAATCATTTGAGCAGGTCTGCCTTCAATCATATGTCTTTCTATCATATGCACCAACTTACCATCTTTGAACAATGCCATTGCTGGAGAAGATGGAGGGTAAGGTAACATATACTGACGTGCTTTGTCTACTGCTTCTTTTTCCATTCCGGCAAATACAGTAACCAATTTGTCAGGGTGTTTTTCGTTTTTAACGGCAGCTTTTGCAGCTGGACGCGCATTGGCAGCAGCACAACCACAAACCGAGTTTACTACTACGAATACAGTTCCTTCAGAAGGAATTGCAGAGTCAACCTCAGATGCTGACTTTAATTCTTGAAATCCAGCATCAACTAATTCTTGACGCATTGGAGCTACTAAATATTCTGGATACATATTCTAATTCTTAATGATTTATGCAAATATAGTCTTAAATGATACCATAGTCAAGCCGTTATCCTCAAGAAAATGTCAATTTTACAGTGAATAATGCAGCAATGTTTTGAATTGATTTGACTATCAAGTAATTTTGTGGTTCTAAAATCAAAAAGGAAAACTATGTCATCATTAGAAACTACCTACGTACCTTACAAAGTAAAAGACATCTCTTTAGCAGAGTGGGGCCGTAAAGAAATAGAATTAGCAGAAGCGGAAATGCCAGGATTAATGTCCTTACGTAAGGAATTTGGTGCAACCAAACCTTTAAAAGGCGCAAGAATCGCTGGCTGTTTGCACATGACTATTCAAACTGCTGTATTGATTGAAACCTTAGTTGAACTAGGTGCGGATGTATCTTGGTCTTCTTGTAATATCTTCTCTACTCAAGATCATGCTGCTGCTGCTATCGCTGCTGCTGGTATCCCTGTTTATGCTTGGAAAGGCATGAATGAAGAGGAATTTAACTGGTGTATAGAACAAACCTTGTTTTTTGGAGAAGATCGTCAACCATTGAACATGATCTTGGATGATGGTGGTGACTTGACCAATATGGTATTCGACCAGTTCCCTGAATTGATCGATGGCATCAAAGGTCTTTCTGAAGAAACCACTACAGGTGTGCACCGTCTATACGAACGTATGAAAAACGGTACCTTACATCTACCAGCGATCAATGTTAATGACTCCGTGACCAAATCTAAATTTGATAACAAGTACGGATGTCGTGAATCATTGGTTGATGCCATTCGCCGTGCTACCGATTTGATGTTGGCAGGTAAAGTTGCGGTAGTTGCCGGCTATGGTGATGTAGGTAAAGGTTCTGCTGAATCATTGCGTTCTGCAGGTGTGCGTGTATTGGTAACTGAAATTGACCCAATCTGTGCTTTGCAGGCGGCAATGGAAGGTTATGAGGTGAAGAAAATGGAAGATGCCATCAAAGAAGCTAATATCGTGGTAACTACGACCGGTAACAAAGACATCATCCGCCCTGAGCATTTCAAGGCAATGAAAGATAAAACTGTAGTTTGTAATATCGGTCACTTCGACAATGAAATCGATGTGGCTTGGTTAAACCAAAACCACGGCAGCTCTAAAGTAGAAATCAAACCGCAGGTTGATAAATATACAATCGATGGCAAAGATATCATTCTCTTAGCTGAAGGCCGTTTGGTAAACCTAGGTTGTGCTACGGGTCATCCATCTTTCGTGATGTCAAACTCTTTCACCAACCAAACATTGGCTCAATTGGAACTATGGACCAATACTGACCAATACAAAAAAGAAGTGTACACCCTACCTAAACACCTTGATGAAAAAGTTGCTCGTCTGCACCTTGCCCATATCGGTGTTGAATTGGATGAATTGACTCCTGAACAAGCTGAATATATCGGTGTAACTGTTGAAGGCCCTTATAAGCCAGAAGCATACCGTTATTAATATGAGTATTTAGTAATTAGTAGTTAGTATTTAGACTTTGCTGATTGCTTAATCTATAAACAAGAAAGCCGAGGGATATCCCTCGGCTTTCTTGTTTATAGATTTAATTGCTTTTTTACGGCATTTAATCCGTTTTGTAGTCTGGCCTCTTCTAGACCGGAAATGATTTCGTATTCAGCCTGGAGGGCATTTAGTTCCTCTTTCCAAACTTTCATAAAGTGTGCTCTTTCGGTAGGGAAATCCCGTAATGGATCATCTTCCCATGGTAGGTCTATATCCATCAGGAGATAGAGGTCATACTTCCTTGATCTGATTTCTTCAGTTACTTCCTCTGGAGTATAGCCAAAAAGATGATCAGACCAAATCTTAACCGTCAATATCGTGGTATCACAGACCAAGAGTCCATGGCTTGCAGATGCGGTCAATGCTTCTTCCAGTGCAATCTGTCCGTAGAACATGTTGGTTTCATCCTGTAAGGTATATTGATTGTTCAGGTTTTTGCAATAATATCGAGCATATTCGGGGACACAGACCGTTCCTAACTCTTTGGCAAGGTAATTTGCCATGGTGGATTTGCCTGTTGATTCCGGACCGACCACTGCAATCTTCCTGGGATGCACTCTTTCAATTTCCATAGAAAGGCAATATTACTGAAAATTTTGATAGGTTTTCTTCCAATCCCGGTAGCCATTCCAAGCAATAATGGCAAAAGCCAAATAGAGCACAGCTGTCAAGAGCAGGTCCTTGTGGAAATATAAGGGTATATAGCAGATGTCCACAAAAACCCACAAAAGCCAATTCTGAAGCACCTTTCTCGTCATCAGAAACTGCGCAACAAAACTGGTTGCTGTACAGAATCCATCTGCATAAGGCACATCGGTGTCGGTAAAACGGTCTAAGAGCAAGCCCAATATCCCCGAAAGCACCACAATCACGACAATGGTCAAAAGCATCTGTTTGCTGTTGAAGGAACTGATCGGACGCTCTTCAGAATGGGCCCTTTTATTCCAATAGTACCACCCGTAAATTGCTGTCCCTAAAAAATAAATCTGCAGAATAGAGTCGCCATACAGCTTGTTATGATAGAAGATAAATAAATAGGTCAGGACGGAAACAATACTGATAGGCCAATTCCAGATATTTTGCTTGGCGGCAAGATAAACACACAGGAAACCGGTAATCGTTGCCAACCATTCCAGGGGAGAAGTCAGCAGAAACTGCTCATATAATTGCTGTAGGAAGTCCTGCATGCTCTTTTTCTAGATATTTTCAATAAAAGTGCCCATTCTAATCCATTATTAAAAATTATGGTCAGAAAAATTTCCCATTTCAGGACAGCATATGGTCCAATAGTAGGGGTCTTATTCGAGGCATGTTCGAGAATCATTCGAGAATCATTCTGAAAAAATTATAGCCAATTCGGAATTTCCGAATGTGTCTCGAATGAGGTCAAGGTGAAACCGCAAGATTTCTTAAAAGGTTACCTAAAATAATCTACAAGGTTTTCAGAAAAATTAGGGGAGAAGATTTTTACTGACCTAGGATTTAGATCAAAATTGTGGGGGTAAGTTATGCATCCTTCAATTACGGGGAGTAATTAAAGAGGTGACTCGGTTAAGAAGGGATCTCTGTTCAGGCTTATTGAACCAATTTATTGGCGCAATTCGTGCTGGCGAAAGATTCTGGTTTAGCCTTAAAAATAAAACCCATTCCTAGGATGTAGCCCATGGCTTCCTTCAGTGCAGTATTGGATTGGAAATTTGGATTTGTATTGATGTCGGCGTGGACTTCTAGATCGATTTGGTATTGATCCAAGAGGGGGCAAAGTTCGTATGCGGTTTCAATCGAATGCTGAACTTCTAAAAGCATTCTTTCTTTGATGGTCATGTTGTGACTTTTCTTGTCTTTTCTGATGAACATAAAACCACCTCGGTGTTCTCTGAGGAAGACAACGACTGTTGCAAACTCGACCGTTCCTCTTTTGACTTGGGAGTCAGTGCCAATGTAGACCTTGAGTTTGTTGCCAGCATTTTTCTCCCTTACAATGGTCTCCTCAACTGCGGACCATAAAGGAAGTTTTATTGTCTCTCCGTTGTATTTTTGCCATTCCATAGTATGAAAATTTGTTTATTAAATTTACGGATATGTGATTCATTATCTAATTGTTATATGTTAATAAATTGCTAAGTATTTGTTTAATTTAAAGCGCTTTTTCTATTCTTTGTTGCCAAAAGCCAAGTCTCCAGCGTCGCCTAACCCCGGAACGATATAAGACTTGCTCGTCAGTTCATTGTCCACAGCACCTACCCAGATCTGTACTTCGGGCAAGAATGCCTGAACATGCTGTAACCCTTCTTCAGAAGCGATGACCGTGGCGATATGCAGTTCCTTGATGTCATAATCATTCATGAGGTCCTTGCAGCATAAGACTAGACTGCGGCCGGTGGCTAGCATGGGATCGGCCATAATAACGATCTTACCATCTAGGTTAGGGGTGTTCTGATACTTCTTGTGGATCTCAAACTCACCGCTTTTCTTGGTATGCCTATAGGCAGCTATAAAAGCAGAGTCTGCATTGTCGAAATAATTCAACAAGCCTTGGTGAAAAGGTAAACCTGCACGGATTATCGTTGCGATGACCGGTTGAATGCTCATGAGATGGGTATTGGCCACGCCAAGTGGAGTTTCCACTTCTGAATATTTGTATTCGAAGGTTTTGGAGATTTCATAGGCCATTACCTCGCCTAAGCGTTCCAGATTCCTTCTGAATCGCATCCTGTCTGTTTGAACCCCTACATCCCTTAGTTCTGCTAAGAAATGGTTTGCAATGCTGTTTTGTTTCGTTAAGATAGTGACCATGACAAAAAGTCTTGTTAGCTACCAAAATAACAATAATTTTTCGGATTCGTTTGTTTGCAGGGCAGATAACTATAAAGGGAATAAAATTTGATAACTTAGGTGTACGAAAGGCATTCTATGAAATTTGAGTTAACATCAGAGTATAGACCAACAGGTGACCAACCTGGAGCAATCAAAGAATTGGTGAGTGGCGTGGATCAGGGCGAAACCTATCAGACCCTTTTGGGGGTTACAGGTTCGGGGAAGACATTTACTGTAGCGAATGTAATCCAGCAAACCCAGAAGCCCACCTTGATATTGAGCCATAACAAGACCCTTGCGGCGCAGCTGTACGGAGAATTCAAGCAATTCTTCCCGAACAATGCGGTGAATTATTTTGTGTCCTATTATGACTACTATCAACCCGAGGCTTTTATTGCCCATACGAACACGTATATCGAGAAAGATCTGGCTATCAATGAGGAGATTGAAAAGCTGCGATTGGCAACGACTTCGGCCCTGATGTCTGGAAGACGTGATGTTATCGTGGTTTCATCGGTTTCCTGTATTTATGGTATGGGTAATCCGGAAGACTTTTCCAGGTCTATATTCCGTTTCGGCGTAGGGACTACCATCAGTAGGAATGCATTCCTGCATAAGTTGGTCGAGATCCTGTACGCACGGACTACTGCTGAATTTAAACGTGGAACATTTCGCGTAAAGGGCGATACCATAGATGTTTACCCTGCATATTTGGATGTAGCCTATCGTGTTTCCTTCTTTGGAGATGAGATTGATGAGTTGAGTGAAATCGATCCGGTTTCGGGAAGGACTTTGGAAAAACATGAAAGCCTGGCTTTATTTCCAGCGAATCTTTTCGTGACGCCAAAGGATAAATTTACCCAGTCCATCTGGTCGATTCAGGATGAATTGGTAGCTCGGAAAACCCAATTGGAGGAAGAAGGAAAAATGCTGGAAGCTAAAAGGTTGGAAGAACGGGTGAACTACGACTTGGAGATGATGCGTGAGTTGGGCTATTGCTCGGGAATCGAGAATTATTCCCGTTTCTTTGACGGCCGGGATCCGGGCATGCGACCGTTCTGCCTGTTGGATTATTTCCCTGATGATTATCTGTTGGTGATCGATGAGAGCCATGTGACCATACCGCAATTGCGGGCAATGTATGGTGGTGACCGATCCAGGAAGATTTCCTTGGTTGAGCATGGTTTCCGCTTGCCAGCAGCATTGGATAACCGTCCTTTGAACTTTCCGGAATTTGAGTCTTTAACCAATCAGACCATCTATGTTTCAGCGACTCCTGGAGATTATGAACTGCAACAGACCGAAGGTGTGGTGGTGGAGCAGGTGATCCGTCCGACTGGACTGTTAGATCCGGTTGTGGAAGTCAGACCGGCGGTGAATCAGGTGGACGATTTCTTGGAACAGGTTGATAAAACGATAAAAGAGGGTGGAAGGATTTTGGCTACGACCTTGACCAAACGTATGGCTGAGGAGCTGACCAAATACATGACCCGATTAAATATCAAGGTTCGGTATATACACTCAGAGGTAAAGACTTTGGAAAGGGTCGAGATCTTGAGGGGACTGCGTCTGGGCGAGTTTGATGTATTGGTAGGGGTCAATCTATTGAGGGAAGGACTTGACTTACCAGAGGTGACCTTAGTGGCCATCCTGGATGCGGATAAGGAAGGCTTCTTGCGTTCGGAAAGATCCTTGATCCAGACCATCGGTCGCGCAGCTCGTAACGACAAGGGACGTGTGATCATGTATGCCGATAAGATGACAGATAGTATGCGTGTGACAATCGATGAAACCAATCGCAGAAGGGATAAGCAGATTGCCTATAACCTGGAGCATGGCATAACACCTAGGACAGTAGGGAAGACCAAAGAGGAGATCCTGGAACAAACTTCAGTGGCTGACTTTAAAGGCGAACCTAAGTTTTATGTTGAGCCGGAAGCAGGTGCCTCCGTTGCGGCTGATCCTTTGATCGAATATATGAGTGAAAAGGAAATGAAGAAGGCGATAGAAACTGTGAGAAAACGTATGGAGAAAGCTGCCAAGGAAATGGAATTCTTGGAAGCTGCAAAACTTCGGGACGAAATGTTCTCTCTGGAGAAAACCTACGAAGAGAAATTTGGAGCAAAATAATTTTGTTTTAAACCTGTAGAATTTTTGGAGGTCTAAACACAAAAGCCTCCATTATGAAAGCGATCCAGCACAGCCTTATTTTAGCGTTATTTTTTTTCCTATCCTTCCAGGTTAATGGACAAGAAATAAATAAATCAATAGATATAGTTGGTTTTACCCAAGACCAGACCTTTGATCATCTCAAGCAATTTGCGCTTGAGAATGATTATTTCATCAAGAAGTTAGACCGTGCAGAGGGTTTTATACAATTAGGATTTCTCTCGAGGACCAATAACCTCTTTAGAAGTGATTATAAACTAGCCATTAATGTGCTATTGAATTCCGTCAATGAAACTGATTGTAGAATTACCTTGCAGATCTATATGCAGGAAGGAACTACAAGAGATTTAATTACTACTTATGAAGATAAAGGAATGATTAAGTCTGAAAAAGGCTATTCCGATCTGCTTTCGTTGATTAAAAGATATATGGATAGGCAAAGGGAATAACAACGAGAATCACTGCTTGTTGATTCCATCAATTATTCCTTTTCCAGTTTAAAGATCCTGCCTCCAATGCTTTCAAATTCTATTTCCAGCTTTGAAGCAACCTTACTTTCCTGGGTATTGATCAGGTCCTGCATCTTGTAGTTTCCAGTCAGACCTAAACTTTTCAGGTCAATTTCAAAATGGGCATGAGCTTCCTTGAAGTTGATTGCAATCAAATAAGCTTTGTTTCCTTCGCGTTTCAAATAGACATTGCTGGTTCTATTATCCTGCATGATTGGAAGAGGTCTAAAGCTTTTTCCATTTTTTATGATGTTCAGGATTTCTGGGTTCTGAAGAATGGGTTCCATGCTGTTATGCCACTCTTCGACCTGGGAGAAATCATCACCTAAGATCAATGGTCCAGCGACAACTCCTGAAAGGAACCTTGCTATATTGACATCATGGGATTCGCCTGTAAACACCAAGTGGTCAGCATCGATATAATCATAGAGGTAGGTCTGCCAGAAGCCAAAGGTTATGGCGTTTAGGGTATAGGCTGTTTGATCGATCGTTTTCCAAGCATCGCAAGCTATCCTACGCATGTGGGCATACCTATAAGTGGCAAGGGAAGGGGATATGGCTGCATAGATCAGCATTTGATTATCTAACAGCTCATTCAGGTAAGTCATCCCAATCGCATAGGCTTGCATTCCGGTTTTGACATTTGGATTGTAGAATTTACTTGATTCTATAGCAGCATGGGAAAGGAAGTCTATTTTGATCATCTTGAACCCACATTCCTTTAGTTTCCCGAGGATGTATTTCATTCTGGCCTGCGTGCCGGGATGGGTAGGGTCCAATGCCCTGCCACCGTCAAGGTCATGGAATCCGGCACTGGTCTTGGTCCACATCTCTCCGAAGGTATAGTCCGATCCCTCGGCTTTTCGATCAGGTCCAGAACCATGCCCCCAATCAGTAAATGGAGCCCAATACACCCCAGGTTCCAATCCTGAAGCTTTACAGTAATCGGCAAATTCCTTTAATTTACTGTAATCACCTGTCATTCCTCCCGGTACCATATTGTCCCAGAAAGAATCTAGGTCGATATAGGCATTTCCGTTTTCATTTCTGAATTTTGGGAGTCTGTCCTTGAAATAATCCACCGTTGCGGTCGCATTTTCCCAGGAAAGCTTGGTTTGGATCACGCCCCAGCTGTTCCAACCTATTGGAGTGCCTGCTGTCCATGCCTTGATGTTGGGAGGAAAAAGTTTTCTTTGGAATTTTGCAAATTCATCCAGACCGTCTTGCCAATTTTTGGAATAAGAGATCAGGATTTTGGAGGAACGGATTTCATTCCCGGAAAGATAACCGTGCTCCATGGAATCGCGGGTAACACTTGCCTTGACAAAGCCATTTTTGACTTCAAGGTCTGTTTGCTGTTGATCTTGCTTCGCCAAGATCCCCGTTTTCCAGGTTGATTGGTCCAAAGATGCGGTCAGGAATCCGGATTGGTCATTATTGTCATATAGAATCCCTAACTCAGAGCTTTCATACGGTTCGGATGCAAAATCTTGCTGCTTGTATTCGATAAATGTATCGTTGTCGAAAGGGACAAAGACAGAACTCAAGTTTTTTCCAGATAGAAGGGATTGTCCTTTTAGTTGGAAAGGCGATAATGCATTTGAGCTGATGTTCCTGCCTTTCAAGACGAGCTCCATAACGAAAAAAGGACTTCCCTCATAGAAATAGAAGTTTTGGATGGCTTTTGTTCCATTTTTGGAGAGATGCTCAATGGAATAGCAGATTCCTGAGCCTGCATTGTCTTTAAACTTTTGTTTTAAGGCCCTGGGATTTGATGAGGAAACATCTTGAACAGCGCCGCTTTTTAATTGGTAGCTGGATATGGCATTTTCAAATACCAGTTTCTTGTTTTCTAACAAGGAAAAACTACCTTTTTTGAGGTCGTATCGAAATTCTTGATTGTTGTTGAGTTTGACTTCAATTTGAGCTTGAAGGGTTTGGAATGGCAAGCAAAGAAGGCATATTAGCCAGAATAGGTTCGAAAATTTAAATAACATCTTGATTAGGTTGTACGGTTTTCATGAATAGGTTGCTTCATAAAGTTGTCCAATGTACATCAAAAAAACGGGAACAAATGGGGCTGGGTACAAAAAAATAGGCTATAAAAGAGTTTATAGCCTATTTTTTACAAGAAATTATCGAGTTACAATAATCTTGAAGGGAACTGTTTTATATTTTCAATACTTAATTGTTGCATGACTTGATAAAGTTGCGCTTTAAACATGTTAATGGTATGGTCTCCACCTTCATCGCCTAAGGCACCCACTCCATACATGAATGGTCTTCCCATAAAATTGAAGTCAGATCCCACTGCATAGGCGCGTCCAAGGTCTACACCTGATCGGATACCTCCATCCAACATGATCGTAACCTTGCTGCCATAGCTGGTATTTTGTGTCAAGCGGATCAAGGAATGGATAGAAGATTCACCGGCATCAATCTGTCTACCGCCATGATTGGAAACAATTACGCCATCGACTCCGATGGAAATTGCAGCTTCCATATCTTCTTGGGTTGTGATGCCCTTCAACAGCAGTGGACCTGGCCATAGATCACGGATGGCCTTTACCTTTTGGATGTTTACTTTACCTGTAAAGGTCTTGTTCATGAATTGCCCCAGTTGGGATAGGTCAAGACCTTTTTCCATATAGGGTTGTAGGGTTGCAAAATTTGGGATGCCGTGCTGTAGGGTCTTGATTCCCCATTCAGGACAGATCATGGCCTGGAATATATTGCTGATATTCATTTTGGGAGGCATGGACAGTCCGCTCTTGATTTCGCGATAGCGAAGGCCAAAGGATGGTACATCGACCAATACCACCAGCACTGGACATTCCACGGCTTTAAGCCTATTTAATATATCGTCACGAAGGCGATCTTCGGTAGGGTGATAGAGCTGGAACCAGGCTTCGCCATTGGAAACTTCGGCAATTCTTTCAATGCTTGAGGTCGATACCGTACTCAGGATATAGGGAACATTGTTCTTTGCTGCTGCCTTAGCCAATATTTCAGGTGCATTAGGCCACATCAGACCCTGCAAACCGATGGGGGAAATCCCAAAAGGTGCGGAATAGGTTTTTCCGAAGAGTTCAACGGACATATCGATATCTCCGGAAACATGGAGGTATTGCGGCTTTAAAAGAATATCATCAAAATCATTCTCATTTCTGGCCAAATTGAGCTCTTCATTACATCCGCCTTCCAGGTAATCAAATGCAAATTTTGGAATGCGCCATTTCGCTCTTTTCTTCAAGTCAGCTACAGAAGGATACCCTGGGTTATAGGGATACTTGATTTTTACACTCATTTTTATTTAAGATTTAGGTGGTGCCCACGAAATTACGGTTAAAAAATTGAAATATCCATCCTGTGCTATGCGGTGGGAACCAGAAATAGCTATTTAAAATATTTTAAAAATGGGACTTTTAGTCGATCAGGAGTTTCTCTACGACCTCTTTGTTTTTGGAAGTTCCGTAAAAAAGAATGTAATCGACCTTGGTTGTTAAGCCAGATGTGCCATCTTTTTGTCTAATGAAAATCCTGTTTACTTTTATTTTTAGCCCATTGACGGTAGTCACAACGTAGGCTTTGCCTTTTGTTGGAACGGTCAGGTAAAATTTCTGACTGGGAAGCGATACAATGGTTGCTTCGTAGGTATGGGCGTCAATAGGCTTGGCTTCGATGCCATAGGCAAAGTTTTTCTGAATACCGGTAAGGGGTCTTATTTCTCCGGACTTATCAAATATTTGGCGATAGACCCGGATTGGTTCATCTTCGTCCACTTTATTTGATCCATTCTTATTCAGGTCGTAGATAAAGGTGTTCTTACCTCGATTGTGTTGGATATAGAAGAGCAGGTTTTCTTTGTTGGTTGGAGTAGGGTAGCCTTCTTGGGCTTGTGCATAGTGAGTAGTAACGAATATCAGTAAGCTCAAAATGAATCTATTCATCTTATTTATTTTGATGGGAAGTTACTGATATTCGCATTAAGTGATAATGAAATTTTAGTTAAAGTTTAATTTGTTCCCCCGCGTCCCCCAAACAGCTTGGAAATCAACCATATTACGAGGACAACGGCGCCAATCACTAAGATGATTCCCCACCACATCCCTGCTTTAAAAATTCCTTCAATTAACGAACAGCTGCTGAACAATGATGTTGTCAGTGCAAGTGCCAAAAATCCAATATATCTATTCATAGTTCTGTGTTTAGTTTATTAAACAATTTCAAAATGATAATGTTTGATATGGAGGTCTACAGTGGGAATTGCCATAAAGGTGAAATGATTCTCTTCGTTACTTTTGAAGCCTTCTATAGCGCATTTTGATTCTGAACGTATAGTGAGGAATCTGTATGGTTTTCTTATACCCATGCGTGTCATCCTGGACCGAAGGTGCAGGAACCGTTCGCCAAGATTATTTGTCTGGTTCCGAGAACCTTCGTGCCTCAGGTTGACAGGGGTAAAGGATTATTTTTGAGCTATACTGCCCTAGAAGGGCAGATTTATTTTAGCAATCCCATCGCACAGGGCAACGGCATTCTTTCCATTTTTCCGCCATTGGAAATGAGCCGGTGGCTAAAGGGCTTCCTTCGGAAGGATAATGTTTGTCTACAAAGAGAACCCACAGCGTGGGTGAAATATTTTTCAATGAATCTTTCTGTGGAAAGAAAATAGATTGCTCATCTTACGATTTCGCAATGATAACAATCCATTAAAAAAAACAGTAATAGATTCTTCGTTTCACTCTGAATCCCTCTCAGAAAACTTCTGATTCTGAACAATTCGTGAAGAATCTGTTCGGTACTCCAGCAAAAGGCTCTGTCATCGTCAATCGAAGATTGACGAACTGTACGCCAATACCGGTTTATTTACAGGAAAGCTATGCTATGTTCCGAGAACCTTTCTTCTTCGGGTAACGGCATGATACGCTGATACTGTGTGAGATGTCTCATTTACGCTAATAAATGTGGTAACAACAATTTTATGAAATAAGAAAATTATTAACATAATAATTATTTGTACGTTTGGTGAATATAATAACCAATTATGAATAAAAAACTCAATTTATGGGACTCCATTATGATTGTCATGGGTTCTATGATTGGAAGTGGGATCTTTATTGTTTCATCGGATATGATGCGACAGTTAGGGTCGGGCTATTGGCTGATTGATATATGGCTGATTACTGCGGTTGCGACCATTGCTGCCGCAATCTGTTATGGTGAACTTTCTTCGATGTACCCTAAAGCTGGTGGACAATATACCTACCTGACTGAAGTCTTTGGGAAAATGACTGGCTTTCTGTATGGATGGAGCTTATTTGCCGTGATCCAGACAGGAACCATTGCCGCTGTTGCGGTTGCTTTTGGCAAATTTGCCGGCTACCTCTTTCCACAGCTGAATGATGCAGCTCCCATTTACCAGAATGGCACCTTTATGATCACCTGGATGCAGATCCTTGCCATTGGAATCATACTGTTGTTAACTTTTATCAACAGTAAGGGGGTGCGGAGTGGCAAGATTGTCCAATCCGTCTTCACCTCTTCCAAGGTCATTGCCTTATTGGCCCTGATCGTTGGCGGGCTTCTATTGATCGAGAGCAATCAGTTTTCAGGGAACATGAGCTTCGGTTGGTCTGCTTCGCAGAATCTTGACCATTCAAGCTGGAAAGAGATTTCAGGTAATGTGTTGCTTGGTGGAATTGCTGCGGCCATGGTAGGTTCGGTTTTCAGTAGTGTGGCCTGGGAAAATGTAACCTTCGTGGCGGGGGAGATCAAGAATGCGAAGAAGACTGTGGTGATAGCCATGGTGATCGGAACCAGCTTGGTGATGATCCTCTACCTGTTTGCCAATTATGTTTATTTAGCCACTTTAAATCGAGAAGAAATTGCCTTTGCCGCGAATGATCGAGTTGCGATAGCTGCTGCTGAAAAGTTATTGGGAAGCGCAGGGACCATTATCATGGCCATATTGGTGATGATCTCAACCTTTGGCTGCGTGAATGGAATTGTGCTTTCAGGAGCAAGGGTTTTTCAGAGCATGGCCAAGGATGGCCTTTTCCTGAAGCAGGCCATTCCAAACAACAAGAATGATGTTCCGGAAAAGTCACTCTGGTTTCAGGGAATCTGGGCTTCGCTATTGTGTTTGAGCGGGCAGTATGGGAACCTATTGGACATGGTGTCCTTTGTGATCGTGATTTTCTATATGATCACGGTCCTGGCGATGATGTATCAGCGCTGGAAGAGACCTGATCTGGAAAGACCCTATAAAACATTCTTATATCCTATCCCTCCATTGGTCTATCTCTTGATCGGAACAGCTTTCTGTGTGCTTTTGATCTTGTATAAACCACAGTACACCTGGCCTGGGTTTATATTGATCCTGATGGGAGTGCCGATCTATTATTTTGCCAATCGAAAGAAACCTGTATTAAAATAAATGATAAGTAAAAGGCCGAACAAAAATTGCTCGGCCTTTATCTTATTTTAAATTACTAATGTTTCTTATTCAGCTCTTAGGATTTTGGCAGCTTCTACCATAGATTCTAAGGCAGCTTTAGTTTCTGGCCAAGCACGAGTCTTCAGACCACAGTCAGGGTTTACCCATAATTGCTCTGCAGGAACTACTGCTTTTGCTTTGCGTAATAAGTTAACCATCTCTTCTGTGCTAGGAACACGTGGAGAGTGGATATCATATACACCTGGACCAATATCGTTAGGATATTTGAAGTCTGCGAAAGCATCTAACAGTTCCATTTGAGAACGAGAAGTCTCGATGGTGATTACGTCAGCATCCATGGCAGCGATATCTTGGATAATATCGTTGAACTCAGAATAGCACATGTGCGTGTGGATTTGTGTATCGTCATCAACATTGGATGAAGAAACGCGGAATGCACGTACAGCCCAGTCTAAGTATTCCTGCTGATCAGCTTTGCGTAGAGGAAGTCCTTCACGGATAGCTGGCTCATCAATTTGGATGATCTTGATACCTGCTTTTTCCAATGCCTGAACTTCGTCCAAGATTGCCAAAGCGATTTGGTATGTAGTTGTAGAACGAGGTTGGTCGTTACGTACGAATGACCATTGTAAGATGGTTACAGGACCAGTCAACATTCCTTTTACAGGACGGTTGGTCAAAGACTGCGCATAAGCAGACCAACGAACAGTCATGTCTTCAGGACGGTAAACATCACCAAAAATAATTGGAGGTTTAACACAACGAGAACCGTAAGATTGAACCCACCCGTTTTGTGTGAATGCATATCCAGCTAATTGCTCACCGAAGTATTCCACCATGTCATTACGTTCGAATTCACCGTGTACCAATACATCGATATCTAAATCTTCCTGTAAACGGATTGTTCTTTCTGTTTCAGCAGCGATTTCTTTATCGTATTCTTCTTGAGAGATGGCACCTTTTTTCAAGTCAGCTCTCCATTTACGAACATCCTTAGTTTGTGGGAATGAACCGATTGTAGTGGTTGCGAATCCTGGAAGATTGAACTTCGCTTGTTGCGCTTCTTTACGAGCGTTGAAAGTAGAAGTACGCTTAGCATCTTCATCAGTGATGTTGCTGACGCGGTTTTTAACCTCTGGTCTGTGGATTAATGGAGAAGTACGGCGGCTCTCAGCAGCTTCTTTGTTTGCTTCGAAACGTTTTTGTGTTTCAGCATCAACTTCACCTTCAGCCAATACTGCAAGGTCTTTTACCTCAGCTAATTTTTGTTTAGCGAATGCTAACCAGTTTTTAACCTCAGCAGGTAGGGACTCTTCATTGTTCTCATTGTCCAAATCAAAAGGAACATGCAATAAAGATGAAGAAGGAGCGATCCAAACACGGTCTTTTCCTAAAGCATCAACAGCTTGTTTGATTTTTTTCAATGAGTTTTCGTAGTCGTTTTTCCAAATGTTACGGCCTTCAACAACACCTAATGAAAGGGTTAGGGAAGCAGGAACTTTGGATAATATCGTGTCAAGTTGGTTTTCACCACGAACTAAGTCTAGGTGTAACGCATGCACAGGAAGGTTAACAGCAATGTCTTCGTTGTTTCCTAATGCCTCGAAGTATGTAGCAACGATTAATTTGATGCCTTTGGCAGCTGCAGCTAACTTTTCGAATACTTTTCCGTAAAGAGCTTTGGTAGCATCATCGATATCTAAAGCCAAGAAAGGCTCATCGATCTGCACGTATTTAGCGCCAGCATCAGCAAGTTTAGCCAAGATCTCTTCGTATACTGGAAGTAATCTGTCGATTAGATCGATACGGTTAAAATCAGCTTCTTTTTCTTTACCTAACAATAGGTAAGTGATAGGGCCAATCAGGACAGGTTTAGTTTCGATACCTGATTGTTTTGCTTCATTGTATTCACTTAGGAATTTTTCTGAAGTCAGTTTGAATTCTTGATCTTTCACGAATTCAGGAACGATATAGTGGTAGTTTGTATCAAACCACTTGGTCATTTCCATGGCAGTTACATCAACGCCACCTTCTTGGAAACCACGAGCCATCGCAAAATATAAGTCTAGGTTATATTGGCGATCGATTTTGTTCAAAAGGGAGTTGTAACGAGCGGGAATAGCTCCAACAGTTAAAGATAAGTCTAGGACTTGGTCATAGAATGAGAAATCATTCGATGGGATCAATTCGATACCTGCATCTTTTTGAGTCTTCCAATTGCTTTCACGGATTTTAAGTCCAGCCTGCAATAATTCTTCCGCGCTGATTTTCTTTGCCCAGTAAGCTTCGTTAGCTTTCTTCAGTTCACGGAAAGCACCCACACGTGGGTAGCCTAAATTGTTTGTTAATAGCATATAGTTCTCTACTAAATTAAATAAATTCCAATAAGTCTTTTTGCTAAGAGAAGGCTACCTAGGATTCCTGTAACCAGCTTATCTTTCCCAATCGGGGTAGAATGTAGCACCTTGTCAAGAGACAGGTTGCTAAGGCTTCATCGGGTCTAGTCCCTCTGCCTTTCTCTATAAGCGTCGGCTAAGTTATGGATAAGATTTTTATTTTCCAAGGAAAAAGATTTTAGATGTGAGATTTGGGATATGAGAAAGCGAGGGTTTTCTATATTTTAGTTCATTGAGTATGAGAGAAATCGTGGTTTAAAAGTAGCTGGATATAATTCTATCAAAAAAGGGGCAAAAATACTTTTGCCCCTTTATATATTTTGATTTTGGATATGTATAAAAACGGTCAACCCTATTTAGGGATGGACACTCACATCTCACATCTCATATCTCACATCCATCCTTAGCTAACCAACAATTTATATCCTTTACCATGCACATTGACGATTTCCACGTTTGGATCTTCTTTGAGGTATTTCCTCAGTTTACTTAGGAATACGTCCATGCTTCGGCCGGTAAAGTAATTGTCGTCATGCCATATTTTGATCAGGGCTTCTTCGCGGGTCAGGACATCGTTTTTCTTTAAGCAAAGCAAACGAAGCAACTCGGCCTCCTTGGTAGACAGTTTCTGTTGTTGACCTTTGTAGGAGATAATCTGACTGGTGTAATCGAAGAAATAATCGCCGATCTCAAACTTGTCTGATATTTCTTCTTCTTTGTCCTTGGAAGCTCTCTTTAATAGCGCATTTATTCTCAATAAAAGTTCTTCAACACGGAAAGGCTTGGTGATATAGTCGTCACCACCTAGTTCGAAGGCCTGGGTTTTGTCCTCCATCATGCCTTTTGCAGTAGCATAGATGATAGGGACCGTCTGATTGATCTTGCGGATATCCTTTCCAAGGGAGAAGCCATCTTTTTTGGGCATCATGACATCCAGGATGCAAAGGTCGAATTCTTCCTTTCGGAAGGCATCCATTCCTTCTTGACCATCTGTACAGAGCACAACGTCAAATTTTCCTTTTAATTCAAGATAATCCTTCAGTAATTCGCCCAAATTAGGATCATCTTCTGCTAATAATATCTTTTGATTCATACTTTTCTCTTTCTTATGTTATGCTACTTCCTTGGATGCGTCCTTTAAAGGAAGAGTTACTTCAAATTGTGTGCCTTTATCTTTTTCGCTTTTTACGGAGATTTTTCCGTTCAGTCTTTTGATGATATCGTTAACATAGCTTAGCCCTAGACCGAAGCCTTTCACGTTGTGGATATTTCCCGTAGGTATGCGATAGAACTGGTCAAATATCTTTTCCTGTTGGTCCTTGGTCATTCCCATTCCCTTGTCTGCAACGGATATTACGATACTGTTCCCTCTATTAAAAGTCTTAAAAGTGATTTCTGGTTTTTCTTGAGAGTATTTAATTGCATTGTCGACCAGGTTGAACATCACATTGGAAAGGTGAAGTTCATCGCCAACCACTAAATCATTGCCTGCTGAAATGTCAATATTCAAGGTGCCTTCTGCCTTGTCCATCTGTAGTCGCATGCTCTCCAAGACTGCGTTGGCCAAGGAGTTGATGTGCACATTGGTGCGCTCGATCTTTAGGTTTTCTTTCTCCAGACGGGCAATGTTCAGGACGCGTTCGATATGCGAGCCTAAACGGACATTCTCATCGTAGATAATGTTTGCCAATTTGTTGACACGCTTGCCATCGGCGGAAATCTCAGGGTCACGTAAGGATTCACTAGCGATCATGATGGTGGCTACCGGTGTCTTGAACTCGTGGGTCATGTTGTTGATGAAGTCGGTTTTCATCTCCGACATCTTCTTCTGCTTGAAGATGATGCTCAACGTATAGGCAAAACATCCGATCAACAGCGCCAATAAGGCTAGGATGGTCGGAAATAGCCAATAGCCCATGGTCTCGGCAATAATTCCGCCCTTGTTAGGGAAATGTATGCTGAGCTCGCCAGGAGCATTGCCACGGTCTCCTTGGAATAGTCTAGCGGTATAGATCAAAGGATTATTGACTTCCTTGAGTTGCTCATTGTTGAATTGATAGACTCCTTGGAAAACGGGCATCTTATTGAAATCCTTGATCTCCATGACGAAGGAGGATTTTATTCCTCTTTCACGGAGTTCGTGGATCAATAGATTGACGGTTTTCTTCCCGTTGATACGTTCGGCCAAAGGTCTTTTGGATAATTCCATACCCATGGCTACATCGGCGATTACAGAGCTTTTCTTGCCTCCTAACATGGCAATGGTGTCATATAGTGTTGCGGCCTCTGATAATCGCTGTCCTCTCAGGTTATTGAGCTTAATCTCGAGTTCCTCGATCTTTGACAGGGTCTTGGAATCATAACGAGGGGGTAGGGTCCTGATCTGGTAAGCAATCGCTTCGGTGGAAGGTGGGTTGAATACGGGGATCAGGTATCGGGTACTATCGTCCTTCTGCGCAATCCTAGGAACGACCTTGATGGCCTCCACATTGGTGAACTCTCCAATGGTATTGTCGGAGGTTAGGCCCTGTTCCAAGGTGATTCGCACTAGGTGCTTGTATTCTTTTCTCTTTAGGTACGTTTCATAGAAATCATTGCTGATGGGTACCGCCGGGAACTGTTGGTTCAGTTCTCTTTCCAGAAAGTTGAACCTGGTGGTATGGGCAAAAGCCCTTCTCTGCAAGGTTTTGATGCTGTCCTGGTATTGCACCTGCAAGGCAAGGATCTTTTCGTTCTTTTGGATGCGTTCCTGGTCAATCCTGAACTTCTCTTGGTTAAGTCGTTCTTGTTCCCTTGCGAAATCATAGATTTCCTGACGCTCGATCTTATTGGCCACGGCAGAAAGGGATGCCTTGACTTCCTCATCAAAAAGTTTGGACTCCTTGATGAAGGATTCCCGCACAAAATAATACTGCATTGCCATTACGCCGATCAGCGCGATGGACATAAGCCAAATAATCAATGCAATACTTCTTTTTTTCATTTGTTACAAAAGTAATAAGGGAAAACAGCTAATTTTCTCATTTAACACAATTTAACAGCAAGTTTTTAGCTTTTTTAGCAGAATAGGATTTCTTTTGTTATAGAATAATGACTTAAGATACTGATTATGAAAAATTTCATCTTGATTTCCTTCTTATTCCTGATTTGGGCAATTCCTTCTTCTGCTCAAAATAATCAAAATATTCAAAAAAAGAAACCATTAGATTTTAAGGTTGACCTTAATCCCAAGGATAGTTTAAAGCAGTTCAAGATCCCCTTGTTGGATTCCATGAATAAATCGGTAGAGATTCCAAATGCCTATAAGGGTAATAGACAGGGCTTTATGGTTACTCCACATGATGTGCTGAAGGATCATGATGATACCGTAATCTTGGAGAAAAAACTGTCAGGTGAGGGGTCGGTGAAAATGCCGGGGACAAAGAAGCTGGACGAGCATTCCATGATTGTCAAACAGGATTCAGCGACCGTCAAGTCGCCAATAATCAAGAGATAGCTTGAAAATAGACGATACAAAAAAAGAGCCTCATTGAGACTCTTTTTTTGTATCGTTTTGTAATTATTTTACTTCAGAAACACGGATGGTGTTCGTTCTGCCTTTCTCATGAAGAGGGGTAGAAGAAGTGTTGATTACGATCTGGCCAGGTTCTACCAAGTGACGTTCTCTCAATAAGTAGTTTACATCTTGGATAGTACCATCAGTAGATTCATATTTTTCGTAAATGAATGCCTTCACACCCCAGCATAAGCTAAGCGTACGCAACAAGGATTTGTTACCTGTGAAGACATAGATGTCAGCATCAGGACGGTAGCTGGAGATTTCCATGGCAGTATAGCCAGAAGAAGTCATGACAGCAATTGCTGAAGCATGGGTTTTCTCTGCCAAGAAGATCGACGAGCTACATATTGCATCTGGAATACGCGTTACAGGAACAGTACCTAACTGCTCTTTTTCGCTGTAGTACGGATATGAAGTCGCTTCAACATGGGTGATCACTTTCGCCATAGTCTCGATTACGATCTCTGGGAATTCACCAACTGAAGTTTCACCACTCAACATCACAGCATCAGCACCATCGATTACAGAGTTAGCAACGTCATTCACCTCCGCACGTGTTGGGCGAGGGGTAGTGATCATACTTTCCAACATCTGTGTTGCAATGATAACCGGTTTTGAAAGGTTACGACATTTTTGAGCAATGATTTTTTGAAGTCCCGGTACTTCTTCCATTGGAAGTTCAACACCTAGGTCACCACGAGCAACCATGATCGCATCCGTAGCTTCGATAATGCTGTCGATATTGTCAATAGCCTCAGGTTTTTCGATCTTAGCGATCACCTTAGCATGTGAACCTTTTTTCTTGATGATTTCCTTACATTGTTTGATGTCTTCAGCTGAACGCACGAAAGACATGGCAATCCAGTCAGCACCGTGGTCAAGCGCGAAGTTCAAGTTGTCTAGATCCTCTTCTGTTAATGAAGGGATAGAAACTTTTGTATTAGGAAGGTTTACACCTTTTCTAGAAGTCAGGATTCCCCCGTGAACAACCTCACAAGTTACTGTGTCCAAGTGGTTTGTTGAAAGAACGCGCAATTGCAGTTTACCGTCATCCAATAGGATGATTTCTTCTTCTTTTACGTCGTTAGGGAAGTTGTCATAAGTGATGTAGATTTTCTTTTCGTCACCGATAAGTTCGTGCGTAGTCATTTCTACCGTGCTTCCATTGACAAGGATAGCACCACCTTCTTTCATTTTTCCGATACGGATTTTAGGACCTTGAAGATCGGCTAAAATACCTACGTTGAAAGGGTGTTCTTGGTTGATTTCGTTGATTGTGTTGATTACCTTTAAGTGATCTTCCTGAGAACCGTGTGAGAAGTTAAGGCGACATACGTCTACCCCTTTTGCAATCATACGGGTTAAAACATCTTTTTTTGAAGAAGCCGGACCTAGTGTGGCAACAATTTTGGTCCGCTTTTTTAGTTTATCCATTTAAATTAAATTTTAAATTTATATTCTCTATTAAGTCATTTCCTGCTTTATTCTCCCCTTAAAGCAGATGATTAGGTTTATGTGTATAAGATACACTATCTTAATAATCCGCTAAAATATCAGATTTTCTTTAGATTTCAATATTGTTGGGTCTATTTCTTTTACTAAAAGAACTTCCGGAATAGACTTAATGTTTTCTAAAAGAGCATCTAAATCCTCCTCGTCGATAAAATGTTTGATCATCAGGAAGTAATCAAAGCTACTAATTTCAGGTATTAACGCGGCACCTTCGACCGAGCGGTTGCTCAGCAAATAGAATTCAAATTCGAAAGATTGGTTATGGTACCTGAAGATGTTGTAGTGATTTTTTACGACGGGTTTGTTTTTCTTGGATTCAAAAAGAATGTGGTAATCCAGTTCGTCTTTGGGTTTTTCCTTGTTGTGGCCGTTATGGTCCGTGTAATCTTCCTTCCCGTAGACCAGCTGGAGTCCGGTATGCTTGTTGATAAAGTGGCAAAGTCGATAATCTCTCAAAACCGAACTGATCCCAATTAGGACAAAATCGAGTTCCAGGTCAAAGTCAGTTTCGAGTTTAAAGGTTATTTTGCTCAAGTCAATTTGTTTTGATGATTTACAAAATTACGTTTTTACTGCATTTAAGTTTGAAGGTTAAGTAAAAATATCATTAAATATGCATTAAGTTTGTAAAACTTTATTTGTTTTAGTATTATTGGATTAAGGTTAATTAATAAGGTGTTAAAAACTTTATTTAAGATGACTTTGTTCTTTATTTAGTTTCAAAAGTCAAAAAGATTTGATTTTTGGGAATATTTATTTTTTCTTTGCACAGATTTATTAAACAATTAAACTAGAAAATCATGTCAGATATCGCATCAAGAGTAAAAGCAATTATCGTAGAAAAGTTAGGTGTAGACGAAAATGAAGTGACACCAGAGGCTTCTTTCACGAATGATTTAGGTGCAGACTCACTTGATACAGTTGAGTTGATCATGGAATTCGAGAAAGAATTCAACGTTGCAATTCCTGATGACCAAGCTGAAAACATCAGTACTGTAGGACAAGCAATCGCTTACTTAGAAAAAAACGTTAACTAACTAATTTTATTAGGCCAAACATCATAAATGGAGCTTAAGAGAGTAGTTGTAACAGGATTAGGCGCACTTACACCTATTGGTAATTCCGTTTCAGAATACTGGGATGGATTAATAAACGGTGTAAGTGGAGCCGCTCCTATCACGCACTTTGATGCGTCAAAATTCAAAACACAGTTTGCCTGCGAAGTCAAAGGTTTTGATCCGCACGTCTATATGGACCGTAAAGAAGCCCGTAAGATGGATCCCTTTGTCCAATATGCTATTGCATCTACCGATGAAGCAGTAAAAGACGCAGGTTTAGATTTCGATAAATTAGACAGGACGCGAATTGGTGTAATTTGGGGCTCTGGAATTGGTGGGTTAACAACTTTCACTGAGGAAGTTGCACAGTATTCCAAAGGGGATGGAACGCCTAGGTTCAATCCTTTCTTTATTCCCAAAATGCTTATCGATTTAGCTCCTGGCCATATTTCTATGCGCCATGGATTGCAAGGTCCAAACTTCTCATCAGTTTCTGCTTGTGCCTCGGCTACCAATGCAATGATCGATGCCTTCACTTACATCCGTTCGGGAAGGTCCGACATTATTATCACCGGTGGTTCCGAAGCGACTATCAATGAAGCTGGTATCGGAGGTTTCAATGCGATGCACGCGCTTTCTACCAGGAATGACGATCCTAAGACAGCATCTCGTCCATTCGATAAAGATCGTGATGGATTTGTGTCTGGCGAAGGTTCCGGAGCAATTGTGTTGGAAAGCCTAGAGCATGCATTAGCGCGTGGAGCGAAAATTTACGCTGAGGTTGTAGGTGGTGGAATGAGTGCAGATGCATACCATATCACTGCTTCTCACCCGGAAGGATTGGGAGCTAAATTAGCCATGACAATGGCAATCAAGGACGCTGGAATGGATTTCTCCGATATTGATTACATCAATGTCCATGGAACATCAACTCCGGTGGGAGATGTTAGTGAAACCAAAGCTATCGTTGACCTATTCGGTGAACATGCTTATAATCTGAATATCAGTTCTACCAAATCCATGACAGGTCACCTTCTAGGTGCTGCAGGTGCGGTTGAAGCTATTGCCTCTATCTTGGCAGTCAAAAATGATATTGTACCTCCAACGATCAATCACTTCACGGATGATCCTGAAATTGACAGCAAACTGAACTTCACGTTCAACACAGCACAAAAAAGAGTTGTAAATGCTGCCTTGAGTAATACCTTCGGTTTCGGAGGCCATAATGCAACAATTATTGTGAAAAAGTATAATGGTTAAAATGTATTCATTTTCACCATGCTAAACATTTAAATAGGTAGTTGCATTTTTCAACTACCTATTTGTTATTTATAGTTACCATGCCTATCACACAGGTCTATAATCTATATCTGTCTCCAAATCGAAATTACGTTCGAAAACTAAAGAACTTGCTTGGTTTCGTACCTGGCAATGTACGCCTGTACCAAATGGCCTTCAGACATAAGTCTGTAGCGGTCATGATCAAGGATGGCGTCAAGAACAGTAACGAGCGTTTGGAATTCCTAGGCGATGCGGTTTTAGGATCGGTGGTAGCTGAATTGCTCTTCAAGCTCTATCCATACAAGGATGAGGGGTTCTTGACCGAGATGCGCTCAAAGATCGTATCCAGGGCAAACCTGAACCAACTTTCCCGTAAGTTAGGTTTTAATGAGATGATTGAATTCGATGCCCGAATGATCAGTTATCCAAACAAGCAAGGATCTCTTCTCGGAGATGCCTTTGAAGCCTTGGTAGGTGCTGTCTATCTCGACAAAGGTTACACCTTTACAAGGGAATTTCTCTTGTCTCGCATTATCAAGCCCCATGTCGATATTCAAACACTGGAAGTGACCGAAACAAACTTCAAAAGCCGCTTGATCGAATGGTGCCAACACAACAACAAAGAAATCAGCTTTATGCAGGTCGATAACCCAGAAGGTGAGTCCAATAAGATGTTTTCTGTGGTAGCTGTCGTTGATGGCGAGGAATGTGGCCTTGGACGTGACTTCAATAAAAAGAGCGCTGAAAAGATCGCTGCAGAACGCGCTTGCGAATATTTGAAGATATTCGAAGAGTAGTATTGAAATATGAGAGGTTAGATTTGAGATATCAAATCTGATAAGCCATCGTTTTTAATCATACTTATTGATTCCATTGTTTTAATGATTTGAGCATCGCAAAGATTTTGATTAGGATGATATCTCCATACTCAAATCTCAAATCTCCCATCCATTATTTCATGTCTAATGTCTATCTTTGCGGCTATGGCATCAATTAAACCATCTTTAGCAAAGGGTACTCGTGATTTTTCGCCCCTTGAAATGGATAAGCGTAATCATATTTTCAATACGTTAAAATCTATTTTCAGGAAATACGGTTATTCCGAGATCCAGACCCCTTCATTCGAGAATTTAAGTACTTTGACAGGTAAGTATGGTGATGAAGGCGACAAATTGATTTTCAAGATCTTGAATTCAGGTGACTACATGAGCAAGGCTCCAGCAGATCTGTTGGAAGCAAAGAACTCGACCAGCTTGATTTCACATATCTCTGAAAAAGCTTTGCGCTATGATCTGACCGTACCGTTTGCCCGTTATGTGGTGATGCATCAAAACGATATTGCACTTCCTTTCAAAAGATTCCAGATCCAACCGGTTTGGCGTGCCGACCGTCCGCAAAGAGGTCGTTACAGAGAATTTTACCAATGTGATGTGGATGTGGTAGGTTCTAGCTCTTTATTGAACGAAGCAGAATTTATCCTGATCTATAATGAAGCCTTGGCGAAACTGGGTCTGAAGGATTTCAACATAAAACTTAACAATAGAAAGATCCTTTCAGGAATTGCCGAAGTGGTAGGAAAACCTGAGCTGATCGTGGATATGACGGTAGCCATTGACAAACTAGACAAGATAGGTTTGGATGGGGTGAACAAAGAATTGCTTGAACGAGGATTCACGGATGAGGATTTAGCGGTCCTTAAACCGATCATCGAATTGCAAGGTTCCAATGCCGATAAGCTAGCATCCATGAAGTCCGTGCTTTCAAATTCAGAAGTAGGAATGAATGGGATCGCTGAACTTGAGGAAGTTTTCGAATACCTGAATAAATTTGGACGTGCAGATCTTCTTGAAAAGATCGTCGAAGTGGATATCACCTTGGCCAGAGGGTTGAACTATTACACAGGTTGTATTTTTGAGGTGAAAACCAATGAGGTGCAAATGGGAAGCATCGGAGGCGGTGGCCGCTATGATGACCTTACTGGGATGTTCGGGCTGAAAGACCTAACAGGGGTAGGGGTTTCATTCGGAGCAGACCGTATCTATGATGTCTTGGAAGAATTAAATCTATTCCCTCAGGAAGGTTCTGAAAGAACAAAACTGCTGATCGTTAATTTCGAAGAGTCATTAGAAGGCTATACCTTGCCTTTGCTGTATAGATTGAGAGAAGCAGGTGTTGCCGTGGAACTCTATCCAGCAGCAGTGAAGTTAAAGAAACAGATGAGTTATGCTGATTCCAAGGGAATACCTTATGTCCTTTTGGTAGGAGATGAGGAAGCAGGATCAGGTCAGTTGTCCTTGAAGAACATGGAAAGTGGTGTTCAGGAAAAATTGACCATAGAGGAGTTAATAGAAAAATTGAAATAATAGAAGCGGTCCTAAGAGACCGCTTTTTTTTGCCTTTTATTTTATCGCAAGAAACTACAGCGGCGGATAGTCCATTATGAACCCCATATATTCATTCTTGCCAATGTTTTAGTCTGTTCCATATTGGAGGAGGAGTTGCTGAGCGAGCTGCGGATTGTGGTATTATTTTGACATAATCCGTATAAAACAGTGAAATGTAAACTAAAAATTATCAAAAATCTCGTTAATATTGATTAAATTTGTGGTCAGTTTAGTAAAGAAATTCAATACTTAGAAATGAGTTCAACACCTATAACAAAAGAAACCTACCTAGAGTGGTATGAATCCATGCTGCTCATGCGCAAATTTGAAGAGAAATCTGGACAGCTTTATGGACAGCAAAAGATTCGTGGATTTTGTCACCTATACATTGGTCAAGAAGCTGTAGTAGCGGGTACCATGTCAGTGATCAAACCAGAAGATTCTTTGATTACAGCATATCGTGACCACGCCCATGCCTTGGCAAAGGGAGTGTCTGCAGATGCTTGTATGGCGGAATTGTTTGGTAAAGTTACAGGCTGTTCAAAAGGTAAAGGCGGCTCGATGCACTTCTTCTCCAAAGAACATAAGTTCATGGGAGGGCACGGTATCGTAGGAGGTCAGATTCCTTTAGGTGCAGGTATTGCTTTTGCAGAGAAATATTTAGGAACAGACAATGTAAACATCTGTTATATGGGTGACGGTGCTGTACGTCAAGGTGCTTTCAACGAGACCTTGAATATGGCGATGTTATGGAAATTACCTGTAATTTTCGTTTGTGAAAACAACGGATATGCGATGGGAACTTCTGTAAAACGTACCACAAACATGCAGGATATCTACAAAATGGGTCTTGGATTTGATATGCCAAGTGCACCTGTAGATGGTATGGATGTAGTAGCCGTTCACAACGCTATGGACGAAGCCGTTCAACGTGCTCGTGCAGGTGAAGGCCCAACTTTCTTAGAGATCCGTACTTACCGTTACAAAGGACACTCGATGTCTGACCCAGCGAAATACCGTACCAAGGAAGAGTTGGAAGAATACAAAGAAAGAGATCCAATTATTGCTGTAAAGCATGCTATTGTTGAGAATAAATATGCTGATCAAGCTTGGTTTGATGAAGTAGAAGCAAAAGTGAAGAAAATCGTTGATGAATCAGTGAAATTTGCTGAGGAGTCTCCATACCCAGATGCTTCTGACATCTACAAAGACGTTTATGTACAAGAGGACTATCCTTTTGTCATGGATTAATTAATGATAATTACTTTAACTAAAATAGAACATTCCTAAACGATGGCTGAAGTAGTAAGAATGCCAAAAATGAGCGACACCATGACTGAAGGTGTAATCGCTAAATGGCACAAAAAAGTTGGTGATAAAGTAAACTCAGGAGACCTTATTGCAGAGGTTGAAACTGACAAAGCGACAATGGACTTCGAATCATACCAAGAAGGTACTTTGTTGTATATCGGCCCTAAAGAGGGAGATGCAGTTCCAATTGATTCTGTAATTGCGGTGTTAGGTGAAGAAGGTGAAGATTACGAATCTCTGATCAAAGGAGATGGTGCTGCTGCTGAGAAGAAAGAAGAGCCAAAAGAAGAATCCAAAAAAGAAACTAAAGAAGATAAAACTGAAGAAGCTGCTCCAGCTGATTCAGGAAGCAATGTAACGGCAGAAGACTTAGGTGTTACTGTTATTACCATGCCTTTATTGAGTGATACCATGACTGAAGGGGTAATCGCTCAATGGAACTTCAAAGTAGGGGATACCATTAAATCAGACGATGCTATTGCGGACGTAGAAACTGATAAAGCGACTATGGAAGTTACGGCTTATGCTGATGGTACCTTGTTATATGTTGGTCTAGAAGCTGGACAAGCTGCGAAAGTAAATGATATCATTGCTATCGTAGGTCCTGCAGGAACCGATGTAACGCCTTTGTTGAACCAAAAATCTTCAGCAGGTACCAAATCTGAATCTAAGAAAGAAGAAGATAAACCAGCTGTTCAAGAAAGCAAGTTTGATGCACCTGTTGCTGCATCCTCTTCATCAAGTGATTCAAGAATCAAAGCTTCTCCTTTAGCTAAGAAAATTGCTAAGGAAAAAGGTATTGACTTGAGCCAAGTGAAAGGTTCTGCAGAAAACGGACGTATCGTAAGAAAAGACGTTGAAAACTTCAAACCTTCTGCAGCACCTGCTGCTTCGGCTTCCGCTGCACCAGCTGCCGAGTCTGAAGCAAAAACAATCAGCTTACCTCAATTTGTTGGCGAAGAGCGTTTCACTGAGAAACCTGTTAACCAAATGCGTAAAACGATTGCTCGCAGATTGTCTGAGTCATTGTTCACTGCTCCACACTTCTACCTGACTATCAGTGTAGATATGGACAATGCAATGGCTGCACGCGCGCAGATCAATGAGGTAGCTCCAGTGAAAGTTTCATTCAACGATATCGTTGTAAAAGCGGTAGCCGTTGCCTTGAAACAACACCCTAACGTGAACTCATCTTGGTTAGGTGATAAGATCCGTTACAACGAGCATACAAACATTGGTGTAGCCATGGCTGTTGAAGATGGTCTATTGGTTCCAGTGGTTCGTTTTGCTGACGGTAAATCACTATCCCATATCTCTGCTGAAGTGAAAGACTTTGCACAAAAAGCAAAAGCTAAAAAACTACAGCCTTCAGATTGGGAAGGATCAACTTTCACTGTTTCTAACTTAGGTATGTTTGGTATCGATGAATTCACATCGATCATCAACTCACCTGATGGCGCTATCCTTTCGGTAGGTGCTATCCAACAGGTTCCGGTTGTGAAAAACGGAGCTGTTGTCCCTGGAAACATCATGAAGTTGACATTAGGTTGTGACCACCGCGTAGTCGATGGTGCTACCGGTGCTCAATTCCTTCAAACTCTAAAAGGACTTATCGAAGCTCCGATCCGTTTATTAGCGTAATCGAAGCATCCATAAAAACACAAAAGCCAGCAGATCTTGCTGGCTTTTGTGTTTATACTGCCCTCCATCATAAAGAACATAACTCCTAAAATGTCTTTCCTTATTTTTTGCCGAATTGCAATAAGTGAAAAATTGAACCGTTTACTAATTATCAGGAATTAATATCGATAATGGGGCAATACTTTAATGTAACTATAGTTTTATCAAAAGAAAGCTAATTTTTATTGTAAATTGTCACAATATATAGTAATTTGTCTTGATAATCATTAGAGATTATAAGCATTAAAAGAATCAGATTAGGAGCGTGTCAATAAAAAATTTATTATTCGTATTGGGGTTGGGGACATTTGCGATGTTCTCCTGTTCTTCGCCAGAAGCAAAACAAAAAGAGATAAAAATAGATCAGGCCAAAAAAGATAGTGTAGCACTGATTTATGATTCCACAAAAGCAGATAAGCAGATTGATGCTTTCATGCAAAACCTACACAAGAAATCCGCATTTAACGGGAATGTATTGGTAGCCAAAAAAGGAAAGATTCTTTACCAGAATTCCTTTGGTTGGGCAGATTACCTTTTGAAAGATAGCCTGAACATCAATTCGCAGTTCGAGCTGGCTTCTGCGTCCAAGCCTATCACGGCATTAGGCGTGATGAAGCTGGTGCAGGAAGGAAAGCTGAAGATGGAAAATACCGTCAACGATTTCTATCCTGACTTCCCATATCCTGGGATTACCATTGCCCAACTGCTATCTCATCGTTCGGGATTGCCAAACTATGTTTACTTTTCGGAGGAAGCATGGCCAGACCGCAAGAAACCGATGTCCAATCAGGATGCTATGAGCTTATTGATCGAAAAACACCCTAACCGCTACGGAGCACCAGATGGCAGGTTCCATTACAATAACTCAAACTTCATGGTCCTTGCATCGATTATTGAAAAAGTAACGGGGAAAGACTTTGCAGTTTATATGAAGGAAAATATCTTCGATCCTGCAGGGATGAAGCATACAGCGGTATATTCTACTGCCGTGTACGAGAAAACTCCTTCCAATGTAATGGGACATGATAAGGTATGGCGTCGTTCGGTAGTGCGAAATTATTTAGATGGTCCGGTCGGTGACAAGGGTATTTACAGTACCGTCCAGGATATGTACCTATTGGACAGGGCAATCAATGAAGGCCGTTTGGTGAACAAGACCACTCTTGATTCGATGTATTTGCCTAGAAGCGATGCAAAACGCAGCCTATTCAGTTATGGTTACGGTTGGCGTACCTTTAGTCCGCCCGAAAATCCTATCGTCTATCATACGGGTTGGTGGCATGGCTTCAAGAGCCTTTATGTGCGCGACCTGAAAAACGATGTGACCATTGTTTTGTTAACAAATATGGCAAATGGCAGTTTGAATCACCTCGATGATTTGTATAAAATCTTAGAAATGCCTATTTTGAGACAAAATGCATATAACTCAAGTGGAGAATTAGTAAATTAAGAAAACCTAACAACAATATATGAAAAAGACCTTGATTTTAGGTGCGAGTACCAACCCGGCAAGATATTCGTATTTGGTTGCCAATAAATTGGCTAGAAAAGGACATCCAATCGTGAATGTTGGACGTAAAACTGGGAAAGTTGCTGGCGTAGAGATCGAACCTGCAGAGGACATTCATACTGACATAGATACGATGACCTTATATGTAGGTCCGCAAAATCAGCCTCAATACTATGATTATATCTTGAAGACCAAGCCGAAGCGTATTATTTTCAATCCAGGTGCAGAAAATGCAGAGCTAGCTGACAAAGCTAGAGCCAATGGGATTGAAGTCGTAGAAGCTTGTACTTTAGTGATGCTGAATACAGGACAATACTAATCCAGAACTTAAAGATTTATTAAGAGGACAATGATTTTTCATTGTCCTTTTTTATTGGATTTTTCCAGGTCATGGTCGGGTCTCATTCGAGGCATGTTCGGGAAATCTTGCAGTTTGCTCCGAATATACGATCGATTTGGCTTCACTCATTTTGCGAAAATTCCGAATGTGTCCCGAACAAGGTCCAAATCTAGTCGAGGGTGCTTGATGGATACTGAAATCTTAAATAAGTATAGGCATGGAAACCATGGGAAAGTTCCTTGAATTTAGTTCGATTTGACCCAATATGAAAACGTTGTAGTAAATAATTGTTATTTTTTGTTTTTATATGAGTATTTTGTTATTCCTAAAGAATTACAATTTATAAAAAACCGTAGATATGAAAGGCCTATTTTCAACCTTAGCCGTTTGCTTGATTTCATTGCAGGTTTCAGTCGGGCAGGAGCATGACCTGAAACTGAGTTCCAAATTTATTGATGATCAGCTTAAGGCTTCCGCTGAACAATACCAAAATTTAGTTTCCGTTGTTCCTGAGCATAAATTTCCAAAAACTTTTGAAGCTGGCAAGCAAGAATTCTCCAATTCTGGTTGGTGGTGTTCTGGATTTTACCCCGGCACCTTACTTTACCTTGGAGAAGCTACCTCGGATCCTAAACTCAAACAGGCAGGCCTTGATAAGTTAAAGGATCTCGAAAAAGAACAGTTCAATAAAGGGACCCACGATTTAGGCTTTATGCTTTTCTGTAGTTTTGGAAATGCATTGAGATTGACAGGTGACAGTAGCAAATACCAGCCGATCCTGAAGAATGGAGCCGAATCATTGAGCAGCCGCTTTAACCCGACGACCAAGACCATCCGTTCCTGGGACCATAATGTTTGGAAATTCCCCGTGATCATTGACAATATGATGAACCTAGAGTTCCTGATGCAGATGGCAAAGACCACCGGCAACAAAAAATATTCCGATATAGCGATCACCCATGCAAACACAACCATCAAGAACCATTTCCGTAAGGATAACAGTTCTTACCATGTGATCGATTATGATCCTCAGACAGGATCTGTGCTTGCCAAGCAAACCGCACAGGGCGCGGCTGATGAGTCCGCATGGGCGAGGGGACAGGCTTGGGGTCTGTATGGCTATACGATGATGTACAGGGAAACCAAGGATAAGGCCTATTTAGATCAGGCGAAAAAGATTGCGGATTATATATTGAAGAGCCCTAACCTTCCGGAAGACCTGGTTCCGTATTGGGATTTTGATAAGGATAAGATTCCTGCGGACAATAAAACCTATTCCAGGAGAAGCCTGAGGGATGCCTCAGCTGCAGCGATCACGGCATCGGCATTGATCGAGCTCTCCCAATATACCAAGGGCAAAGAATCGACAACGTATCTGCGCAAGGCAGAAGGCATGCTTAAAAGTTTGTCTTCTAGCGCATATTTTGCGAAGAAGGGCACGAATGGAGGCTACTTATTGGAACATAGCGTAGGGGCATTGCCATTGGATTCAGAGGTTGATGTACCCTTGACCTATGCGGACTATTATTATGTAGAAGCCTTGGTTCGGTATCAGCGACTTTTGGATGGAGGCCCTGCCATAAAAATATAAAAAGCAGAATATTTGGAGCCCCGGAAAAAAACCGGGGCTATTTTTTTTAAAAATAATTGACTAACTGTTTGATAGTTATAAAATTGTTTGTACTTTTGCAGTCCCTAAATGGGGAATTGTGTCTTGAGCGAAGCCCTACTGCTTCGATGGACGTTTAATTAATTAATTTATAACATGTCAGGAATTATTGGTAAAAAAGTAGGAATGACCAGCCTGTTCAATGCTGAAGGGAAGAATATCCCTTGTACAGTAATCGAGGCTGGGCCGTGCGTGGTTACGCAGATACGTACGGAAGAGAAGGATGGTTATTCGGCAGTTCAACTTGGCTTTGATGAAGCTAAGGAAAAGAACACGACGGCTCCTCTAAAAGGACATTTTGCAAAGGCAGGAGTTAGTCCTAAGCGTAAACTAGTTGAATTCAAAACTTTCACAGATGAGAAACAACTAGGAGACATCGTTGATGTTACTTTATTTGAAGAAGGCGAGTACGTAGATGTAGTCGGTACTTCAAAAGGTAAAGGATTTCAAGGTGTAATGAAGCGTCATGGCTTTGGTGGTGTAGGTGGTGCGACTCACGGTCAGCACAACAGACTACGTGCACCGGGTTCATTGGGAGCTTCATCTTGGCCTTCAAGAGTATTCAAAGGAATGCGTATGGC
This sequence comes from Sphingobacterium sp. LZ7M1, assembly GCF_024296865.1. Taxonomy (GTDB): domain Bacteria; phylum Bacteroidota; class Bacteroidia; order Sphingobacteriales; family Sphingobacteriaceae; genus Sphingobacterium. Next base: position 3,814,836 of record NZ_CP101134.1, on the reverse strand, counting down.
GGGTCGTACAGGTGGCGAGAGAGTAAAAGTTCAAAACTTACAGATTTTGAAAGTTTACGCAGAACAAAACCTAATTGTTGTTAGTGGTTCCGTACCAGGAGCTAAGGGTTCATATGTAATCGTAGACAAATAGTAGAGATGGAAGTTAAAGTATTAAATTTATCAGGAAAAGAAACAGGTGCCAAGGTGCAACTTCCTGAGTCAGTATTCGGTGTAAAGCCAAGCGACCATGCGATCTATTTAGATGTGAAACAATACTTAGCGAACCAACGCCAAGGTACACACAAATCAAAACAACGTAATGAGATCGCGGGTTCAACTCGTAAATTACACAAACAAAAAGGAACAGGTGGTGCTCGTGCGGGTTCTATCAAATCTCCATTGTTTAACGGTGGTGGTCGTGTATTCGGTCCTCAACCTCGTGACTATAGCTTCAAATTGAACAAAAAATTAAAGCAATTAGCACGTAAATCTGCATTATCTTACAAAGCACAAGAGAACAATGTTGTGGTATTGGATGAAGTTAACTTCGATTCGATCAAAACTAAGAACTACGTTGCTTTAGTTAATGCGTTAAACCTTGCTGACGAGAAAACTTTATTAGTATTGCCAGCATACAATAACAATGTTTATTTATCAAGCAGAAACTTGAAGAAAGCAAAAGTTATCGTAGCATCAGATTTGAATACATATGATGTATTGAACGCTACGAAATTATTGTTAACTGCTGATTCTGTTAAAACTTTGGAGGAAGCATTCGCTAAATAATATGGAGATTATCAAAAAACCTATTTTAACTGAGAAAGCTTCATTGTTAACGGAAAAATTAAACCGTTACGCTTTCAAAGTAGATCATAGAGCAAACAAGATTCAAATCAAAGCTGCAGTAGAGCAAATGTTTGGTGTTACTGTATTAGCAGTAAACACAGCAGTTGTTGCAGGTAAGGCAAAAAGCCGTTACACTAAAGCAGGATTTGTATCCGGAAGAAGCCCTAAATATAAAAAGGCCATCATTACAGTTAAAGATGGTGAAACTATTGACTTTTACAGTACACTATAATAAGAAATGGCAGTTAAAAGATTCAAACCGGTTACCCCTGGTACTCGCTTCAGAGTAGGTGCTGATTATTCAGACGTTACAACTAACGTACCTGAGAAATCATTAGTAGTTAGCATCAAGAAATCAGGTGGTCGTAATAACTCCGGTAAAATGACTATGCGTTACATCGGTGGGGGACACAAAAAATCATACCGATTAATAGATTTCAAACGCGATAAAAAAGATATCCCTGCAAAAGTTGCTACCATTGAGTACGATCCAAATCGTACTGCACGTATTGCTTTATTGCACTACGCAGATGGAGAGAAACGTTACATCATTGCACCAGCTGGATTAACAGTAGGTCAGACAGTGATTGCAGGCGAATCAGTAGCCCCAGAAGTAGGTAATACTATGCCATTGGCAAACATCCCATTGGGTTCGATCATCCACAACATTGAGTTGAATCCAGGACAAGGTGGTTCCATTGCACGTTCAGCAGGTACATATGCACAATTGTCTGCACGTGATGGTAAGTATGCTATTATCAAATTGCCTTCAGGCGAGACTCGTATGATTTTATTGACATGTGTTGCTACGATCGGTTCGGTATCGAACGCAGAGAAAGCAAACCAAGTATTGGGTAAAGCAGGTCGTAAACGTTGGTTAGGTCGTCGTCCTAGAGTTCGTGGTGTTGCGATGAACCCGGTTGATCACCCTATGGGAGGTGGTGAAGGACGTTCATCAGGAGGTCACCCACGCTCACGCACAGGTGTATTAGCTAAAGGCTACAAAACACGCTACAAGAAGAAAACATCGAATCGTTACATCATTGAGAGAAGGAAAAAATAATGGCTCGTTCAATTAAAAAAGGTCCTTATATCGATCACAACTTAGAAAGAAAAGTTCTTTCTATGAATGAAACAAACAAGAAATCAGTAATCAAAACTTGGTCTCGTAGATCAATGATTTCACCTGATTTTGTTGGTCATACCTTCGCAGTGCACAACGGGAATAAATTCATTCCGGTTTATGTAACAGAAAATATGGTTGGTCACAAGCTTGGTGAATTTGCGCCTACGCGTACTTTCAGAGGCCACGCAGAAAAGAAAAAATAATAGGTAATGGAAGCAACAAAAAAACTCAAAAAGTCTGTTTTAATTAAGCAGCGCAAGGAGCAGGCAAAAGCTCAAGTAGGAGGAGCTTCTACTGCCAAGTTATTGAATTGCCCTACTTCACCTCGTAAGATGCGTCTAGTAGTGGATCTTATCCGTGGACAGAAAGTAGAGAACGCTCTTTACATCCTTAAACATTCAGGAAAAGAAGCTTCAATCCGCGTTGAGAAATTATTATTATCAGCGATCAAGAACTGGGAAGCTCACAACGAAGGTTCTTCAGTAGAAGACGGTGGATTGTTTGTTAAGGAAGTATCTGTAGGTGGCGGTCGTCAATTGAAGAGATTACGTCCAGCACCACAAGGTCGTGGCTATAGAATTCGCAAGCGTTCAAACCATGTAACTTTGGTAGTAGACAGTATTAATAACGTTAACAACTAATTATATTAAGAATGGGACAAAAAGCAAATCCAATAGGTAGCAGATTAGGAATCATCAAAGGATGGGATTCTAATTGGTTCGGAGGCAACAACTATTCTGATAAGTTGGTTGAGGACGAAAAAATAAGAAAATATCTTTCTGTACGTATCGCAAAAGGCGGTGTAGCAAAAGTTGTTATTGAGAGAACGTTGAAACGTATCACTGTAACGATCCATACTGCACGTCCAGGAATCGTAATTGGTAAAGGTGGTCAAGAAGTTGATAAGATCAAAGAAGAGTTAAAGAAATTAACTAAGAAAGATGTTCAGATCAACATTTTTGAGATCAAACGCCCAGAATTAGACGCAAAACTAGTTGCAGAAGGCATTGCTAAGCAATTAGAGGCACGTATTTCATTCCGTCGTGCAATGAAGACTGCGATTGCATCTACAATGCGTATGGGAGCAGAAGGTATCAAGGTAATGTGTTCAGGTCGTTTAGGTGGTGCTGAGATGGCACGTACCGAGCAGTACAAAGAAGGAAGAACTCCTCTACACACATTGCGTGCAGATATCGATTATGCATTAGCAGAAGCATTGACAACTTACGGTAAGATTGGCGTAAAAGTTTGGATCTGTAAAGGTGAAGTTTACGGTAAGAGAGATTTATCTCCAAACATTGGTCAAGCATCAGGCGTAAAATCACGTGGTGGCAACGAAGGTGGTGATAACAACAACCGTCGTGACAACCGTGGAGGTCGCGGTGGAAACCGTGGCGGACGCCGTGACAACAACCGTGGAGGTAAAAGAGATTAATTAATAACAAGATTTAGATTATCTGTTCAACAGATTTAAAAAAATACGAACATGTTACAGCCAAAAAGAACGAAGTTCAGAAAGATGCAGAAAGGCCGCATGAAAGGTAATGCCACTCGTGGAGCGGAATTAGCTTTCGGATCTTTCGGTATCAAATCAATGGAACCAGCATGGATCACAAGCCGTCAGATTGAGGCAGCTCGTATTGCGGTAACACGTTATATGAAGCGTGAAGGACAAGTTTGGATCCGCATTTTCCCTGACAAACCTGTTACCAAGAAACCTGCAGAGGTACGTATGGGTAAAGGTAAGGGTGCTCCAGAATATTGGGTAGCCGTAGTGCGCCCAGGCCGTATGTTATTTGAGGCAGAAGGCGTTCCATTGGAAATCGCTAAAGAAGCATTACGCTTAGCTGCACAAAAATTACCGGTTCAAACGAAATTTGTGATACGTAGAGATTACGTTGAAGCATAATAATCGTCGGTAATGTCAAGAGTTCAGCCTTACTGCCGTTACCAGTAAGGCCGTTTAACACTCGAGATAACCCGGCACAACAAATTGAAAAATGAAAAATTCAGAAATCGTAGAATTATCAACTGAGGATTTAACAGCTCGTCTTGCTGAAGAGAAAGCTGCCTTGAACAAATTGAAATTTGCACATGCTGTTTCTGCTATTGAGAATCCAAACGTGATCAAAGCAGCTCGCAAAACTATCGCTCGTATCTCTACCGAGATTTCAAAGCGTACTAATGCAGCAAAATCTGAAACAGCCGCTGAGGCATAAAATTAAAGTCGAAATGGAAAGAAATTTAAGAAAAACAAGAATCGGCTTAGTAGTTAGCAACAAGATGGACAAATCTATCGTAGTGGCTGTTGAACGTAAAGTAAAGCACCCTATTTACGGTAAATTCGTTAAGAAAACTACTAAATTTAAAGCTCATGACGAACAAAATACCTGCGGTATCGGCGATACGGTATTAATTATGGAGACACGTCCGCTGAGTAAAACTAAGAACTGGAGATTAGTAGAAATTTTAGAAAGGGCTAAATAATGGTACAACAGGAATCAAGACTAAATGTAGCTGACAACAGCGGAGCTAAAGAAGTTTTAGTAATCCGTGTGTTAGGCGGTACGCGCAAGCGTTATGCATCTATCGGTGATAAAATTGTTGTTACCGTTAAGAGCGCACTACCTTCAGGAAACGTGAAAAAAGGATCAGTTTCAAAAGCAGTTGTAGTACGTACGAAAAAAGAGATCCGTCGTAAAGATGGTTCTTACATTCGCTTCGATGACAACGCTGCAGTATTGTTAAATAATAACGATGAACCACGCGGAACACGTATCTTCGGCCCAGTTGCCAGAGAATTGCGTGAGAAACAGTTCATGAAAATTGTATCATTAGCACCGGAGGTTTTATAATTATGGCAAAGAAAACAAACAAAACTACTCACAAGATCAAGATCAAAAGTGGAGATTTAGTGAAAGTTATCGCTGGTAACTCTAAAGGTGTTCAAGGTAAAGTATTACAAGTTATTTTTGAAACTAACAGAGCGGTTGTTGAAGGCGCTAACATTGTTAAGAAACACACTAAACCTAGCGCAGCTAACCCGAACGGTGGTATCATCGAGAAAGAAGCTGCAATCAACATCTCTAACTTAGCTTTAATCGATCCTAAGACAGGTAATCCTACCCGTGTTGGACGTAAAGTTAATGCAGATGGTAAAATAGTTCGTTACGCAAAAAAATCAGGGGAGGAAATTAAATAATGACTTACGTACCAAGATTAAAAGCGAAATATGCGGAAGATATCCGTACAGCGCTTAAGGAAAAATTCCAGTATAAGAGCGTTATGCAAGTTCCTAAACTGGAGAAAATCGTAGTATCACAAGGTATTGGTGCCGCTACAGCAGACAAGAAATTGATCGACAACTCTATCACAGAATTGACGACGATCACTGGTCAGCAAGCAGTTCCTACGAAATCCAAGAAAGATATCTCGAACTTCAAATTGCGTAAAGGTATGCCAATTGGTGCTCGCGTAACTTTACGTGACAACAATATGTACGAATTCTTAGATCGTTTAATCGCGGTTTCTTTACCACGTATCCGTGACTTCCGTGGAATCAACGATAAAGGATTTGATGGACATGGTAACTACAATTTGGGTATTACTGAGCAGATCATCTTCCCTGAGATCAACATTGACAAGATCAACAAGATCCAAGGTATGGATATCACTTTCGTAACTTCAGCTAAGAACGATATCGAAGCTTTAGAATTATTGAAACAATTCGGTTTACCATTCAAAAACCAAAACACGAATAACAATGGCTAAAGAAGGATTAAAAGCACGCGAAGTAAAGCGTCAGAAATTAGTAGCAAAATTTGCAGAGAAACGTGCGGCTTTAAAAGCAGCAGGTGATTATGCAGCTTTAGATAAATTACCAAAGAATGCGTCACCAGTAAGATTGCACAACCGTTGTAAATTAACTGGACGTCCAAAAGGATATATGCGTCAATTCGGTATCTCCCGTGTAACATTCCGTGAGATGGCCTTAGACGGAAAAATCCCGGGAGTGAAAAAAGCTTCTTGGTAATCAAAAAAATATAATTACTTTTGCCCGGATAAACCACGAACTGTGGTTTATCGGGTTTTTTTTGCAATGCAATATTTTAACCGATAAAAGGTCTGTGGCTTCGGTTAGTCATGGAAACCATTATCACAATTTTATACATAATGAATACAGATCCAATAGCGGATTACCTTACCCGAGTAAGGAATGCCATCAAGGCCAACCACAGGGTTGTTGAAATTCCTGCATCGAACCTTAAAAAAGAAATCACAAAAGTTCTTTTCGACAAAGGTTACATTGCTAACTACAAATTTATTGAAGAAGGTCCTCAAGGTTCCATCAAGATTGCCTTGAAATACCATCCAATTAGCAAAGTACCGGCTATTCGCACATTGACACGTGTGAGTAAACCTGGTTTAAGAAAGTATGCAAGTGTTGACAGCATCCCTCGTGTATTAAACGGTTTAGGAATTGCGATTTTGTCTACTTCGAAAGGAGTAATGTCAGACAAAGAAGCTGCCGTACAAAACGTTGGTGGAGAGGTTTTATGTTACATTTATTAATCTAGGAAAAAGCACAGAATGTCAAGAATTGGAAAAGCGCCTATCGCTATACCTTCTGGTGTAACGGTTACAGTATCAGATAAGAATCTGGTAACTGTTAAAGGCCCTAAAGGTGAATTAACACAACAAGTAGACCGCGACATTACCGTTAAAGAAGAAGATGGTAATATCGTAGTGTCACGTTCAACAGAACAAAAGAAGCACAAAGCATTACATGGATTATACCGCGCCCTATTGAGCAATATGGTTGTAGGTGTAACCGAGGGATACAAAACTACCCAAGAACTAGTTGGTGTTGGTTACCGTGCAGCAAACACAGGTAATACGCTAGAGTTAACTTTAGGTTTCTCTCACCAGATTGTATTCGTATTGCCACAGGAAATTAAAGTAACAACAACTGCTGATAAGGGTAAGAACCCAACTATCACTTTGGAATCTATCGACAAACAATTGATCGGTCAAGTAGCGGCGAAAATCCGTAGCTTCCGTAAGCCAGAGCCATACAAAGGTAAAGGTATCAAGTTTGCAGGTGAAGTATTGAGAAGAAAAGCAGGTAAATCAGCTAAAAAATAATAACCATGGCAGGAATTAAATCAACTCGCAGAGAGCGAATCAAAAAAGGAATTAGAAAACACCTGGCTGGATCAACTGAACGTCCTCGTTTGACGGTTTTTAGAAGTAACAAAGGCATCTACGCACAGATCATCGACGATACAACTGGTAAAACAATTGCTTCAGCATCCACTTTGTCAAAAGAGTTTGCTGGATCAGGAAACAAAGTAGATCAATCGAAAGAAGTAGGTAAATTAGTTGCTGAGAAAGCGGTTGCAGCAGGAATTAGCAAAGTAGTTTTTGACCGTAATGGGTACTTATACCATGGCCGTATCAAATCATTGGCTGAAGGTGCTCGCGAAGGCGGTTTAGACTTTTAATTAAAGAAGAAAATGGCATTAAGCAATATTAAAAGAGTAAAATCAAGCGAAATCGAATTAAAAGATCGCTTAGTAAGCATCCAGCGCGTAGCCAAGGTGACCAAAGGTGGTCGTACCTTCAGTTTCTCAGCTATTGTTGTAGTTGGAGATGAGAACGGTATCGTAGGATACGGATTAGGAAAAGCTAAAGAGGTTACTGAAGCTATCACTAAAGGTATCGATGATGCAAAGAAAAACTTAGTAAAGGTTCCTATTATCAAAGGTACAGTACCTCACGAGCAATACGGTAAATATTCAGGTGGTTCAGTTTTGATCAAACCAGCTGTAAGTGGTACCGGAGTATTGGCAGGTGGTGCTATGCGTGCGGTATTGGAGTCTGCAGGCATTACAGACGTATTAGCAAAATCATTAGGTTCTTCAAACCCACACAACGTGGTAAAAGCAACAATCGATGCATTAGCTAATATGCGTGACGCTTATACAGTAGCGCAAACACGTGGTGTCGATTTAAACAAAGTATTTAACGGTTAATATCATGGCAAAAATTAAAATCACCCAGATAAAGAGCGTTATCGACAGAAGCGAGCGCCAAAAGAAAACTATCGAAGCATTAGGTTTGAAAAAGATCAACCATTCGGTAGAAGTTGAAGCTACAGCAGCAATCATTGGTATGGTTCGTAAAGTGAACCACCTAGTGGCTGTAGAGTCCATTTAATAAGAATAGATGGAAAGGATACTCACTTCCTTTCCATTCTTTGTTAATAAATTTATGGAATGCTAAGGCCTGTTTAGTGAGAGCGAAGGCGTAGCACAATTTGATTAAAAATGAACTTAAGTAATCTAAAACCAGCAGCTGGTTCAATTAAAACTAAAAAACGTATTGGTCGTGGACAAGGATCTGGCCGTGGTGGTACATCAACACGTGGTCACAAAGGAGCAGGTTCCCGTTCAGGTAACTCTACGAAGATCGGTTTCGAAGGTGGTCAAATGCCTCTTCAACGTCGTGTACCTAAATTTGGTTTTAAGAACATCAACCGTGTAGAATATGTAGGTGTTAACTTAGATGTTTTACAAGCTATCGTTGAGAAATACAGCTTAACCACTGTAGATTTCGATACTTTGAAAGAGCACGGATTAGTTTCAAAAAATGACTTGATTAAAATCTTAGGTCGTGGCGAGTTCAGCGCAAAAGTAGAAGTAAAGGCCCATGCATTTTCAGCTTCAGCACAAAAAGCTATCGAAGCAGCAGGTGGTTCTATCGTTAAATTGTAATAATACATGAAGAAACTAATCACAACCTTAACCAATATATGGAAGATAGAAGAATTACGTAACCGTATTCTTAATACGTTACTATTTCTTTTAATATACCGCGTTGGTTGTCACGTGGTTTTACCAGGTGTCAATCCAGAAGCGTTGGTAGTAAACAGAGAAGGTGGTAATGACATCATGAACTTGATCAATATGTTTGCTGGGGGATCCTTCTCCCGTGCGGCGATCTTTGCTCTTGGTGTTATGCCTTATATCTCGGCATCTATCGTAGTTCAGCTATTGGGGATTGCTGTTCCTGCTTTTCAAAAGATGCAGAAAGAAGGTGAATCTGGCCGTAAGAAAATGAACAACATCACTCGTTACCTTACCGTAGCGATTACGTTGGTTCAAGCCGTAGCCTATGTGAAGACTCAAATCGGACCAGAAGCTAAGACTATTGCGGATCCAATGTTCTCCATTCTATCAGCAGTTGTTTTGACAGCGGGTACATTGTTTGTGATGTGGCTAGGTGAAAAGATTACCGATAAAGGAATTGGTAATGGTATTTCATTAATCATTATGGCTGGTATTATTGCTCAGCTTCCTGCAGGTATTACTGCAGAGTGGGCATCCAGAATGAGCCCGAGTGGTGGTGGTCCTATTCCATTGTTATTGGAGTTTGTCGCTCTGTTTTTCGTCGTGATCTTCACGATCTTGGTTGTACAAGGTGTTCGTAAGATCCCTGTACAATACGCGAAGAAAATCGTTGGTAACAAACAGATTGGTGGTGTGCGTCAATACATTCCTTTAAAGGTAAATGCGGCGGGTGTAATGCCAATCATTTTCGCTCAGGCGATTATGTTTTTACCGATGTCGTTGACCCAGTTCTTCCCGAACGTCCAGTCAGATTTCCTGAACTCGTTGAGTAACTATACATCCGTAACGTATAATGTGGTATTTGCCTTGTTGATCATTGCATTTACCTTCTTCTATACAGCGATTATGGTGAACCCACAGCAGATGTCTGAGGACATGAAGAAGAACGGTGGTTTTATTCCGGGCATTAAGCCAGGTTATGAGACCAACTTGTTTATCGACAACGTAATATCACATATTACCTTCCCTGGTGCTGTATTTGTGGCGATCATTGCGATCTTGCCGGCAATTGCAACATTATTTGGAGTAAACAATCAATTTGCGCATTTCTATGGTGGTACATCCCTATTGATCTTAGTAGGTGTTGTACTGGATACGATTCAGCAAATTGAGAGTCATTTGTTAATGCGTCATTATGATGGGTTGATGAAAACAGGCCGCGTCAAAGGTAGAAGCACTGCGACTACAGTTGAAGGCTATGATCAATCCGCATTATAATTTTGAATGTCTAAAGTATATTATAAAACAGCAGATGAAATTGAGCAAGTGCGAGAGTCAGCAAATGTACTCTCGCAGTTACTTGCTGAAATTGCAGGATTAGTAAAACCGGGCATCACGACCTTATCCCTAGATAAGTTTGCCTTTGATTTTATTAAAGATCATAAAGGGACTCCAGCTTTCTTGAACTATCAAGGCTTTCCTTATTCATTGTGTATTTCTGTGAACGACCAGGTCGTGCACGGATTTCCGAGTGACTATGTTCTGAAAGATGGGGATATCGTAACGGTTGACGGTGGGGTGAATTTGAATGGTTTTATCAGTGATTCTGCTTATACTTTTGCTGTAGGAGAGATTTCTGAGGAGGCGAAACAATTGTTAGAAGTAACAAAAGGTTCGTTGCAAGCGGGGATCGATCAAGCAATCGCAGGGAAACGTGTCGGCGATATTTCAGCTGCCGTTCAGGAATATGTAACACCATATCGCTATGGGATTGTTCGTGAATTGGTAGGACATGGTGTTGGTTTTCATTTGCACGAAAAACCTGAGGTTCCGAATTACGGGAAACGTGGTTCAGGTCCGAAGTTGGAAGAAGGATTGGTAATCTGTATCGAACCGATGATCAATGCCGGTAAGGCGGGGGTCAAGTTCTGGGATGATGGTTGGACAGTGAGTACAGTTGATGGAAAGCTTTCTGCACACTTTGAACAGATGGTGGCGATCAGAAAAGGTAGTCCGGACGTGCTTTTGAATTTTGACGCGATAGAGAAAGTTTTAAATAAAAAGTAGTTGGTATTCAATTATTTTATTTATCTTTGCACTCCTGTTTGCGGGTATATCATCATTTAAAATAATAGATTATATGGCTAAACAAGCCTCGATTGAGCAAGACGGCATAATCAAAGAAGCGCTTTCTAACGCGATGTTTCGCGTAGAATTAGAGAATGGGCATGAAATCATTGCACATATCTCTGGAAAAATGCGCATGCATTATATTAAAATATTACCAGGTGACAAAGTGAAGTTAGAGATGTCACCATACGACTTAACAAAAGGAAGAATTACATACCGCTATAAGTAAACGTAAGTTTCTTCAATAAAATAGCTTTTAAAAATTTACTGTAATGAAAGTTAGAGCATCAATAAAAAAACGTAGTGCGGATTGTAAGATTATCCGTCGTAAAGGAAAAGTATTTGTAATCAATAAAAAGAACCCTAAGTTCAAACAACGTCAGGGTTAATTTTAACATAATCGCTTAAAATATTATATGGCAAGGATCTCAGGTATAGATTTACCTAAAAACAAAAGAGGCATCATTGGCCTTACCTATATTTTCGGTATTGGTCGTTCTACTGCTGCTTATATCCTAGAGAAAGCAGGCATCAGTCAAGATGTAAAGGTTCAAGAATGGAATGATGATCAATTAGCAGCTATCCGTACAATCATCAATGATGAGATTAAGGTAGAAGGCGCTTTACGTTCAGAGGTTCAGTTGAACATTAAACGTTTAATGGATATTGGTTGTTACCGTGGATTACGCCACCGTAAACACCTTCCAGTTCGTGGACAACGTACTAAGAATAACTCTCGTACCAGAAAAGGTAAACGTAAGACAGTTGCAAACAAGAAAAAAGCTACTAAATAATAAGTAAGAAATGGCTAAAAGTAAAAAAGTTACTAAAAAACGTATCGTAGTTATCGAGCCTGTAGGACAAGCTCATATCAACGCTACTTTTAACAACATCATCGTAACTTTGACTAACAATCAAGGTCAAACAATTTCATGGTCATCAGCTGGTAAAATGGGCTTTAAAGGTTCTAAAAAGAACACTCCATACGCTGCATCACAAGCTGCATCAGACTGTGGTAAAGTTGCACATGATTTAGGATTGCGTAAAGTTGAAGTTTTCGTAAAAGGTCCGGGCGCTGGACGTGAGTCAGCTATCCGTTCATTGCAAGGTATTGGTATCGACGTAACCACGATCAAGGATATTACTCCACTTCCTCACAACGGTTGTCGTCCTCCAAAACGCAGAAGAGTTTAATAACAGATTTGTTTAAGATAAGATTCGTCAGCTATAGGCTGATTGATACTTCAAACAGAATAAGAAATGGCAAGATATACAGGACCTAAGTCCAAAATAGCTCGTAAATTTAGAGAGCCAATTTTCGGCCCAGATAAGGCATTAGAAAAAAAGAATTATCCTCCAGGTCAGCACGGACCATCAAAAAGAAGAGGTAAACAATCTGAATACGCTATTCAGTTGTTAGAAAAGCAAAAAGCAAAATACACTTACGGTGTATTAGAGCGTCAATTCGCTAACCTATTTGCTAAGGCAGCAGCAAAACAAGGTGTTACAGGTGAGAACTTCTTGAAATTATTAGAAGCACGTTTAGATAACATCGTTTACCGTTTAGGAATCGCTCCTACACGTTCATCTGCTCGTCAATTAGTTTCGCACAAGCACATTACTGTTAACGGTCAAGTAGTTAACATTCCATCATACGGTATCCGTCCAGGTGATGTTATTGCAGTTCGCGAGCGTTCTCAATCATTAGAGGCAATCGTAAACTCAGTAGCTGGAAGAAAAATCAACAAATTCAGCTGGTTGGATTGGGATGCAGACAAACTTACAGGAACATTCGTTAATTTCCCTGAAAGAGCTGATATTCCAGAAAACATTAAAGAGAACTTAATTGTAGAGTTATACTCTAAATAATAATTAATAACAACATGCATTGTCATAGATGCATGTTGTTGTTTTCATAAATAGTAAATAAACTTAAAAGAACATAAATGGCAATTTTAGCATTTCAAAGACCGGATAAAGTTATCATGCAGAAATCAACTGATTTTGATGGTACCTTTGAATTTCGTCCACTAGAGCCAGGTTTTGGAGTTACTATTGGTAATGCTTTACGCCGTATTTTATTGTCCTCTTTAGAAGGATATGCAATTACGTCGGTAAGATTTTCAGGCGTGTCGCACGAATTCTCTACGATTAAAGGCGTAGTAGAAGACGTTACAGAGATCATCTTGAACTTGAAACAAGTACGTTTCCAGAAATCAGGTGAGCAAGGCGATAACGAGAAGATCTTTGTGGTTATCAATGGTCAAGATCAATTTACAGCTGGTGATATTACGAAGTTTTCCAATAATTTTACTGTATTGAATCCTGATTTGGTCATCTGTAACATGGATAGTTCAGTAACTGTAGAAGTTGAATTGTCAGTTGCAAAAGGCCGCGGATACGTTAATGCAGAGGAAAATAAAGTGGTTGATGGTCCTGTTGGAGTAATTGCGATTGACTCAATCTACACTCCAATTAAGAATGTAAAATATACCATTGAGAACTACCGTGTAGAGCAAAAGACTGACTACGAGAAATTGTTGTTAGATATCTCTACTGATGGTTCTATTCATCCAGAAGATGCTTTGAAAGAAGCAGCTAAAATCTTGATCCAACACTTTATGTTGTTCTCTGACGAAAACATGTTGTTAGAGTCACAAACTAAAGAAGAAACTAAAGTAGTTGACGAGGAAATCTTACACATGCGTAAGATCTTGAAAACAGAATTAGTAGACTTAGACCTTTCAGTTCGTGCATTGAACTGTTTGAAAGCTGCTGATATCCGCACTTTAGCTGAATTGGTTACATATGATGTAGCTGATATGTTGAAATTCCGCAACTTTGGTAAAAAATCATTGAGCGAAATTCAAGAGTTAGTTAAATCAAAAGGTTTATCATTTGGTATGAACCTGTCTAAATACAAATTGGACGAAGAATAATAATTAAATAATATAAGCGACCTGCTGCGTAATTCCTCCGGAGTATTTGGACCACGGTCTATAGAAAAAGAACGGTACGCACAAAATCAAAACTAAAATGAGACACGGAAAAAAAGTAAATCACTTAGGCCGCACTGACAGTCACCGTAAGGCGATGTTAGCTAACATGGCGACTTCATTGATCAAACACAAACGTATTACTACGACTTTAGCAAAAGCAAAAGCGTTACGTACTTATGTGGAGCCTTTGATTACAAAATCTAAAAACGACACTACACACTCACGTCGTACGGTATTCGCTTACTTGAAAGACAAAGATGCAGTTTCTATCTTGTTCCGCGAGATTTCAGAAAAAGTGGCATCACGTCCAGGAGGTTACACTCGTATCATTAAATTAGAGAACCGTTTGGGTGACAACGCAGAAATGGCATTTATCGAATTAGTTGATTACAACGAAATTTACGGTAAAACTGTTCAAACTGAGAAAAAATCTACTCGACGTCGTGGTTCTGCTAAAAAGAAAGCTACTCCAACAACTGAATCAAAAGAGGCAAAAGCTACTAAAGCTGGCGATGATTTAACCATTGTTGAAGGTATCGGTCCTAAGATTGCAGAAGTATTAGCAGCTGCTGGTATTGCAACTTACGCTGAATTAGCTAAAACTGATGCTGAGAAAGTTAAAGAAATCTTAACTGAAGCTGGTTCTAACTTTAACACTGCAGATCCTACTACTTGGGCTGAACAAGCACAATTAGCTGCAGATGGAAAATTTGAAGAATTAGAAAAACTTAAAGCCGAATTAGACGGCGGAAAAAAAGTTGATGAATAATCTTTAAACGAATCATAGAAAAGTCCTCTTATCCAAGAGGACTTTTTTATTTTATACGCTTTTATAGTAAGTTCAGCTATTTAATTATTTGTACATTTGAAAAACTAAACTTTAGCATATTTATTTCATTTCATGGAACTATTTAACGTTTATCCTGTTAACCCTATCAACATCGTAAAAGCGCAAGGCTCTACTGTTTGGGATGAACAAGGAACTGAATATTTGGATCTATATGGAGCTCATGCTGTTATCTCCATTGGCCATACCCATCCACATTATGTGAAAAGTATCACGGATCAGTTGAATAAAATTGGGTTCTATTCCAATTCAATCATGATCCCTATTCAACAACAATTAGCGAAACAATTAGGTGAAGTTTCGGGTAAGACCGACTATACCTTGTTTCTTTGTAATTCTGGTGCTGAGGCCAATGAAAATGCCTTGAAATTAGCATCATTTCACACCGGACGAAAAAAGGTAATCGCCTTTTCAAAATCCTTCCATGGACGTACGTCTTTAGCCGTAGCTGCTACAGATAATCCAGCTATCGTTGCTCCTGTAAATGAAACTGATAATGTAATATTCCTTCCTTTCAATGATGAAGAAGCACTTGAAAAGGCTTTCAAGGAAAATGGCGAAGAGATAGCTGCCGTAATCATCGAGGGAATTCAAGGAGTAGGAGGTATCCGTGAAGCATCGGTGCCTTTCTTGAAGCTGATACGCAGTCTGTGTGACCAATATGGATCCGTATTTATCGCGGATTCCGTTCAATGTGGATATGGAAGGACTGGAACCTTCTTCTCGCATGACTATGCCGGAATAGATGCAGATATCTATTCGATGGCTAAAGGAATGGGCAATGGGTTTCCAATCGGAGGGATTGCTATATCTCCAAAATTCAAGGCTTCTTATGGCATGTTAGGTACGACCTTCGGTGGTAACCATTTGGCATGTGCAGCAGCTGTTTCTGTATTGGATATCATCAAGCAAGATAACCTGATGGAAAATGCAGCAAAAGTAGGCAGTTATCTGATCGAAGAACTTAAGAAGTTTGATCAGGTATTGGAAGTGAGAGGTAGAGGCTTAATGATTGGGATTGAACTACCAACTGAATTGGCACATGTGAAGAAGGATTTGTTGTCAAAAAACAAGATTTTTACGGGTGAGGCGAAACCTAATGTGATTCGTCTGTTGCCTGCACTAAATATTACCAATAAGATTGCTGATCAATTTTTAACTGCTTTTGAAGAGAGATTAAAGGCATAAAAAATCAAAATAGATTAAATGAAGAAGTTTTTTTCCGTAGCAGACGTAGATAATCTGAAAGACATCGTTACAGAGGCTTTAGAAATTAAGGCTAGCCCTTATTCCAATGAAACCCTGGGGAAGCATAAAATGCTGGGTTTGGTATTTCTTAATCCAAGTTTGAGAACACGGTTGAGTACGCAAAAGGCAGGGATGAACCTTGGCATGAACGTCATGGTGATGAACATGGATAAGGATGGCTGGGCATTGGAAACGCGCGATGGCGTGATCATGAATGGAACAACAGTGGAACATATCCGTGAAGCTGCGGCTGTAATGGGAGAGTATTGTGATATTCTTGGTCTGCGTTCATTTCCTACATTGAAAGATAAGGAAGCGGATTATTCGGAAGACCTATTCAATAAATTTATCAAATATTGCGGCGTGCCTGTAGTTTCCTTGGAAAGTGCAACGAGGCATCCATTGCAAAGTTTGACAGATTTGATCACGATTACGGAATATAAAAAAACAGATAAACCAAAGGTTGTATTGGCTTGGGCACCGCATGTGAAGGCATTACCTCAAGCTGTTCCCAATTCTTTTTCAGAATGGATGTGCCGTGCTCAGGAAGAAGGTTTGGTAGATTTTACCATTGCTCATCCTGCAGGCTATGAACTTTCCGAGGACTTTACTCCTGGTGCCAATATCTCGACGAACCTGGATGAGGCCTTGGAAGGAGCAGACTTTGTTTATGTGAAGAACTGGTCTTCATTTAAGGAGTATGGAGAGGTTTATCCGGTCAATGAGAATTGGCTTTTGGACAATGAGAAATTGAAATTGACCAATGATGCAAAAGTGATGCATTGTTTGCCAGTGCGTAGGGACTTGGAGCTATCTTCTGAGATATTGGATGGTCCAAATTCATTGGTGATCAAGGAAGCCAGCAATAGGGTATGGGCTGCGCAGGTAGTATTGAAAAGAATGTTGGAAGATTTGAAGGGTTAAAATATAGGATGTCGGTATTAAATATTATCAAGATAGGTGGGAATGTCATTGACAACCCGGAACAATTAGAGGAATTTTTAGAGAAATTTTCTGCATTGCCAGGTCGAAAGATCCTGGTGCATGGAGGTGGAAAGATCGCCACGCGTATGGCATCAGATATGGGCATTGAAGCCAAAATGGTGGAAGGTAGACGTATTACTGATGCTGCCATGCTTGATGTCGTGACCATGGTCTACGCTGGCCTTACCAATAAAAACTTGGTTGCTTCCCTGCAAAAATACAATTGCAATGCCATAGGATTGTGCGGAGCAGATGCGAATGTGATCAAAGCGGTAAAAAGACCGGTTAAGGAAATCGATTATGGTTTTGTAGGTGATATCCTTGCTGATTCGATTGATTCATTGGCTATAAAAAAACTATTGGAGGCGGAGTTTATTCCTGTCTTTTCCGCTATTACCCACAACGGTAATGGACAATTATTGAATACCAATGCCGATACCATTGCATCTTCCTTGGCTGTTGCGCTATCCAAACTATATGAAGTTTCATTGATCTATTGTTTCGATAAAAATGGCGTATTGTTGGATGTTAATGATGAGCAATCGGTTATTGAGACCATTCGTTCGGTTGATTTTGAACGATTGAAAGATAGCAAGACCATTCATGATGGAATGATCCCTAAACTATACAATGCATTTGAAGCGATTTCCAAGGGTGTCAGTAATGTCTATATCGGACATGCCAATAACTTGCACCTCTTCCAGCAACGGAAGTTTGGAACCTGCTTGATTGCCTAAACTTAAATATAATGAATAAGATAACAATTATTGGAGGCGGGAATATAGGGTTGTCATTGGCCAAAGGGCTGGTGAAATCTAAATATTGCAAAGCTAATGAGATTACCATCACCAGGCGCAATCTGGCGTCCTTGGCTGTGGAACAGGAAGAAGGTTTTACGGTGAGCGATTCAAATCCTGAAGCGATTCAAGGGTCTGAATTTATTGTATTGGCCATTCTCCCCCAGCAGATCAGAAAGGTGATGGATGAATTGGCTCCTGTACTGACTCCCGCTCAGACCATTATATCGGTGGTATCTGGTGTAACTTGCCAGGATATCAAGGATGTATTGGGCCAAGATAAGGTTGTTATCCGTGCAATGCCGAATACGGCTATTGCGATAGGGCAGTCCATGACATGTATTGCCACTGACAGTGCTCCTGAGGACAAAATCCAGGATGTATCGGTGATCTTTGAATCGGTAGGTTCTGTGGTGGTCATCAATGAGGACTTAATGACTTCCGCGACGGCACTATGTGCTTGCGGAATCGCATTTTTCCTGAGAAGTATCAGGGCAGCTTCACAAGGTGGTGTTGAGATCGGTTTCCATGCTCACGACGCCTTAAAAATGGCCATTCAAACGGCCAAAGGTGCTGCCGACCTGTTGCTGCAGATGGAAAGCCATCCGGAAAGTGAAATCGATAAGGTGACTTCTCCAAAAGGCTGTACCATTGCAGGATTGAACGAAATGGAACACAACGGTTTCAGTTCTGCTTTCATTAAAGGAATAAAATTGTCTGCTAAAAAAGCTGGAGGCCTATACAATGATTGATATTGCCCAACTGATTGAAGACAGTACCTCACTCTTGAAAGGATTGATTGAAACCCAGTCATTCAGTAGGGAAGAGGATCAGACTGCTCAATTGCTTGTGGAGTATTTTCAGCAGCATGGCATAGCTACTGAAAGGATAGGGAACAATGTGGTCGCCTATAACCGTTTTGAAGATCCTTCAAAACCTTATGTCCTGTTGAATTCGCATCATGATACCGTTAAACCCAACCCTGGCTATAGCAAAGATCCATTTAAGGCTATCGTTGAGGATGGGAAGCTGTACGGCTTAGGGAGCAATGATGCCGGTGGGTGTTTGGTTTCCTTGATTGCTGCATTCCGTTATTTTTATTACCGTGATGATTTACCGTTTAACCTTTGTTTGGTAGCTTCCTCTGAAGAGGAGGTTTCTGGTAAAGGAGGCTTAGAAGAAGCCTATAAACACATCAAACCTTGTGAGTTTGCCATTATTGGTGAACCCACCCTGTTGAATTTGGCAGTGGCGGAAAAAGGATTGATGGTTTTGGACTGTGAAGCGGCAGGTAAATCTGGTCATGCCGCACGGGAAGAGGGTGAAAACGCGATTTATAATGCGATTGAAGACATCAATTGGTTCCAGAATTATCAATTCCCAAAACAGTCGGAGTTTTTAGGGCCGGTAAAGATGAGTGTCACCATGATAGAAGCGGGGTCACAACATAATGTGGTGCCGGCTAGCTGTAAATTTGTGGTGGATGTAAGGACTACCGATGTGTACAGTAACCTGGAGGTCTTGGAAATGATCAGACAACATGTGAAGTCTTCGGTAGAGCCACGTTCTACGCGCCTGAATCCTTCTTCGATTTCAATTGAACATCCAATCGTTCAATCCGGGAAATCTTTGGGGAAAGAATTATATGGCAGTCCGACGATGAGTGATCAGGCCATATTGAAAATTCCGTCCATCAAAACGGGACCTGGAGATTCGGCGAGGTCACATACTGCGGATGAATTTATTTATTTGCAAGAAATAAATGATGGGGTCCGGTACTATATCGACCTTCTGAAAGGGATATTATAAGAATTTCAATAAAAAAAGCGGGCCTTGGCCCGCTTTTTTTATCTCTAGATGGTAGTTCTAAGATAAAAATCTCCTTTTTATACAGTTCTTATAAGGTGATTTGTCTTTTGATGCTCTCTTCTAAGGAAATAATGGTCTCTGTACGTTGAATTCCTTTCAATCCTTGGATGTCTTCATTCAAAACTTTGCGTAAATGTGATGTGTCCTTACAGATGATCTTAGCAAACATACTATATTGACCAGTACAGTAATGTAATTCCACCACTTCTTTCACTTGTTTCAACTGTTCAACAGCATCCGAATACTGAGAACCCTTCTCTAAATAGATTCCTAAGAAGGCAGTAATGTCAAATCCAACCTTTTGAGGGTTGATAATTAAGTTAGAACCTCTGATTATTCCCAATTCTTCCATTTTTTTCATGCGAACATGGATGGTTCCGCCAGAAACTATTAGTTTTTTAGCGATTTCTGTATATGGAATTGAGGCATCTTCCATTAAAATGGATAAAATTTGAACATCTAGGTTGTCTAAATCGTAATTTGAATAGTTTTTTTCCATAAAAATGGTATTTGTGTGTTAATTTGTAATAAGGTTTTTAAAAATATCTAAAAAAATCAAATAAATTTCTATTTAATTATTGAAAAAATTAAATTTGTCATAACAAACGAGGTAAAAAACACTAAAGTTTGTAATTACTTCCCTCAAAATAACATAGGTTTATAATTGGTTAGCGTTGAAGCTCCTCGCCCGGGGAGCTTCTTCCATTTATAAGCCTTTCAAATAAATTTTTCAATTTTCTGATTTTTTCAAAAATAATAACAATTATTGTTATATTAATGTTCGAATGATAAAATTACGTCATTTTTTTTAGCATTTTTTCATTGATGTATACAACAACTATTTTTCGTACTTTAGTTTCAGTCACAAATGCTTGTTATGAAAGAAGATGATGTAAAGATTTCGAGGAAAAAGCCAATTTTTCCAGTGGGTACGGGTTTGTTGAAATATCTAAAAGCTTATCAGCGGGATGGTAAATTGCCCATGACCTATTCCGATCTTTTGAATTTCCAAGAAACCATTCCTTCCCTGGACAAGTTTGGCAATGATACGTTGTGGGAAATCCCTTTATATCCGCCCCATATACAAGATACCCTATATGACCAGCTCAAGATCGTATATGCGCAATTGAAGGCTTCCGGTAATACCAGGATTGTGCAGCATAAAGTCATCGAAAAGATTGAATTCTGTGCTTTTGGTAATACCCATCCCTTCCGAATCAAAATTGTCAATAGACTGAATGATGTCTATGATTATTTCTATATCAAGCAAGCTGATGCCTCCAGGATCTATGGGTTGGAGCTGGAAGAGATTGTATCTCCAAACCAAGTCAATTATCTCTATGATCGCGATACCTTGGTGGAAGAACATATTGTGGGGATTCCTGGGGATACATTTGCCAAGACCAAGATGGACGCTCCGGATTATAACCAGACGAGAATAGCGAAGGAGTTTGTCAAGTTTAATGAACGTTGTGTGATCTCAATGTTAGGGGACATGCGGGCCTATAATTTCGTGATGCAGATCACTCCGGATTTTGATGATTTCCAATTTAGGATCCGTGCGATTGATTTTGACCAGCAATTCTATGAAGGGAACATCAAGGTGTATCTTCCGCAATTCTTCAAGGAAAACTTACCTTATGTCAAATTGTCCATGGACCATTTGAATGAGAAGACGGTCCTGCAGTATCAGCAAGAAGAAAGATCTTCCATTGTACATCGGGTTCGAAGCGAAAGGCATCGTATCAAGGACCTCCGTGATGCCTCCAGTACACAGCAACTCTCAACAAAAGAGAATATTGAGAAACTGAAAGAAGGCTATGCAAGGTACTATGAGAATGAAAATTACTTCAAATGCAAGAGTATGACCGATATTATTGAACTCAACGTCAAGAATGTCATACGGCAGGTCCAGCTTTAGCGGATTCGTTTTTGGTTATCCTTTACGAAAGCTTCCCAACCCGAATAGTTTTTTCCACCTGTGGATTGATTTTGTTGAAAGGCATGACATACCGCAACAGCAAGACCATCGGTAGCATCAAGGAACTCTGGAGTTTCCTTGAAGCTAAGTAGCGTCTGTAACATGGCCGCCACTTGTTCCTTACTCGCATTTCCGTTGCCTGTAACGGATTGTTTTATTTTTCGGGGGGAATATTCAAAGATTGGGATATCGGCGTTCAGGGCAGCTGCCATCGTTACTCCTTGGGCACGACCCAGCTTTAGCATGACTTGGATGTTCTTTCCGTAGAAGGGTGCCTCTAAAGCTACACAGTCTGGTTTGTATTCTGCGATCAATGCGCTAGTCTTTTTGAAGATGCGTTGGAGCTTGAGGCCATGGTCATCCAGATGCCCCATTTTTATGACACCAAGCGTGATCAAGGATATTTTTTTATTCACCTCCTTCAATATTCCATAACCCAGAACTACCGTTCCAGGGTCAATTCCCAAAATAATCCTCTCTTTAGCCGGTTCTTTTTGCATATGCAATAATACGATTTTCTAAACATTGCTTTCTAAAAACGGTTATTAATTAAAAAATTATTAAAATTGTGCTTTCTTAGACAAAATTGACGAAGACACAGCGAAAATATCTCAATCTATTGATTAAAGTAGCCATTGTTGCGTTGGCGATGTGGTTTGTTGTCAGCAAGGTAAATAATCAAAAGAACTTGAAGGAGTTTGAACACCTTATCCATCAGATCGACCCTCTTACGATCCGATTGGTATTGCTGGTCGTTGTGCTCTTAATGTTTTTCAATTGGTTTCTTGAAGTTAAAAAGTGGCAATATCTAAGTCAAAGGATAGAGAAGTTAGGGCTTTGGAAGGCTATTAAATCAGTTTTTTGTGGACTTACCTGGGCAATATTCACTCCTAATCGGATTGGTGAATACGGTGGACGGGTGATGTTGTTGAAGCCCGAGAACAGAGCTACCGGCGCTGTTGCGATGGGAGTAGGATTATTTGCTCAATTGGTATTGACTTCGGTTTTTGGTTCTTTGAGCATCGCTTGGTTCGTGACGACCTTTTTGGAAACTCCTGCCTCAGTGGATTTTGGGGTTTGGTTAATAGCCATAATCTATGCATTGGCCTTTTTGATCTTGTATTTCAATGTCTCTTGGGTGGATTATCTGGTAGGGAAAGTAAAGTTTTTGCGGAAGATCAAGCCGTTCTTCTCGGTCCTGGAAGATTTTACCGTTAAAGAATTGGCCTATGTGCTCCTGCTATCTGCTTTTCGCTTTGCCATTTTTACTTCGCAATATATAATTTTGATGTTGGTCATTTTGCCAGAGTTGCCGTTGGTTTCCATGGTATTAATGATCTTTATTATGTTTTTTATTCAATCTGCCGTTCCTTCCTTAGATATTTTTGACTTTAGTGTTCGTAGTTTTGTAGCCAGCAATTTGTATGCGTATATTACGACCCAAGAAATTGCAGTGATGGCCATTGTTTCATGTGTTTGGTTTGTTAACCTCATTTTTCCGGCAATCATAGGGTCGTTTTTTGTATTTAACGTGAATTATATCAGTGATAATAAATCTTAGTTTTTTCCTATTTATTATGACCATTATCTATGTGGTATTGGTCCTTTATATGCGCAATGGCTGGATGAAACTGCCAATGTTTCATCTAACATCCATTATGCCCCTTTCAAAAGTGACAGTAATTATCGCTGCCCGGAACGAAGAGTCAAACATTGGCAATACGCTGGATTGTATTGTCAGTCAGGAATACCCTAAAGATTTACTGGAAGTGATCGTGGTTGATGACCATTCTACGGATAGGACAGGAGAGATCGTCACCCGTTATGCGGACCGCGGGGTAAAGCTAATCACCCTAAATGAAGGAAATAAACTCAATTCTTATAAGAAGTTTGCCATAAACAAGGCTATTCACGCTTCTTCTGGTGATATAATCATTACTACCGATGCAGACTGTAGAATGGGCTCCAAATGGATATTGAGCATAGTTCAATATATGGAAAGCCAAGATAAACTGATGGTTTCCTCTCCAGTGTGTTACGATCAGGAACAATCTTATTTCGAACGCTTGCAGACCTTGGAATTCCTTTATCTTATTGGTTTAGGGGCAGCGGGAATAGGCAACGGAAATCCAACGACCTGTAATGGTGCCAACCTTGCTTATAGAAAGACATTGTTCTTTGAGATGGGTGGATTTAATGGTATTGATGAATTGGCTTCTGGCGACGATGAGCTATTACTGCATAAGGTTGCGGAAAAACATGCCGACAGGATCGGTTTCTGTAAATCTAGAGAAGCAATAGTTTACACCGATGCCAAAGAAAACCTAAAATCATTCTTAAGCCAAAGAAAGCGTTGGGCTTCAAAAAGTACCAAATATAAGGACAAGAAGGTAGTTGTATTGGGCGTGTGTATCTGGCTCTTCAATCTTTCTTTTTTGCTGAGCTTGATCTTTCTGTTGTTTGGTATTTACGATGCTAGTGAACTGGTATTAACCTCCCTGATGATGAAGATGTTGGTGGAACTGGCTTTTCTTTATCCCATCCTTAGCTTCGTGAACCGAAAGGAGCTGCTTTGGAACCTACCATTGCTAACTGTAGTCCATTCGCTCTATTTTGTCTATATCGGCGTGGTGGGAAATATAGGTAAGTACGATTGGAAAGGCAGAACCGTCAAATAGTTCTACAGATTTTCTTCCTTCACCTTGGCGCGGATCAAATCTTCGGCTTTCTTCACAATCTCCTCTGGATTTAATCCCGTGGTATCAATGGGATCCAAAACCTCCCAAGACATGTGGGTGAAAGGCCTAAGTGGAAATGCTCCCCATTCTACCATTTTATAGGATCCATTAATTGCAATTGGAACAACGAGTGCTTCTGGGTTTTTCTTCATCAAAGTCGCAATTCCACCTACAGAGAAGGACTTCATCTTTCCGGTTTTAGTCCTTGTCCCTTCAGGAAAAATAAATGCAGACCAATTATTCTTTTTCATGTTATTGGCTAGGGTCAAGATCTCTGCAATTGACTGTTTTGGATCTTTTCGGTCAATATTGGCCGCTCCCCCATGTTTTAGGTTAAAAGAGATACTTGGAATATTGGCGGTCATCAATTCAATCTTAGAGATGAACTTACCATGGAATCTTCTCAAAAAGTAAATCAAAGGTGGGATATCGTAGGTACTTTGGTGATTGGCAATGAAGATAATGGGTTTGCCAACTGGGATGTTTTTATTGTCGATAAACTGTGTCCTGTTGAATAGGGTATAGTTACATGCTACCAGAAAGCCATTTAGGATATCAACACTTTTCTTATGGGCGGCATAGCCCCCTAGTTTCAAGCATAACCATTGAATGGGATGGAATATCAATAATGATAATGCAAAACAAATATAAAATATCGGAGTAAGGATAAATCCTAATAACTTTCTCATCTGTAAACTAAAATTGAGCAAATATACGAATTAGTATATTTTATCCCTTTCTTCAATTCTTAAATTGTAAATGTTAAACAAAGTTTAAATATTATTGAATATTTGTTTAACTTTATTTAAGTAAATCTATAATATATGAAGTTTCCTATTCAATGTCCGGCATGCGATAATGAAATGTCTGTGGTAAAATTGCACTGTAGCAACTGCGAAACAGAGGTGGCTGGAAGATTTAATTTTCCTTTATTGATGCGTTTGGAACCTGAGGAACAGGACTTCATTATTGAGTTTCTATTAAACTCTGGAAGTCTCAAGGAAATGGCCAATAAATTAGGAAAGAGCTATCCAACCGTTAGGAATAAGCTTGATGAATTGATAGATAAAGTTAAAAACCTTCAGTAAGATCATGAAATTCAAAGAAAATCAAAATATGCTGACCACTTGGTTGCTCTTAATCATTTTAGCGGTTATAGCTGCCCAAGTTTTTGCCATCAGTCCCTATTATATGGATGTATTCAAAACCAGTGGCTTTCTGCTGTCAGTAATCGTGTTGCTGTTCTTATTACTGATTAAATTAAAGACTACCTATGATTCCGAAGGAATCCGTATCGTTTTCATCCCTTTTATCTGGAATAAATTTATCCCATGGTCTGACATTGCTTCTGCGTATATCAGGACCTATACATTTGCGGATTTTGGAGGCTGGGGTTACAGAATAGGGAAGTGGGGAAAAGCCTATTCTGCCAAAGGAGATCAAGGATTGCAATTGATCATGAAAGACGGAAGCCAGTTAATGATTGGGACCCAAAAACCTGAAGAGATCCAAAAAATAATAAACCAATATAAACCTTACAAAGATGAGTTCTAGAGATTTTGTCAATATCATGTTAAATCCATTTGAGGATGTAACTAGTCGTAAATTATTGATTTTTGGTAGTTTAGGTTTTCTGCTGCTGAGTATATTAGGGTTTTTCTTCCATTTTATTAACAACGGGATTATTCAATTACATTTTATTGATCCAAGGCCATTTTGGAAATATTTAATCTATGGTCTTATCAATACTGGGGCATTAACTGCCTTAATGTATGCCTATGCAAGGTTCAATTATTCCAAGACCAGACTATTGGATGTGTTGATTTCAGTGCTCATTGCGCAATGCGTATTGGTTGTTATTGCCCTTTTTCTATTGAATCCATACATTTTGGGAATCATGGATGATCTTAAAGGTGAAATTGAAAAAGGTAATATTGATAAGCTAAATATTTCACCTATTAATTTGGGGATCATCACCTTAGCGGGAATCTTCAGTATTTTTTCCATTTATTATTTTTTTCATTTACTGGTTAGAGGTATGAAAATTGCCATCAACAGTAATAAACTGTTCCATACTATAGCGATTGTGTTGTTGACTTTGGTTTTGGACGTTATTTTGAATGTATTAAACCCTTATTTTTAAGTATATGAAGAATTATTTTTTGGCACTGGTCCTGTTTTGTTCATGTTCGATGGGATTTTCACAATCCTTTGAAGGAAACTGGAAGGGAGCTTTGCAGGTTTCAGGGATGGAATTGCCATTAATCTTTGAATTTAAATACAATGGAGCTTGGGAAGGGACCATGCAGAGTCCTAAGCAGAGCACTAATAGATTTCCTTTGACAAGCATTCTTGCCGAAGGTGATTCGATATTTGTAGAGCTGAAAAGTATGGGCGTAAAATATGCTGGAAAGATCAGTACTGACCGCATGAGTATCGATGGCAAGTTTCAACAAGGGGGGCTAAAGACCGAATTAGTCCTTAACAAACTTACTGCTGAGCAAGCCAGTGAAGCTGGTACTTTTAGACGAAGCCAACGCGTAAATCCTCCATATTCTTATGATACCGTAGATGTAACATTTGAAAATAAAATAGACAAGGTAACTCTTGCTGGAACGATAACCAAGCCCAAAGAACCAGGTAAATATCCAGCAGTGATATTGGTTTCTGGAAGCGGTCCTCAGGATCGGAATGAAACTTTAATGGGCCATGAGCCATTTAAGGTATTGGCGGATTACCTGACTAAGAACAATATTGTGGTTCTTCGTTATGATGATAGAGGAGTAGGGAAATCCCAAGGCGATTTTGCGAAGTCTACTACGGGTGATTTTGGAAAAGATGCACTTGCAGCTTTGAGTTTCTTGCGCAAGCAAGCCCAAGTAGATCCAATGAAAGTTGGGATAGTAGGCCATAGTGAAGGCGGATTGATAGCCACGATCCTCGCAGGGCAACAAGCTAGTGGGTTGAATTTTATTGTGACCTTGGCTGGTCCAACGATAAGGATGGACTCTCTGATGATTCTCCAGAATGCAGCAATCATGAAATCACAAGGAAAGGATATTTCTGCAGCAGAACGTGCAATAATCAAGAAGAATTATGAGATTATGGCCTCCGACCTTCCAGGCGACAAGGCATTTGACGCCATACGTAATAATATGCGTTCAGTAAGCGGTAGCCAAAATATGGAAAGTGCTGATCAGCTTGCTGCTTTGGTGACGCCATGGTTCCGTCATTTCATCAAGATAGATCCCGTGCCATTTATCAAAAAGATCAAGATCCCTACATTTGCAGCGTTTGGGGGCAAGGATGTCCAAGTGCCCGCTGCTGAAAATATAGAGAGCCTAACGGACAATCTTCCAAAAAACAAAAAAGACCTTTTAAAGGTCTACCCAAACTTAAACCATTTGTTCCAGAATGCTAAAACTGGGGCTGTAGGTGAATATGCTGAAATTGAAGAAACAATTAGTCCAGAAGTGTTAAAGGAGATTACAGCTTGGATTAAAGCTTTATAAAGTATAGGTATTTAATAAAAATAGCGGTCTAATTTAGACCGCTATTTTTATATAATCTTTTATTGTGAATAACCTGGATTCTGTACCAATGCAGGGTTCACTGAGATTTCTCTATATGGAATAGGGAATACCATTTTCGGAGAATTGTACGGAAGAGAACCAATATTCTTTTTTGTTCTCTTCAGGTCGTGCAATCTGTGACCCTCAAAGGCCAATTCCTTACTGCGTTCCAATAAGATAGCGTCCAAGGTCAGATCTTCTAGATCTTCGAGTCCAGCCCTTTCACGTAGGACATTGATGTCATCTAATGGATCGGCTCCGATGGCAGTACTCAATCTGAAGTTACATTCAGCGCGCATCAGATACAAATCGGTCAATCGAACCACTGGGATGTTGTCAAAATAATTGTACCATTTTTTGGTAAACCAACCCGATTTGGCGCCAGTGCCATCATAGATCATCTGTGTTCTGCGTTTATCGGTAGGATCAAAAGTGTTGTAATAGGAGTTCAAGATGCTCAAATCACCACGACCAACTTTTCCACCTGTATTGTTCAAATAGCTAGAGTAGAATGTTGCTAATCCATCATTTGAAGAACCAGCATTACTTTGTTCGTTCTGTTGAATCTCAAATACGCCTTCAGAAGAATTTGGCGTACGGAAAGGAGCTTCCAAAGTCGGAGATAGCTCATATTCTCCACTTTCGATGATATCATTGGCTAGGTCTCTGGCTTTGTCATATTTGCCTTGTTGTAAATATAGACGTGCCAACATCCCTTGTGAGGCTGCTAGGTCAGAAGGGTAATCTGCTAATTTGGCGATGGAGGCCAATAAATCTTTTTCCGCCTGTGCATAGGACTCTGTCACTGTGCTTCTCGTAATCCCTTTGATCAGGTCTTCAAACTTAGTAACCGCTTTCAGGGGAATAGGTACACCAGGGGTTGAATTAGCTCCACCTGCTTCATATGGTAAGCCATAGAGACGCACAAGTTCAAAGAACATAATACCACGAATGAAATAAGCTTTACCTTCAATTTGGGCCTTCATATCTTCATCAGTGATGATAGGAAGTGCTTCTAGGACTGTATTGGCGGCATTGATCGCCTGATAAGCATTGGTCCAGGTACGGGTAACATCCTCATTGGTTGCAATAATATTCTGATTCGAGATGTCTCGATAAGTTGAAAAGGATCCAGTCCAGTTTAAATAACCAGGGCTGGCAAATAGATCCGGAACCATAACCAGGTTCGTTCCATATAATGCGCCTTCAGCGATAATGGTATAAGCACCGGTGAGGGCATTGTTTACATCAGCAGGGGTAGAAAGTGCCTTTTCAGCCGAAATATCGTCGACAGGCTCAATCTCCAGTTTTTTTCCGCATGATCCCAAGGTCAGTGCAACTGCCACAGCAGGAATTGTAATATATTTTATGATGTTCATGATAGTTCGCTTAGAAGATTAAAAACCAATGTTAACTCCAAATGTGATCGTTCTAGGCTGCGGTGCTGTATAAAAATCAGTACCTAGCTGATACCTGCCGGCAAAGGTCGTGTTGATCTCTGGGTCATAACCGTTGTATTTAGTGAAAGTCAACAAGTTAGTAGCAGAAACATAGATGCGAGCCGATTGCATATAAGCTTTGTTGGCAATACTAGAAGGTAAGTTATAACCAAGGACAACATTTTTAACACGGAAGTATGAACCATCTTGAATATAGCGAGAAGAAGGTCTTGTTCCATTTCCTTCATCAAAACGAGGTTGCGGAATCATGGTCACATCGCCCGGTTTCTTCCAATAGTCCATTTGATCTAAAGTCTGGTTATCGAAGTAATCACCATTGGTTGATTGGAAACCTCCTGCAGCATTGTAGATATCATTGCCATAAACAAATTGCGTCTGGATGGCTAGATCGAAGCTCCTATAGGAGAAGTTGTTTCCGAAACCACCAAAGAACTTAGGGTTAGGGTCGCCAATCCATTGATCAGCAGCTTCCGAGTATTCGTTGGTTGTTGTCGTTTGACTTGCGTCCAAATAATATAAAGCATCACCATTTTCAGTATCTACACCAGCATAGGCCTTACCGTAAAAGAAACCATAAGGCATACCTTCTTCAATTCTACCCAAATAGCGACCTCCTGGATAGATAGGCTGCCCATCAACCAACTTTAAGATTTTGTTTTTATTGAAGGAGATATTGAATGAAGTACTCCATTTAAATTCGCCAACAAAGTTTTTAGAATTCAATGCGAACTCCATACCGCGGTTCTGCATATCACCTACGTTCTGAAGGATGGTCGTGAATCCATTGGTAGATTCAATAGGCACATCCAATAATAGGTCGGTTGTTTTCTTGAAATAAGCATCGATGGTTCCAGATAATCTATCGTTAAAGAAACCAAAGTCAACACCGAAGTTGCTTGAAGATGTGTTTTCCCAAGTCAGTTTTTCATCGCCTAATCTCAATGGAACAGTTCCCGGAACACCGGCATAGTTAGCACCTGTGTACAGTGTCCTTGGTCCAAAGTTATCAATCTCGGCATTACCGGTACGACCGTAACTTGCTCGCAGTTTTAGGAATGATAAGGTTGAGTTGCCTTTTAAGAAGTCCTCTTCAGAAACCACCCAACCTAATGAAGCCGCTGGGAAGGAACCATATCTAGATTCTTTACCGAATCTGGAAGACCCATCAATACGTAAGGTCGCTTCCAATAAATAGCGGTTCTTGAATTTGTAGTTAGCTCTCGCTAGGTAAGATAGGAAAGAGAACCTTGACTCAGATGAACTGGCGTTTGATTTTACCGCCGCACTGATGATCTTAGTGAATTGGTCTGAAGGAAAACCTTTACCTTCTGCCATGGTATATCTAAATTGCCCTTCTTGATAAGCCATACCTAACATCGCGCTGAAACCATGGATTTCATTGAATGTCTTGCTATAGTTCAAGGTATTGTTGGTATTGAAATTGATTGAGCGGGCTTGGTAATTCCAGCCGTAACCTCCAACATCACCACCATCTTGGGTTCTTGATCCTAGAAAGATTTCTTCCTCCAGGTTTTGGAAATCCATACCATATTCCGAACGGAAGATCAGGTTAGGGGTAATCTTAGCACTGGCATAAGCCGTTGCGAATGTACGGTAGGTGTTTGAAAGGTTTTTTCCATTTTCAAGATCAATCAGGTTGTTATAATAAACAGTATAATTGTTCAATACTCCATTCTCGTCCCTGATCGCTTGGATAGGGGGAAGGGCATTTAATTGTAAGGGGTTTGAAAATGCATTGTCACTGCTAACACGGTAGTTGTCAATTTTATTGATATTGATCGTACCGCCAACATCTAGCCAGGAATTTGCCGAATGGTCCAAACCTAAACGGCCGGAGGTCCTTACAAAGCGGTTGCCGATAATAACACCTTTATTATCGTTATAACTTCCAGAAGCAATAAATCTTGTTTTTTCATCCCCTCCAGATACATTTAGGCTGTATTGTTGGATTCCACCTCTTCTCAATCCTTCGTCTACCCAATTGCTGTTGTAGTTTTTGTCCCAATCATCCGACCCGGTCCAATCCTCCCAAAATTCAGCTAATGTGGGATATTGGTCTTCACCGGTTCCGATGTATCCGCCATTGTTCAGGGCAGTGCCCAATAATTCCTTATACTGGGTTCCATTCAGGAATTCACCCTTTTTGGTTGGATCGCTGAAACCCCCAAAGTAGCCTAACTCAAATTTTGTCCTTCCAGCTTTACCCTTTTTGGTCGTGATGATCACTACACCGTTCGAACCTCTGGCACCATAGATTGCTGTAGCAGCAGCATCCTTTAATACATCCAAGGATTCAATGTCATCAGGACTGATGGCTGCCAATGGGTTATCTGGTTCATCATAAGTACCCATGGCAGAAGAAATAATTGGCACTCCATCGATGACATACAGAGGTTGAGTACCTGCTGAGATCGAGGAAATACCGCGAACACGGATCTGTAGGGCCTGTCCTAATTTTCCAGAGCTTGAGTTGACAAATACCCCAGGTGCGCGACCTTGCAGGGCACTTTCAACAGTTTGTAGAGGTACATCTTCCAAATCAGACATTTTTACACTGGCGACCGATCCGGTCATGTCCTTTTTGATCTGAGTACCATAACCCACTACCACAACCTCTTCCAGGTCTGCAGCAGCAGGTGTCAATTGAACATCGATGTTTTTACGGTTGTCGATGCTCAGCTGTTGGGAGCTATAGCCAACAAAAGTGTAATGTAAGGCCTTGATAGAAGCACTTACACCGATTTCATAGCGTCCCTGAGCATCGGTCTGTGCTGCAGAGTTGCTTCCAACTGCACGAACGGTAACTCCAGAAATGGGCTGATTGGTTACAGCGTCAGTTACTGTTCCTGTAATCGTTTGGTCTTGTCCAAATGCAATGAAATGCATCAGACACAACGATAAGAAAAAAAGTAGTTTTCTTTTCATAAAATAAGTTTCAGTTAGTGATTAGTGTTCACTTGAGGAGCTGTTCTAACTCCTTTAGGCTTTGATTATTAAATTAAATATAGAAAAATTTAATAATCAAATAAATGATAGTCAATATTTTTAATATTAGCGCTTTTATAAGCGAGGAGTTAATTTTAGCAATTCGATGTTTAAACAATAAAAAACGGCTATCATGTACCATGATAGCCGTTTTAATTTCTTGTATTTTTTTATTTAAGGGGTCGTATTTGCAACAGGAAGGATCTTTCCATTATAATATTTATGTCCGTTTTGGGCAAACTCAGCGACATATCTTCCCATTTCAAAAGCTAAGGTTCCCGCCTCAACACCTGGGAAAGCTGCTTCAAACATTTCAGTCTGTGATGAACCTAAGGCTAGGCAATTCACTTTAATATTTTTATCCTTTAACTCTTCCGCTAAACATTCCGTTAAGATGGCCAAAGCCCCTTTGCTTGCGGAATATGCTGATAAGCCAGGGAATTTTGCAGACCCTTGAAACCCACCCATACTACTGATGTTGACAATATGGCCTCCTTCTTTCATCATCGGAACGATATGCTTAATCATCTGTATATGCCCCAATAGGTTGGATTGGAACATCTGGGCAACATCTTCCATGCTTGTTTCCAAAAATGGCTTATTGATCAGCGCCCCTGCATTATTGATCAGGATATCAACCTTGTCAAACTTGGATTGGATAAATGGGACCAAAGATTCAGGATAATTGTCAAACACAATGTCAAATTGTGCCGGATAGAGTGTTCCGCCATCATGGTTCAATGAGGACGCAATCTCATGTAATTTCCTCAATTTATCTGCTGATCGCGCCAGGGCGATTACCTTATTTTCCTTATTCGCGGTCAAATCTAGCACAGCTTCAAATCCTATTCCACTGCTAGCGCCTGTTATGATGATATTTGCCATTATTATTCCTCTTCTTTATCTATTTCTTCCTCTACTTCTTTTGCAGATGGTAATTTATCTGCTCCCAATCGTTGTGGCCTGAATATATAGTATATACCACTTGAGGCAACCAATAAAGATATGATATAGAATATCAGACTAATGGTTACCGCGATATGTGGGTCCAATTTAAGGTAGGTTGCCAAACTGAATATGACAGATTCCCTTAATCCGATCGCTCCCCCAATGGAAGGTACAATAGCCACCAATTGAGAGACCATAAAGATCAATAGGTAGGGTGAGAACTTGCCATCAAAGTTCATGGCCAATAATATGAAGGTTGCGGTCAAGGTTTGAAAACCCTGAACACATAAGGCCTTAAAATGGGTCGTGATAAAATTCTTAAGGAACTGCTTGAAGAATAGACGGAGCACATACAGGTAGCTGATAGTTCCTATAAAAAGGACTGCTATGGTAACAGCATTTGGTATGGCTAACCTTGGCATGAAGATAATCAGGGCACCGGTGATGATACTTAAGGCCCAAAGACCCGATAACCTATCAAAAAAAACTGCGCCCAATACCTGCCGACGAGAAATCTGGAAATTCTTCTTTAAGAAAAAGATCTTATAGCCATCTCCACCAATTCCTCCAGGTAGAAAGAAATTATAGAGCAGGCCTAATTGATAGAGTCTAAAATTATAGCGTTCGGTCAATTTGAGTCCTATCGCTTTAAAGAAAGAGTTCAACCGTGAGGATGCTACTAAAATGGAGCATATATATGCCAACAGGGCAAAGAATACGTATAGGGGATTACTGTCTTTTAATACCTCAGTAAGGTCCTTGAATGATATTTTTGTAGAAACCCAATACAGAGCACCCGCTGTGATCAGTACCTTTAGGATGTTTTTTGCGATTTCCCAAATCTTTGATTTTTCCATTTAATTTTTGCTGTAATTATAGCATCGGGTAAATGCGGGAATAGAATAAAATCAGGTAAATCAGCAGAAATCCTCCACACAAGCTGAATAACCAATTCAAATCAATCCGTCTGTATTTTTCCTTTAACATCATGAACATCAAAATGATAAAGATAATGAATAAGGAAATGGGAGCAAATATAGCCCATTTGTTTGGGAAATTTAAAGAAATATTATCCAGTATTTTAGCATCTTTGCTAAAAGCGAATACAATTCCGACAATTAAAACAATCATCATCAAACGAAGAATAGCCTTGGCTACAATTTTGCTTATGGTATGATTTTTGGAAGTGTTGTTCATCAATGAAAATTGAGTTTTTTGTTTACTAATATACATTTATTATACTATTTTAAAATTTGTAATATGCATAAACGTATTATTTCGTTTTTATCTTTACTAACAGCTTTGTTGGTTTTAGGTAGTTGTGGAGCACCAAGAAAAGGCGCTACAGGTGGTACTGAATCAGGAACTGTTTCTGCTACAGGCCCATCGGCATCACAATGGCGTTCGGGAGTAAAAGGAACATGGACATTGAATTCCGTGACCCGCGAAAACATCCCAAGCAGCTATACCGTTAAAAATATGTTTGATGAAGCACCGGTTGATTGTTTCATCGGTTCGCTATGGAACCTTCCTGGCGGAAACCAAAGAGGAAGCATCACCTTTAATGCGGATGGAAACCTATGTGCTAGTGGAACTGTACGTACCATTGTTTGGTCTATCTTCAATCCCGGTAAAACAGGTGGTCAGCCTGCATTCCAATTCAAGAAAATCTATGCTGGAGACAAAGCTTCTAACGTAACAAGTGGTTACCGTTTGGATTTGTCTTATGCTGATGAAAACTCCTTGGAGATGCGTTTGCCGGTAGATTTGAATGACGGTAAAACTGGAAACTTGGTTCTTAAATTTAGTAGAGCCGGAGAATAATTCCACAAAAAGAATTTTTTGAATGTAAGCCGTAGCGAAATCTACGGCTTTTTTTATGCAAGCCATTTTATCAGGTTTCGGTAAGGTTTTTCTCAATCGTTTGTCTGAAATCTCTATATTTGTCAAGTTATAACAATCAGAATGAGTCAAGAAAGTAATAAAGTTGCTCTCATTACCGGTATTACCGGACAGGACGGAGCATATTTAGCAGAGTTTTTATTAAAAAAAGGCTATGTCGTGCATGGATTGAAAAGAAGAAGTTCTTTGTTTAATACCGACCGTATCGACCATTTGTACCAAGATCCGCACCAATTAGGACGTAATTTCGTCCTGCATTATGGCGATCTTACGGATTCAACCAACCTGATCCGGATCATTCAAGAAACGAAACCTACTGAAATTTATAACCTCGCTGCACAATCCCATGTTAAAGTGAGCTTTGATACCCCAGAATATACTGCAAATGCCGATGGACTTGGAACGCTAAGGATCCTTGAGGCTGTCCGTTTGCTAGGATTGACAGAACATACCCGTATCTATCAAGCTTCTACATCGGAGCTTTATGGGCTAGTTCAGGCTGTTCCTCAAAGTGAAACCACTCCATTTTATCCAAGAAGTCCATATGCCGTTGCAAAACTTTATGGCTATTGGATTACGGTGAACTACCGCGAAGCATATAATATGTATGCCTGCAATGGTATCCTTTTTAATCATGAAAGCCCTGTGCGGGGAGAAACTTTCGTGACTAGAAAGATTACCCGTGCTGCTGCGAAAATTGCATTAGGTCTTCAGGATAAACTTTACTTAGGCAACCTCTCTGCGCAACGTGATTGGGGACATGCCAAAGATTATGTTGAAGCCATGTGGCTGATCTTGCAACAGGATAAGGCTGAAGACTTTGTTATAGCTACCGGTGTGACGACTACGGTACGTGAATTTGTCAGGATGGCCTTTGCTGAGCTAGGGATTGAAGTGGAATTCTCCGGTAAAGCAGAAGCTGAGAAAGGCGTTATTATTGATCGTGATAACGAAAGATTGAAAGAGCTAGGTCTTGATCCTGAGAAAATTAAGCTAGGTCAAACTATTGTAAAAGTAGATCCTGCTTATTATCGCCCTACGGAGGTCGATCTATTGATTGGTGATCCGAGTAAGGCAAACAACAAATTAGGTTGGAAACCCAAATACGACCTTGAAATGTTGGTGAATGAAATGGTACTCTCTGACCTCAAACTTATGCAAAGAGAGGAATATCTCAAAAAAGGGGGCTTTGATATCTTAAATTATTTTGAATAGCAGCAACTTGGAACAATATTTGCTTCCGAAAGTTAAATAAATATTAAATATTCATTTTGTAATTGTTTAGTGTCTCCCCACTTAACAGTTCAATGGAGATAATGGAAAATGAAAACAGACGTTAACAAGATAGATACAAAAGAAGCGCAAGTCGCCCCTGTAGTAAAAAGGGATAATTCTAAGATCTACTTTTTCGTGATTGCAATTGCAGCCCTTTTGGCCACCAATATATATTTCTATGTAAAATATAAATCTTCTGGTGAAAAACTGTACACAGTGACTCTTCAGAAAGAAAATTTACAGATTGAAATAGACCGTATCGAGGCCGAACTTGATAATATCAAATCTGAAGGTATTACCAGTACTGCCGCTTTGGTGGCAGCAGAACAGTCCGCTAGGCAAAAGATTGAAGATTTACGAAAAGGACTCGAAAACAATGAAATCACAGGCCCTCAGATAGAGGCTGCCAAAGCTGATGTTTCTTTGTTGAAAGATCAGGTTTCAAAAATGAAGGATGATGTCACGGCCTTGAAGATCAAAAATCAGCTGTTGGCAGAAACGAACTCAGACCTCAATAAGCAAGTCAAAGATTCCGAGGCAAAAGCTGCTACGCTCGTAACGGAAAAAAATGCGCTTACCGATAAAATTGCCAAAGCTTCTTCTATCAAAGTATCCAATGTACATATCATCGGGATCGAAGAGAAAAGAAATGGCTCTTTAGAAAATGAAAATAAAGCTAAGCGTATTGATAAACTTCAGATCAACTTTACCGTTGCGGACAATCCTTTGGCGGCAATGGGGAAAAAGGAAGTATATGTTAGGATTATCAACCCTAAAGGTAACCTAATTGCCAACTCGGAGGATTTGTTCTTGGTGCATGGTGAAAAATTACAATATACATTCAAAGAAAACATTGAATTCAATAATAACGGTCAAGAATATCAATTTATGTGGTCTGATCCTAATCACAAATTCCAAAAAGGAGCATACACGGTATTGCTTTATGCGGATGATGCCATAATGGGTCGTTCCTCAGTTGTATTGAAATAAAAAAGGTTATTATATAAACACAAGAAAGGAGCTGAATATTCAGCTCCTTTTTTGTTTTTTGTGGATGAGTGCCAATGGAGCGGCTTGGTGAATCGTAAGATTTAATGATTGTATTGGTTCCCCTTTCCGGTGTCACATTGAGAAGGTTCCCCGAAGGGCAATGTCATTAAATTAGGAAAAGAAATTTAGATTCTTCGTTACTTTTGAAGCCCAAAAGTAACCAAACCGACGTAGGAGCTCACGGATACCAAAAACAACTCGAATCCGTAACGCTTCGGCCCATTTAAGCTGGCTTTTCGCAAAATCCAGCGCACATGGATAGAATGCCTTGTTGTCGGGAATATCTTTCAGAAGATCATCCCTTTTGATGGGATGATCTTCTGAAAGCATTCCAAGGCCAATCCCATCGCACAAGTCGACGGCATTCTATCCATTTTTCCGCCACTGGGAATGAGCCGGTGGCTAAAGTGCTTCCTTCGGAAGGATGTATGTTTGTATAAATTGGGAACCCCTGGAAGGGGTGGAATCTTTGTAGAGATTCTAATCGTTAATCGGATAACCCACAGTGTGGGTGAAATATTTTTTCCATTTTTAATCCCTTTTTGGGGTCATTCTGAGGAACGAAGAATCTCGGAACCATGCAAAATCCATTTGAAAACACATTGCATTGGCGCACGGTTCTTCAATCTACAATAATTTACATTGGCGAACAGGTCCTCAATCTTCGATGTAGAATTACAAGGTCATGAAGGGGAGATCCGTACAGATTCTTCACTGAACGGTCAGAATCAAAATACGCTAAAGAGGGGTTCAGCGTGAAACGAAGAATCTATTTTTTTTAAGGATTGCTATCATTCCAAAATCGTAAGATGAGGAAGCTATTTTAAATGAAGCATGAATAGTTCCGAGACCCTTCAAGGTGACACAAAGAGGGTGTAGAAAAAGCCTTCATCCCAACAAAAGCTTTTATTTCCAAAGCTCTCATCAGAAGCGAACCATAGCCCTTTCCAAAACAGCCGTTTCTTGGCTTTTAAACCTTTATTTATCTTCTTCCTCATAAAGAGGTAGGATAATAGTGAAAGTCGTTCCTATGCCTTCAAAAGTCACAAAGGAGATGTCTCCATTCATGGACTCGACGGTTTTCTTAACAAAGGCCAATCCAAGTCCTGTCCCGGAGCTTTTCGTTGTAAAGTTTGGTTGGAATATCTTTGGAATCACATCGGCCGGAATGCCCATCCCATTATCTTTCACGATAATCTTGACTTTCTTTTGGTCCAAATGCTCGATCAAGATGCTGATCAGATGTTTTTTTCTTCCAATCGATGCTTCAATGGAGTTTTTGATCAAGTTATTGAAGGTCCTCAGCAGTTGATCCCTATCTCCCAAAACATAAACATTCTCATCATCTGTGTTATTGATAATCTTAATGTACGTATTATGGTTGTTATGGTAGACGTTCGCAGATTTATTGATCTTTTCGATCAGGTTTATCTTTGCTAAATTGGTATCTGGTAACTTGGCAAAATTTGAAAACTCAGTAGCAATCTTGCTCAAGCTGTTGATCTGTTCAATAAAGGAATTTGAAATCCTAAAGAACCGTTCTTCAAACCTCGGGTCATCCTCCGTATAACTACGTGTCAATTGTTGGATCCCCAATTTCATTGGAGTCAATGGATTCTTGATTTCATGTGCAATCTGTTTAGCCATCTCGCGCCAAGCATATTCCCGTTCAGCATTCATCAACTGTTTGGCATTTTCCTCCAGCTTCACGATCATAAAATTGTATTCCTTGACCAAGGCGCCGATTTCATCATCACGCTCCCAGTACAATGGTTCGTTTGGTTTATTGCTGAAGATCGTTTGGGAAAGCTTTTTACCGATCAAGCTCAATGGTTTGGTAATGGAGTTGGCAACCATGACCGTTAAGAAACCTAACCCTAGGATAATGATGGTATAGATATTCA
Organism: Sphingobacterium sp. LZ7M1; assembly: GCF_024296865.1. GTDB lineage: Bacteria > Bacteroidota > Bacteroidia > Sphingobacteriales > Sphingobacteriaceae > Sphingobacterium. Next base: position 3,775,321 of record NZ_CP101134.1, on the reverse strand, counting down.
AGAGGGTATTCAACAATAAGTTTTGGCTTTCATTTTCTTCCTCTACGGATGTAAAGTATGGAATATTTAAGAAGAGGATATTGTTGTATTCATTGTTTTTAATAGTTGCATAACTTGAATTGTATTCAAAGGTCACAACATTCTCCTTGATAAAGGAATCCGTTTTTTTGAGAACGTTCAGGTTATTGAACGCGATCGGATTAATAAACCTTGAAACCAATCCCATATCATAGATCTTGGGTTGGGAGGTAAAGATCAACTTTCCGTTTTTGTTATAGAGGTTGATGTCAGTGACCGAGGTTTCGGAGAAATTCTTTACAAAGTCCTGTATTTCAGCCTCGGATAGGTTATCGGAAGATTGGATCTTGTTCTCAATCTTTTTTACTACATCCATGATATACCCTAGACGTTGCTGCACCTTCGATTTTTCCAATTGACCCGAAATACTGATAAAGGAAATAAATCCAGAGATTACGATCGCAAAGATCACGACACCAATGATCATGGTCTGAATACGCGTACTATACTGGATACGGTTTATCAATAATTTGAAGTGGTATTTGATACTTCGGAAATTGAATGATTTCTGTGTAATGGTACTAAAGAAATATTTGATACCATCGAATATCAGGAAATAGATGTACAGGCATAGGAATAGGAAGGAGAACACCGCGACAGACTGCCATAAGCTTAGCTGCGGAGTGCTGACCACAAGGGTGGTATTAGGATCCGGTTTATAGACCAGGTTAAAGTAGCCATTATAGTCATCCCTTGTTATGTATTGCTGTACCTTCCCGCCAAAGGCATCATCCTTGTTGGGGTAGGTGAATGAACCATTTTGGGTGACCAATGCTCCATCACGATATAGTGCAAAGGAGGTTGCATTGCTCTGGTAGTTCCTGATAAATTCCACCTTGCTATCCGAAAGGATCTCTGGATAAGGCATGGTCGTGCCATAGGCCCTGTTCTTGAGGTTGATGAATACTTGGACCACACGGTCTTCGGTCGTATCGACTGGTATATCAAATTGCAGGAAATATTCATGGGTTCCCAAGTCACTACGGACACGGTAGAAATGTTCTGTCTGTTGAACCTTGGTGGACTTATTGATTACCTTCTCCCTGTATTCATCGATTTTATTGTTCTCATAGTTGCCTAAGGCCTGGTCATTGTAATAATAATAACCGTTGAACTCAAATTTCGAAAGGTAACCACTGAAATAGGTGTTCTTGATATATTCATTGATAATGTCAATCTGCGTGTTTGGCAAGCTGATGGCGAAAGATTGTCGCAATCCTTCGTCAGCTGTTATCTTCCTTTCCAGATCCACAAACAAGGCGGTGGCATTTAGGTCGTCCTCTGCTTCCAACTGATTTACCGTCACCTTCATTTCCCTTTCTACCTTTGACTCCAAGCTTCTGGTGTAGACGGAGGTGGTCATGAACGCTAGAAAAACCAGGGTAAGGATAAAAGTGGACATGGCCAGGTTTACCTTCAGTTTACTATAGGCCCTTAGCATGATGATGCCCGCCAAGAAGATGTTAAAGAAGGTATTGTCGCCAACAAAAATGGCATTCAAGATGATCGCTGTAACCAAAGCAATCAATTGAATGTTCAGAAAGGATGTTGTATTCGGTAGGATTGACTTTAAGATATTGACAACCGTATCTATGAAATAGAGCAGGATAACCATGTTGATACACATGATCAAGATGTTCAACCAGCTGTAGGAGTTAAAGGAAAGTAAATTGGTCAGGTCCAATGTTACCGCGGTACTGTTCGTAATCAGGGTAGAAAGATGGAAAAACAGTAAGTTGCTGATCAGGTAGATCCCCAAAATTGAAAGCAAGGCAGTAATGGTCGCTAGGTTTCCAGTCAGTTTCTTCAATGGGATCCTAAGGTAAGGTTGGATAACCCTGAAATAAAAAACCAGCCAGCCTACCAATAGGGTGGTCATAAAGAAACCCCAGAGATTAGGAAGGAGTGGACTGTAAGCGTAATATTTAGGGTCAAATAGTCCAATGCTTGATGAGGATGCCAGCCAGTTTGTGTTTAGATCCACATACCGGGTCAGGATCAAAGTAAAGGTAAAGAAGGCAAGTGAAAACCAGGGTCTGCCATTCTTTGCAATCATTAGACAGATATTATTGACCAAGATCAGGAAACAGATCGAAGCGAATACCCAACACATAAATTGGATATCCATAAAAATATTGTCATGCTTCCCTTGATTTAGCTTAACCGAGAATAAATAGGCCCCTGTCTTGCTATAGATGTTTTTTATGTTCTCTGTATCCGTATAGTCTGCAATGGTCAGATTGTTGGTGGCAATGAGCTCATTGAAGAAATGATTGACGAGATATTCATTGGTAATCGAGAAATTGGTCTTTACAGGGATTAGTGCGAGGACAGAAGTATTGGAGGTTAATGTCTTCCGTTTGAGGATAAAGGATCGATTGTCTTCCTGTATAAAGACCACATCCGATTGGATGCCGCCATCCGTAAGGGGAACATAGATATTGTTGCTCCAGAATATGGGTTTATGGTCCTTATAGATATAAAAGAAGATCTTGTATTTGTCGCCGTATTTCTTGGCTACATCTAGGACTTGGGTAGGGTAGACCTCAACATTGACGAAGGCTTTCATGAGATTAGAATCTGCCCACAGCTCGTCTACAATGTCTTCGTATTGATGAATGTTATTTGAAAGAGTTCTAGTATCCAATTCCAACATATCTTCCTTGGTTACCATTTTGTTGATCATGATGGCGGTAGCGAGGAAAGATACAGTTAGGATTAGTAAGAGGATTCTTATTTTATTACCCATTTATCTGATTTTACTAATGGGTAAATATAAATAAAAAACTCCTCGCAAATAATTTTACGAGGAGTTTTATAGAGAAATTCAACCTTAGTGTTGGTGAACGTCTTCTTGACGGAAGAATTTCGCCGTAAAATACTCACGGTTCATTCTTGCGATGTTTGTTAATTTAATGCCTTTTGGACATTCCGCTTCACAAGCTCCAGTATTTGTACAGTTACCGAAACCTTCTGCGTCCATTTGGTCAACCATTGCCTGAGCACGTTCATAGCGTTCAGTCTGACCTTGCGGCAATAATGCGAATTGTGAAATCTTAGCCGATACGAATAGCATAGCTGAAGCATTTTTACATGCAGCAACACACGCTCCACATCCGATACAGGTTGCCGATTCGAAAGCCTCATCAGCGATACGCTTAGGGATCAAGATATTGTTGGCATCCTGCGGTCCACCAGTGTTGATGTTGATATAACCACCTGCTTGTTGGATTCTGTCAAATGATGTTCTATCAACAGCTAAATCTTTCAATACAGGGAATGCAGCAGCTCTCCATGGTTCAATCACGATAGTTTGGCCATCGTGGAAAGAACGCATATGCAGCTGACAAGTTGTAATACCGTATTTTGGCCCATGAGGACGTCCGTTGATAACTAAGGAGCACATTCCACAGATACCTTCACGACAGTCATGGTCGAAATAGATAGGATCTTCCCCTTGACGAGTTAGGTCTTCGTTTACCACATCCAGCATTTCTAGGAAAGACATATCATCAGCGATGTCCTTAGCTTGGATAGTCACGAATTGTCCTTTGTCATTTGAGTTTTTCTGACGCCAAACTTTTAGCGTTAAATTCATATGTGCACTCATGATAATATTTTTGAGTAGCAAAAGGCTTCACAGGAAGCCCTTTGGCTTATTTATAACTTCTTTGTGTTAACTTAACGTTTTCGAATACCAATGATTCCTTGTGCAAGATCTCTGGTTGGTTATCACCATTGTATTGCCAAGCTGCAACATATGCATATTCATCATCATTACGTTTTGCTTCTCCTTCTTCAGTTTGTGATTCCACTCTAAAGTGACCACCACAAGACTCATTTCTGTTCAAAGCATCGTCAACCATTAATTCTCCTAATTCCAAAAAGTCTGCAACACGGCCAGCTTTTTCTAGGGACATGTTCAACTCTTCGTTTTGTCCCAATACTTTCGTGTCAGTCCAGAACTCTTTGCGAAGATCTTGGATCAAGCCTTTTGCTTTTTCCAATCCTTCTGCTGTACGAGCCATTCCACAGTATTCCCACATGATGTGGCCTAATTTCTTGTGGATGTCATCAACCGTTTTGCTACCCTTAAGGGCCAATAACTTGTTGATTCTTTCTTCAACCTCTTTACGGGTTTGCTCGAATGCAGGATTGTTTTTGTCAACAGGTTTGAAGTTTCCGATTTTCGCTAAGTAATCACCTACAGTGTAAGGGATTACGAAGTAACCATCAGAAAGACCTTGCATCAATGCCGAAGCACCTAGACGGTTAGCACCGTGATCAGAGAAGTTAGCCTCTCCTAAACAGTATAAACCTGGTACCGTTGTCATCAAGTTGTAGTCAACCCAAACACCACCCATGGTATAGTGAACCGCAGGGTAGATACGCATTGGTTGCTCGTATGGGTTTTCGTCAGTAATTTGGTAATACATGTCGAATAAGTTACCATACTTAGCTTCGACTACATCTTTTCCTAAACGTTGGATCGCTTCAGCGAAGTCCAGGAATACCGCTACTCCAGTTTTACCAACACCACGTCCTTCGTCAACCATTTCCTTAGCGTTACGTGAAGCCACGTCACGGGGTACCAAGTTACCGAATGAAGGGTATTTTCTTTCCAAGAAGTAATCGCGATCGTCTTCTTTGATATCTTTAGGCTTCAATTCTCCTTTACGAAGTTTCTCTGCCAATTCAATTGTCTTTGGAACCCATACTCGGCCATCATTACGCAAGGACTCTGACATCAAAGTCAATTTGGATTGATGGTCACCGGTAACTGGGATACAAGTAGGGTGGATCTGTGTATAACAAGGGTTAGCAAAGAAAGCTCCACGTTTGTGCGCTCTCCATGCAGCCGTTACGTTACAGCCCATTGCATTTGTAGAAAGGAAAAATACGTTTCCGTATCCACCAGTACATAATAATACCGCATGACCTTCGTGAGCTTCGATCTCACCGGTGATAAGGTCACGTGTAATGATACCTCTAGCTTCGCCATCGATCTTTACTAAATCTAGCATTTCGTGACGAGTGTAGGATTTTACTTTACCAGCTTCAATCTGGCGGTTAAGCGCTGAATAAGCACCTAGCAATAATTGTTGTCCCGTTTGACCACGTGCGTAGAACGTACGTGATACCTGTGCACCACCAAATGAACGGTTGTCCAATAGACCACCATATTCACGTGCGAAAGGAACACCTTGAGCAACACATTGGTCGATGATGTTTACCGAAACTTCAGCCAAACGGTATACGTTTGCCTCACGAGCGCGGTAGTCACCACCCTTGATCGTATCATAGAATAGACGGTAAACTGAGTCACCGTCGTTTTGATAGTTTTTCGCAGCGTTAATACCCCCTTGTGCAGCAATAGAGTGCGCACGTCTTGGAGAGTCCTGATAACAGAATGTTTTAACGTTGTAGCCTAATTCTGCTAATGCAGCGGCAGCAGATGCTCCTGCCAAACCTGTACCAACAACGATAATGGTAAACTTACGCTTGTTGGCTGGGTTGACCAGCTTCATCTCAAATTTATGTTTTGACCATTTTTCGGCCAAAGGGCCTGAAGGTACTCTTGAATCTAACATATCCTTTATTTATTTATAAGATCTTGCTATTGCGTAATCTGTAAATAACCTATTTAACAAAATAAAAATACAATGGCATAGACGCGAATAGGATTGGAATAATAATTCCGAATACCCATATTCCGATTGTTTTAATGATGCCTTTGTAACGTCTGTGGTTGAAACCAATCGTTTGGAATGCAGATTGGAAACCGTGGATCAAGTGGAAAGCTAATGCTGCCATTCCTAAAAGGTACAATCCAACCAATAAAGGGTTTTGGAAAGTAACGGCCACTTGTCTGTATAAATCTTTAGATTTAACTACTTCAAATCCAGCGTCTTCGTATTGAACATACCCGATGTAATCTGAAGGAATATCGTCTAACTGTAAAACCTCTTGGTTACCCGTTGAGATTTCAGTACGGTACTCTACGTAAGGAGTAGTTCCAAATTTGTACTGAAACCAGAAGTTTTGCATGTGTGTAACAATGAAAATTAGTAAAACAGTACCCAAGATTCCCATGTTACGAGAATTCCAAGCGCTGTTTGCGTTTCCATCATACTGGTTGTAACCAATAGGACGTGCTGCTTTGTTCTTTGTAGTTAGGATAAGAGCATAAACCGCGTGAACAATGATAGAAAGATAAAGTAGGTATGATACTACTTTAATCGGGGTAAAATGGGTCATGAAATAAGCGTAATTGTTAAACGCATACCCCGCATCATCTTTAAATAGTTGTAAGTTACCGATCAAGTGAACTATCAAGAAAGTACATAAGAACAATCCCGTCAAGCTCATGATTAGTTTCTTCCCTAGTGAAGATGTTAATACTGGCTTTGATTTACTCATTATTACTATGAATTTAATTTAAGTACGCAAATCTATCTATTTGATGACATATAAATGAGATTTATGTATAAAAAAGACCTAATTTAGAATGGTTCTAATTTTCGCCAAAAAATAAGGCCCGATTTTTATCAAATCAGGCCAAAAACTTTTTATTATTAAGAGCTTACAAGAAAGAGTAACCCACTCCAATTGACCACATACTGATCTTTTGCTTGTGCGCATTATCTTTGCTCATATTACTCAAGCCATGTTCATATCTCAAGTCAACAGTGAATTTGCTGATGTCAGCACCAACACCTCCGATGATTCCAGTCGATGATTTTTTGTAAGCATCTGTATTGGCTACCGATTTGATATCTCCCTCATGAGCGAATGAAAATACTGGACCTGCCTGGATACGTACGCCGATTGGACCTAAGCCAATTCTAGTACCTAAAAGAACTGGTAAATCAACACTCTTGAAGGTTGCTTCACTGTTTGTTCCATCTTCAGTTTCATATCCAGCTTTTTTCTGCGTATAGTACAACTCCGGCTGAACGTGGAAACCTGCAACACCTACACGTCCCCAAATACCTGCTTGGAATCCAGCTTTTGTATCTGAATTCAACCATGAACCATCCGATTTCAAGCTCGAAAAGTTTACTGCGCCCTTAATACCCAACTTTAAGCTCGGTAATAATTGTGCTTGCGTTGCCTGAACGCATAAGAATAAGGCAGCTAATCCAAGTAAGATTTTTTTCATATCAAAAATTTATATATTTACTAATTCCAAACACTAAATTAGTAGTTTTTATTCAATAAGCGCATATTAATATGTATAATTTCAAGATCAGTGCCGAAGAATGGCCCATATTAAAACTAAAACTGAAAAGAAAATATAACACTCTTTCCGAAGAAGACTTGCAATACAGTCCAGGCCAAGAGGAAGAACTTTTGAAACGTCTTGCCAAAAGATTGAACCGTAATGTAGACTATGTCGTGTTTACCCTTTCCAAAGAATTGACCGACCTGGAGTCAAATAGACTATAAGGAAGGATATGGAGAAGTTGATCAGTTGGGAAGAGTTTGAACAGGTGGATCTACGGGTAGGGACAATATTGGAAGTTTCTGATTTCCCAAAAGCCCGAAGGCCAGCCTACCAATTGCTGGTAGATTTTGGTGAGGAGATCGGGACCCGCAAGTCCTCCGCCCAAATCACTGCACAGTATTCCAAGGAAGAGCTCATTGGTAAACAAGTGGTGGCAGTCGTGAATTTCCCTAAAAAACAGATTGCCAATTTTATGTCCGAGTGCTTGGTAACGGGATTCGAGGATGAGAATGGAGATATTATTTTGACAACCGTGGAACGAAAGGTTCCGAACGGTGCAAAGCTGAAGTAATGAAGGTGTACAATTTCGAAGAAAATCCTCAACAAGGTATCCCCAGTCTTGATGAGCAGTATATGCAGGAAGCCTTGAAGCTTGCCAAGAAAGCCTTTGAGGAAGATGAAATCCCGATTGGTGCCATCATTGTGTCCAATGGAAAGATCATTGGCAAGGGCTATAATATGACCGAAAGGTTGAATGATGTAACAGCCCATGCAGAAATGCAGGCCTTTACGGCAGCGGCGAACTTTCTCGGAGGAAAGTATCTGAAGGATTGCACCCTTTATGTGACTGTTGAGCCCTGTGTAATGTGTGCCGGTGCAAGCTATTGGACCCAGATCAGCAAGATTGTCTACGGGGCCCGCGATGAAAAGAGAGGCTATTCCAGTATCCATGAAAAAATCATCCATCCCAAGACGATCATTCAGTCGGGCGTGCTGGAAAAGGAATGTGCCGAACTCATGATGTCTTTTTTTCGTAATAAACGTTGAGTTATCCACAAATTGGCGCCTAAACGAAACAAAAACGCGCTTAAATTGTTATATTCGTGTATTGATAATTAATAAATAAAATATAAACGTTATGGCATTTGAATTAGAGGCGTTACCTTACCCAGCAGACGCATTAGAACCATCTATCGATAAAGAAACAATGATCATTCACCATGATCGTCACCACCAAGCATATGTAGACAACTTGAACAAAGCTATTGCAGGTACCGATGCAGAAAACCTTTCTTTGGAAGAAATCCTGAAGAATGTGAGCAAGTACCCAGCAGCAGTGAGAAACAATGCTGGCGGTGTATGGAACCATGATCTTTTCTGGAAGGTTTTAGGCCCAAATGCAGGTGGTGAGCCTACAGGAGATTTAGCAAATGATATTAATGCTACTTTCGGTTCATTCGCAGAATTGAAAAAGAAATTGCAAGAAGCAGGTGCTGGTAGATTCGGTTCAGGATGGTCTTGGTTAATCGTTGGTCAAGACGGTAAACTGGATGTAGTATCTACTCCTAATCAAGATAACCCTTTGATGGATGTTGCTGAAGTAAAAGGTACTCCAATCTTTGGTATCGATGTATGGGAACATGCTTACTACCTAAAATATCAGAATAAACGCCCAGCCTACCTAGAAGAGATCTTCAACGTAGTAAATTGGGATGACGTAGCTAAACGTTACGCGGAAGCTAAAAAAGGTTAATCCATAATAGATTATTCTTAGAGAGCGGATATCTGAATGCAGATATCCGCTTTTTTTATGGTCTCAATGAAAGCTTGAATCTAGCAAAACCCACAGCGAGGGTGAAACGTTTGTAGAACCTGGATGGTTGTAATGGTGAAGCCACAGCGTGGGGGGGGGAATGTTTTTCAATCAATTTTCATTAAAAAAAACAGTTCGTTCGCTGTGCTCACGATGACAACAATCCAAAATAAATTAAAAAATAGATTCAGAGCGAAGCGAAGAATCCCTCAATAGCGTATTTTGATTCTGAACGATCAGTGAAGAATCTGTACGTTTCTCCCCCCCATGACCTTGTCATTCTCAATCGAAGATTGAGGACCTGTACGCCAATGCCATCCGCAATTGATATGTCTGTAAAATTCCGAGATCCTTCCTTCGTCAGGACGACAGCTAGGGGGGGGACGAAGGTAAAGGACCTGTACGCCAATGCCATCTGCAATTGATATGTCTGTAAAATTCCGAGATCCTTCCTTCGTCAGGACGACAGCTAGGGGGGGGCGAAGGTAAAGGACCTGTACGCCAATGCCATCCGCAATTGATATGTCTGTAAAATTCCGAGATCCTTCCTTCGTCAGGACGACAGCTAGGGGGGGGCGAAGGTAAAGGGCCTGAAGACCAATGCCATCCGCAATTGATATGTCTGTAAAATTCCGAGATCCTTCCTTCGTCAGGACGACAGCTAGGGGGGGCGAAGGTAAAGGGCCTGAAGACCAATGTCATCCGAAATTGATTATGTCTGTAAATATCCGAGAACCTTCGTTTCTCATTTTGACACCGGAAAAGATTATTTTTTTACGACATACTGCCCTAGAAGGGCAGTATTATTTTAGAAATGATATTGAACAATATAGGGGCCGCGCAAAAAGGATGTTCGATTAATCGAACATCCTTTTTGCATTAATTCCAAGCTAACGTGACATGCCAGCTAAAATAATGGAACCCCGATGTGGTTCTATATTTAGAAATAAAAGAGCCAATTTATTTCATTGCCAACAAGCTGTCATCAACTCCGAATAAATTTAGTCCAAATTTTTTATTCTGAGGAGGACTTGACCTCATTCGAGACACATTCCGAAAAATCGCAAAATGTTTAATTTAATTATCCAAGAATATTCGGAGCATTCTGCATTGTCCTTCGAATGATTCTCGAATATGTCTCGAATGAAACCAGAGTTTATGGTTTTTATGGAAATGAAATATTAACACTGTCTATTTATTATTTCTAAACCCATTTTGTTCTAGTTATGTTAAATTTTTTAACGAGCTGAACAAAAGAATTAGATAATTGTTAATCGAGCAAATGAAGAGATCAATCAGCTAATGAAAGCGAAGTTGTTTATCATTAGGATAAAATCTTTGCCTCATGGTCCTAATATGCTTAAAATGATGCTGTTTGGGGTGTTTTAATGCCTATATGGGTTAATTTAAGTAAACATTTATTTTGTATCTTTGATTAGAAGTAAATAAAAATGGACAAAATATGTTTATTATCGGTTCAGATATGTTGTTCATTCCGTTTCTCAATTGAGTATCTTCGTAAGAAGAATTCTGATGGAAATCTTAGAGGGGGAAATTTATCGTTCTATTGATCTTATTGGAATTTTTTGGACGGATCGTCCGTCCGGTTTTGAGTATTTTTATGAATCAAAAAAATAATTTTTAATTATGTTGAAAGGTTTTTTTACAGTTCCTACGCCAACGAATGAGCCCGTTTACTCATACGCTCCTGGGACTAAAGAAAGAAGTTTATTAAAAGAAGCTATTGCTGCTGCAAGAGCAACAGAAATAGATATCCCGATGTACATTGGAGGCGAAGAAGTTCGCACCAGTAAGAAAGTAAAAATCACACCACCACATGATCACAAACATGTGCTAGGTTATTTTAATCAAGGTACTAAAGAGAATGTCAAGGAAGCGATCGATGCTGCCTTAGCTGCTAAAAACGATTGGGAAAATCTTCCATGGGAACAAAGAGCTGCGATTTTCTTGAAAGCTGCAGAGTTGATCTCTACAAAATATCGCTATAAATTGAATGCTGCAACCATGCTAGGTCAGTCTAAGAACCCGTACCAAGCAGAAATTGATTCAGCATGTGAGATTGCAGATTTCTTGCGCTTCAACGTGAAGTACATGAGCGAAATCTACCAACAACAACCTCCAATCAACCCTAAAAATGTATGGAACAGAGTAGAGCAACGTCCTCTTGAAGGATTCGTGTTTGCATTGACTCCGTTCAACTTTACAGCTATTGCAGGTAATTTACCTACAAGTGCTGCGATGATGGGTAATGTGGTGGTTTGGAAACCAGCAAACACACAGATCTATTCAGCGAATGTGTTGATGGAGATCTTCAGAGAAGCTGGTGTACCTGCAGGTGTGATCAACTTGGTTTATGTATCAGGACCTGATGCTGGTGATGTGATCTTCAAACACCCTGATTTCGCTGGTATACACTTTACAGGTTCAACCGGTGTATTCCAAGATATCTGGAAAACAATTGGTGAGAATATCCACCTTTACAAAACATACCCACGTATCGTAGGTGAAACTGGTGGTAAGGACTTTATCTTAGCTCACCCATCTGCTGATTTAGATGTATTGAATACAGCATTGGTACGTGGCGCATTTGAATTCCAAGGACAGAAATGTTCAGCTGCATCACGTGCTTACGTTCCTAAATCTCTTTGGAAGGAGCTTAAAGAAAAAATGGAGCGTGACATCAAAACCTTCAAAATTGGTGGAACGGAAGATTTCAGCAACTTTATCAATGCGGTTATTGATGAGAAGGCTTTCGATAAGATCACAAAATATATCGATAGAGCCAAAGAGTCTAAAGATGCAGAGGTTGTAATCGGTGGTGAATACGATAAATCTAAAGGTTACTTCATTAACCCAACGGTTATCGTTGCTGAGAAAGCTGATTACGAAACGATGTCAGAAGAATTGTTCGGTCCAGTATTGACAATTTATGTTTATGACGATAAGAAATGGGCTGAAACCTTGAAATTGGTTGATACCACTTCAATCTATGCATTGACGGGTTCTATCATCTCTCAAGACCGTTATGCAATTGAAGAAGCAACTCATTATTTACGTAATGCAGCTGGTAACTTCTATATCAATGATAAATGTACAGGTGCCGTGGTTGGACAACAGCCATTTGGTGGTGCAAGAGGTTCAGGTACCAATGACAAGGCAGGATCTATGATCAACCTATTGCGTTGGGTATCTCCTAGAACGATTAAGGAAACCTTTAATCCAGATGTGGATTACCGTTATCCTTTCTTATCTGAGGAATTATAGAATATTATTAAAATAAGTCATGGGAGCTATCTGAAAAGGTGGCTCCTTTTTTTTGTGCTGCCCTTCGGTTCCGATAACTGTCGAAGCTACATTCCAAAATACAACCCCTAGCGGGCAATGTCATTTATTTAAGAAAGAAAACAAACTTTAGATTCTTCGTTACTTTTGGAGCGCAAAAGTGAACAAACAGACGAAGGAGCTCAGGGATACCAATTATCTTCATTACTTTTGAAGCCCAAAAGTAACCAAAAGGCTTCGGCTCATTTAAGATGGCTTTTCGCACCATTCATCGCACATGAAAAGAATGCCTTGATGTCGAGGATGCCGTTCTTCTAAATTCTCCCTTAAGATGGGAGAATTTCTTGAAAGCATCCAAGCCCAATCCCACCGCGCAGGGCCACGGCATTCTTTCCCTTTTTCCGCCATTGGAAATGAGCCAGGGGCTAAAGGACTTCCTGCGGAAGGATTGATGTTTGTAAATTTGGGAACCCACAGCGTGGGTGAAATATTTTTCTAAAAATCCTCTTTATTGGGCGAGCTTAATAAAAAATAGTTTCCTCATCTTACGATTTCGGAATGACCAAATCCGAAAAAAAATAAAAAAATAGATTCTTCGCGGCGCTCTGAATCCCTTTTGTGGATACATCCGATTTTGAATGATCAGTGAAGAATCTGTACGGCTCTCCAACAAAAAGTTCTGTCATAGTCAATCGAAGACTGACGAGCTGTACGCCTACGAAAATTGGAAACCCTTTAAGTGGACATGAGTTACGATCTTGGTCGGTCCTCTCATCCTTGGCATCCTGGTTCATATCCTGGTCTTGGTCCATCCTCCAATCCCATGAATCCTGGTTCTTGCCATAATCTTGGTCGATCCTCTCATCCTTGGCATCCTGGTTCAAACCATCTCCAGAACCCCTCCAATCTACTTCAATTATTTTTCTATCATTCCCTAAATTTTCTTATTTTGATACAGAAAATCACTGCAATACTAACGGTGGTGTTACCATTATTAAACTGATCATCAATTAGAGCTGCGAATATGTTTAAAAGATTGTTTTTATTGGAATGGAGATCTTTTTTCAGGTCGGCTGATCTGGGGAGAAGTTTGTCCGTTAGAATAATTTTGGGCTTACTTGGCCTTTATTTTTTGGGATCTGCAGTGACCTTTGGGGTTAGTTTGCATTTCTTGATCATTGAATTGTTTCCAAATCAGGAACCTATACATTTTGTGGGGAAATTTCTATTGTATTGGGTCTTTTTGAGCTTTTTGATGCGGATGATGATGCAAAAGTTGCCCATTCAAAATGTCAAGCCTTTATTGATCCTGAATATACCGCGGAGTAACATCGTCAATTATACCCTGTTAAAATCCTCCAATTCGTTTTGGAATTGGATGCTGTTGGCTGTTGTTGTTCCCTATCTGATCATTACCGCAAGAGTAACTGATTTAACGAATTTTCAACTGTTTTCATGGTGCATTGCGGTCGTGGGTTTTGAATTTGTTGTGAACTACCTGAATCTTTACATTCAACAAAATTTCAAAAATGGTCTTTTGAAAACGCTGCCCATAATGGCGCTTCTAGTGGTCATATTTTGTTTGGATCACTACAGTATATTCTCTGTTTCAGGACTGTTTGGTCAATTTTTTGATCTTGTCCTGACTTATCCACTATTATGTTTGGTTGCTGTTGTCTTGGCTATTTTGAGTTATTTTCTGTTGTATTTTAATGTGAAAGAGAACATGTTTTTGGATGCTTATCTACAGACAGAAAGGACAGTTGTCAAAAATTATGATCTCTCCTGGACGAATCGTTTTGGAGAATTGGCTCCATTCCTTCAGCTGGACATGAAGTTGATCTGGAGGTCAAAAAGAGCAAGGGCCGTTATTTTTGGTTGTTTGGTATTTTTGTTTTATGGCTTGTTCTTTTACCCACAGCGAGAGGGAAACCCAACTGCATTAGTTTTTGTTGGGGTTTTTATTACCGGAATATTTGTGATCAATTTTGGCCAATTTGTTCCAGCTTGGGATAGTACCTACTATGCGATGCTTATGACTCAAAATATGCCTATCAAATTATATTTGGAATCCAAAGCGATGCTGATGTATATTTCCATTGCGATCATGACCGTGTTGAGTACAGGATACTTTTACTTTGGATGGGTGGTTGTTTGGGTAAATATAGCTTGTGCGGTCTATAATTTAGGGGTCAATGTTCCTGTTATCCTTTATTTCGGAAGTATGAACAAGAAAAGGATCGATCTGGACAATGGAAATATCTTTAACTATCAAGGTACAGGTGCAGCTCAATGGTTAGTTGGTATTCCATTATTGATTGCCCCAATTATCATTTGGGCAATTGCCTATTATGCGGGAGGAATCAACATAGCTAATATTACGCTCATTGTCATTGGCTTAATTGGAGTTGCTTTGCGGAATGAAATATTAAATAGGATCGCTAAGAAATATCAAGAGAATAAATACAAGATATTGATTGGGTTTAAGGAGGTTAATAATTAACTGTAGATATTGAATTGAAAATAAATGATTGAGATAAAGGATATAATAAAAAGCTATAATGGAATTCGGGTTTTGAATATCCCGAGTTTACATATTGGAAAAGGGGAGAGCATAGGGTTGGTCGGAAACAATGGAGCTGGGAAAACAACTCTGTTTAGTTTGATTTTGGATCTGATCCAACCTGATTCAGGCGAGATATTGTTGAATGATATACCAGTCCATGGACAAGACGGTTGGAAGAAATTTACCACGGCTTTTATTGATGATAGCTTCCTGATTGGATACCTAACTCCCGAGGAATATTTCTATTTTCTAGGTGAGTTACGAGGAATGAACAAAAGTGATGTAGATAAGCTTTTAGCGGAGTATGGAGAGTTTTTTAATGGTGAAGTTTTGAATAAGAAGGTCTATGTGCGTGACCTTTCTAAGGGAAACCAAAAAAAGGTTGGTATCGTCGGGACACTCATTGGAAATCCTGAATTGATTATTTTGGATGAACCCTTTGCAAACCTAGATCCAACTACACAATTTAGGTTGAAAAAGCTGATTGCTAAAATAAGGGAAAATAAGGATGTAACTCTTTTGATTTCCAGTCATGACCTTTCCCATACCGTTGAAACCGCAGATCGGATCATTGCTTTGAGTATGGGGTTGATCGTTAAGGATGGTGTCAAAACGGAAGAAACATTGGCAGAGTTGAATTCATTCTTTGCTGTTGAATAAAAAGCTTCATGGCTAAGCCCATTTTATGGCTTAACTGAAAATAAGTAAGAATCCCAGATTGGAGATGGCCTTTAGCTGTTCTCCAATCTGGGATTTTTTATTTGATAGCTAGCTCAAAAGAGCTCATCCATTTTTTGAAAATCTATTGATGGTGCTTCCATCATCAAGGTTCAAGGAGACCTGAAGGGCTTTACCTTGGGCTGTGATGTCCACATAGGTTCTATTTCCTGCTTTTGGACCACCGCCAATTATCACATAATAATTATGGGAATTATCGGGTGGATGGAAACTGTATTTATGTGTATGTCCTGAAATTACGGCATCAACCTTATTATCATTCAATATGCTGTGGAAACATTCAAAGTTATGCTTGGTTCCATGCCAATCATCCGAATGATGGAAGGGGATGTGGGTTACGACAAGGGTATGTTTCGCTTCCTTACGTTCCTTAGATTGCAGCACCTTGGATAACCATGCCTTTTGCTCCAGTCGGTAATTGTCGTAATCCACGGTGCCGGCATATACTTCATGGTCGTCAGGTTTATCCTCACCACTGTCCAGAATAATCCAATAGATTGGCCCCATGCGAAATGCTTGGTAAAACTTGTTTTCTGGGTAATCAAAATACTTTTTGTAGTCTCTGGCGAAGCTTCCTCTAGTTTCATGGTTACCTCGTATCATGAGGAAAGGGGTGGTACTTGCAAATTTGTTTCCAATAGGCTTCAATAGTTTTTCGGTCAGGTCAGTTTGGTTGCTTACATAATGGAAGGAGTCGCCATTTAGGAATACCAAATCCTTTTTAGCCAATTTACTCTTATCAAAAAGGAAGGCATAGCTTTCTTTATCCTCATGTATGTCATTCAGGATCAAACATTGTATGCTATCCTGTTTCGGTAGAGGAACAGTAATCTCAAAAGGTTCCGATTGAATGGTTCCAGCATATTCAATTTTATAGGGTTCGAATTTACTGATTTCCTTTCCTACCACCTTGTATTTCAACTGACCGTTCTTATGGTTTACCTTGAATTTAAAAAGGTCGGTATTTGCGTTTCGCATTCCGTCCTCTACCTGATAAATGGATTTGACGGTTTTGTTTTTGGCATCCAGGACTTCAACCCAAGCGAGGCATGGTTTGTTGAATATCGCACAGATGGTTACAGTCTCGGCATTCAGGTTCTGTAAGTAGGGTGGACAGGCGAGCGAAAAGGCTTCGTTCTGATTAAGGATCAGTTTTTCTGCATAGGCAGGGGTACTGGCTCCTAAACCAATTAATCCTAATCCTTTCAGGAAATTTCTTCTATTAAAGTTCATGCTAGATTGAGGTTAGATTTTGTCTCTATAAATTTATAAAAAACATCCTAGCATTGGATAGGTAAATGATGATGTAGGACTAATTTTACAATAGCGGATTTTTTCTCCATAAAAAAACAGCAGCTCATTTGAGTTGCTGTTTCAATATGTCCTCCTATTAATTTGAAACCTAGAGGAGTTTTGTAAAAAATGATTCTAATTAATCTTCTTCCCTGATAGCGGCTTGATCAAGATCTTGACCACTTACTTCAGCTCTGATTTTGTGTTTTAGTTCATCCATTAAATCTGGATTGTCTAACAGTAAGGTTTTCACTGCATCACGACCTTGTCCCAATTTCGTATCACCATAGCTGAACCATGAACCAGATTTTTTGACGATTCCGTATTCCACCCCTAAGTCAATGATCTCACCAACTTTGGATATACCTTCACCAAACATAATGTCAAATTCAGCGATACGGAAAGGAGGGGCAACTTTATTTTTCACGATCTTCACTTTTACGCGGTTACCTGATACCTCATCAGAATCTTTGATCTGTGAAGTACGACGGATATCTAAACGTACGGAAGCATAGAATTTCAGGGCATTACCACCAGTAGTCGTTTCAGGGTTACCAAACATTACACCGATTTTCTCGCGCAATTGGTTGATGAAGATACAACAACAGTTGGTTTTAGAAATGGTACCGGTCAACTTACGTAAAGCCTGAGACATTAAACGTGCCTGAAGACCCATTTTGGATTCACCCATTTCACCTTCAATCTCGCCTTTAGGAACCAAAGCTGCAACGGAGTCAATCACGATAACGTCGATAGCTCCGGAACGGATCAAGTTATCTGCAATCTCTAATGCTTGCTCACCATTGTCTGGTTGAGAGATTAAAAGGTTCTCGATATCAACCCCAAGCTTTTGGGCATAATATTTATCAAAAGCGTGTTCCGCATCAATGATTGCTGCGATACCACCTTTTTTCTGTGCTTCTGCTACAATATGAGTGGCTAAAGTAGTCTTACCAGAAGATTCAGGACCATAGATCTCGATGATACGTCCTTTTGGTACACCACCAATACCTAAAGCGATATCTAAGCCTAAGGAACCTGTAGAGATAGCCTCGATAGGTTCAACAGCTGTATCACCTAATTTCATGATGGTACCTTTTCCGTAGTTCTTTTCTAATTTATCTAATGTAAGCTGTAAGGCTTTTAGTTTGTCTGAGTTGCTCATATTTTTAGTATAACGTTGTCAAAAATAATTTATAATATTGAATTCTACAAATAAAATGCTAAAAAAGTTAGTTATTTTGTTTTGATATGTTCAAGATGTTAGTTTTCTGTTGTTTTAAGCTAGATTTTGAAGAATGTTTTAATCTTTGTGGACTAATTTTGCTTTTTTATTCCGTTCAAAATATCTGCAAAAATAGGAGATGGGGCAAATAACGCATTTAGGGGATCTTGCCAGGCATATATATCGACCATGTAAGATTAGCCAATGATGTGCCATGGCTATGGTATCTTTAGGTAAATGTTTGACCAATTGTTTTTCTGCAGCCAGTGGCGTTGTTGCCTTATTGGTCAATCCTATTCGATCAGCCACCCGGAACACGTGTGTATCTACAGCCATGGCTGGGTTATGGAATACCACAGAAGAAATGACATTGGCAGTTTTGCGGCCTACACCTGGAAGTTTGACCAAGTCTTCGACCTTCTCCGGAATTTCTCCGTGGAATTCACTGAGGAGTTTTTGAGCCATACCAACCAAGTGTTTCGCTTTGTTGTTGGGATAGCTTACCGATCTGATATAAGTGAACACTTCATCAGGGGAGCTAGCCGCTAAGGATTCAGGATCGGGATATCGCTCAAATAGGGCAGGAGTCACCTGATTTATCCTTTTGTCTGTACATTGAGCAGAAAGAATAACCGCAATGAGCAATTCAAATGGATTGCCATAATTCAGTTCTGTCTGTGCGTCAGGATTGTGGGTAGAAAAATATTCAACAAAAGCCTTATAACGTTCTTTTATCAGCATAAACAAAGATAATAATATTTCTAGGGAAGATTTAAGCTTTGTTGAGGGAATAGGGTATAAATGACGAAGCCACTCTTTCTTAGAATGGCTTCGTTATTATAAGTTACGTAAGGTCTTAGAATAGTTGAGGATATTTTCTATAGTTCTGTCTTCTGGATCTTTAGACAACTGTTGTATGCAACTTTTGATTTTTTCCTCGAATGATAATTCAAGATTAGCGTCTTGAATGATACCTGAAAGTTGACCTTCGTAATTTACTTCTTTTGTATTAGTAGAGTTTTCGACCATAAGCATCTTGTTTTCTATCTAAACGCAAGATACTTAGCAATATTGTGAAAAATTTAACATTTTTTTACTTTTTTTCTGAAACTAATTTATTAGCCTCTACAATAGCATTATAAGCATTCACAATACCTCCGCTTACACTGATTTCATCCAAATACACGCGTTTTGAATTGCCATCTTTTTTGATCTTAACCTTTTGGTCAACCTTAGTTACGCTCTTCATGATGACCTCTTTAACTTGCTCGGCAGTCAATGAAGGGTAATATGCACGGATCATTGCTGCTAAGCCTGCAACAACAGGGGCAGCCATACTGGTACCTTGGTTTTCTTTGTATTTAGACTCTGGGATAGTCGAGTTGATCTTAACACCGGGTGCAAAAACATCCACGCTGCGGTAACCATAGTTTGAGAAGTTTGCTAATAGATCAGCGTCCTGTTTCAGTCCTGTTGCACCAACAGTGATCCAGTTCTTGGCTTCACCAACAACGGCATCTACACTATCGGTAAAATATTTGGTTGGGTAGTTTTTCTCTATATCATTATCCTGAGCATCATTACCAGCGGCATGAACAAGTAATACATCTTTAGATTCAGCATATTTAATGGCTTCGTCCACAGCCTTTTTATTGTATGCATAACCTTTACCGAAACTCATGTTAATTACTTTTGCGCCATTATCTACAGCATAGCGGATACCATTGGCCACATCTTTGTCGCGTTCATCACCATTAGGAACCAGGCGAACAGCCATGATCTGTACATGATCCGCAACACCGTTGACGCCTTTATTGTTATTGCGTTTTGCGCCGATAATACCGGCAACGTGAGTTCCGTGTTCAGCATCTGGACCTTTTACATCTGGGTTTCCATAATTGCGTTGGGAAGCATCTTCGTAGTCGTCGCCTACCACGTGTCTAGGATCAAACTCTTTGTTTAAATGGGAATCGACCTGATCGGTAAAGTATTTTACAGCATCCTCTATGTCCGTGTAGAATTTCTCGAATGAACCATTGTCAAGTTCTTTTTTTGCGATCCTAATGGCCATCTTTTGTTGATCACCTTCTGCTTGGAAAGCGTCCAAATCTGCTTTGGTAATATCTTTAGGCGCTTTGCCGATTTTTTTCACTACAGCATCCACTTCATTTTTAAGACGGCCATAGTTCAACTTGCCGAATGAAGCTTCTTCCATTTTAGAAGTATAGTCTGTGATCATTTTTTGGTAGGCCACGAACTCTCTTCTTTCCTTTTCAGAAAGAGGTGTACTTGGTAATACGGAAATGTATTTAGGTTCGTAGATACGGATCAGACGGGTTACCTCTAAATTGTCTTGATTAACATTCAATCCATCTTTACCGCCAATAAAGTTCCATCCATGTACATCATCGATATAGCCATTGCCATCATCATCTTTGCCGTTTCCAGGGATTTCCTTTGGATTGGTCCATAATACATCCTTTAAATCTTCGTGTTGAATATCCACACCACCATCTAGTACAGCCACAACAACAGGCGTTGCTTTTTTGCCTTTTAAAAGTTCTTGGGCTTTTTCAGTACTGATACCCATGACACCGTCTTTTTGAAAATCAAGATTATACCAGTTTGCTGGGGGAGTGGCAGTCTTATCTTGGCTAAATCCAAGGGTTGGAAGAATTCCTAAAGCTAAATAGCACAGAAATTTATTTGTTCCTATCATATTTTTATAGATTATAATTCGACAAATTTAATATTTTCAACTAGATGCTTTTGTTAATTAATCTAAAATCACAAAAATTTTATCTTATTTTTAAGCATTCATTAACCATTATTAACTATATAGTATGAAAGATAAATATGTAATTGGTTTAATATTGTCAATCATGATATCATCCTGTTCATCAGATAACAAAATACAGAAAGAGCCAGTGAGTTGGCCCGATGCAATGGCGCCTATTGCCGAAGAAATAGCCCATGAAAGAATAATCCATGGAGATACGGTCGCTGACCCCTATTATTGGATGATAGATTATTTCAAAAAAGGACCAGATTCTTCGAAGGTTGTGGCTTATCTGGAAGCGGAGAATAAATATACAGAGGCCATGATGAAGGATACGGAATCTTTTCAGGATATCCTTTTCAAAGAGATGAAGGGTCGGATCAAAGAAACCGATGAAAGTGTCCCATATTTGAGAAACGGGTATTACTACTATCAAAGAACGGAAGAGGGGAAACAATACTTTAAGCTGTGCCGCAAGAAAGGCAGCCTAGATGCCAAAGAAGAAGTATTGTTAGATGTGGATAAGATGGCTGAAGGCTTTGCCTATTATGCCATTGGTGGTGCTACGGTGAGTCCGGACAATAAATTGCTAGCCTTTTCGGTAGACACGGTTTCCAGGAGAGAGTACGTCATTCAGTTTAAGAACCTGGAAACAGGCGAACTTTTAGCCGATAAAATTGTCAGGACTTCTGGTGCTGCTGTTTGGGCATCTGATAATAAAACGATTTTCTATACTTCCAAAAATCCTGTGACCTTATTGAGTGAAAAAATAAAGCGTCATGCCTTGGGTACTGATGCGGCATCGGATGCAGTGGTATATGAGGAAAAGGATAATACCAACTATATAGGGGTAAGTAAGTCCAAGAACGATCAATACATCTTTATCTATTCAGGAGGTACATTAAGTTCGGAGACCAGGTACATTAAAGCTGATGAGCCCAATGCGGAGTTCAAGGTATTCCAAGCCAGAATGAAGGATGTGCTCTATGATGTGACGCCATTGGCAGATAAATTTTTGATTGTTACCAATGATAATGCCCAGAACTTTAAGGTGATGGAAACGCCATTGGATAAGACGGCTAAAGAAAACTGGAAGGAATATATCCCACACAGAAAGGATGTCTTGGTACAGGGGATCGATGAGTTTGCGGATTATGTAGCCATATCTGAAAGGAAAAATGGCTTGACGCAATTGGCCATCAGGAACCTTAAGGATAATTCTCAGCATTACCTTGATTTTGGTGAAGCTGCCTATACGGTTTATCCGAGCACAAACGCAGAATACAATACCGATGTATTACGATATGGATATACTTCCATGGTCACTCCATCGTCTACATTTGACTATAATATGAAGACCAAAGAAAAGACCTTGATGAAGCAACAAGAGGTACTTGGCGGTTATGAAATGAAGAATTATGTGACGGAGCGTGTAATGGCCAAGTCTACAGATGGTACGGAAGTTCCAATTTCTATCGTCTATAAGAAGGGCACCAAGAAAGATGGAACTGCTCCATTGTTGTTGTATGCATACGGTTCCTATGGTAATTCCATGGACCCAAGCTTCAGTTCTTCGAGATTGTCTCTTTTGGACCGAGGTTTTATCTATGCATTAGCGCATATTCGTGGTGGTGAGGAAATGGGAAGACAGTGGTATGAGGATGGGAAAATGATGAAAAAGAAAAATACGTTCACTGATTTTATTGACTGTGGCAAGTATTTGATCGATCAGAAGTTTACAGCCAAGGAGCATCTTTATGCCCAAGGCGGAAGTGCGGGCGGATTATTGATGGGTGCCGTGATCAATATGTCGCCAGAAATCTGGAATGGAGTGATTGCGCAGGTTCCATTTGTCGATGTAGTGAATACCATGTTGGATGAAAGCATTCCATTGACGACGAATGAATATGATGAATGGGGAAATCCCAACAATAAAGAAGCATACGATTATATGAAATCATATTCTCCATATGAAAACATTGAAGCGAAAGAATATCCAAACCTATTGGTTACCACTGGGCTCCATGATAGTCAGGTGCAGTATTTTGAGCCTGCAAAATGGGTAGCGAAAATGCGTGCAACCAAGAAAGGTAACAATGTCATCCTATTGAAAACGGATATGGATTATGGACATGGTGGCGCATCGGGAAGGTTTGATTACTTAAAAGATGTGGCATTGAGTTATGCATTCCTATTTAAGTTGGAGGGAATTACCAAATAAAAGAGAAAAGACAGATACAAGAAAGGGCAATAGATGATTCTATTGCCCTTTCTTGTATGATTTTAAAAATTTCTTATTTGTGATTTAAGCTATCGGCTTTGTTTTCTGCTTCAATTTCGCGGGCATCGATTTGATGCTGCTTGTAGTTTTCCATTGCGATCTTGCTTGCACGTTGAGAAACGACCAGGCCAAAAATGGCAACTACAGTTACGACTATTACTCCCCACATATATTTCTTCTTGTCTTGCTTAACCAACCAATACATGAAAAGGATGTAAGGGATAACGAATAGGGCGTAAAAAAAGATACTTGGACCAACCATGATTTTTTAATTTGATGCAAAATTAAGGATTTATTTATATATCGATGCAAATGCTTCATTTTGAATTGAAATCTTACAAAACAATGAAAGATTTTAAACGTTTCAATAATTGGAAAGTCTGATTGAAAGGTTTTCAATGAATTTGGGGCGTATTTATTTTATAAATAAAAAAACTACTTTCAGATTGCATAAAAGAAAAAAATAATTGTTTACTTTTGCGCTGTCTGATCACTAAGTATCAAAGGCAAAAATGTATGTATTGTAACAAGTTATATATGAACTCTTTCGCTCAAGCTTGCATCAAGCTTAGGATAAGGGCATATTATGCAATGCGTAGATTTAATTGTCCAGTTCTTCGATTCCGACGACCTATTCTGCCTCGAGCTTGATACCGAGGCAGGCAAACTTCCCATATTGTCATTCACCCAGCTCGGTGATTGATATTCAAATTAGATTAGTTAGTTCAAATACTTTGGTATTTATTTTTTAGGTCGACATTATTCAATGACAATCTCAGATTTTTTAATTATTCCCGCGACGGCAAACCATGTTAAGTATGCCGATGAAGTCTGTAATGAAATGTTCGAGTCTGCAAAGGCTCGTGGGACGGGCATTGCACGCAGAAAACCAGAATACGTAGCGCGCAAGATGGAGGAAGGTAAGGCTGTTATTGCTTTACATAAGGATGGTACTTGGGCCGGTTTCTGTTATATTGAGACTTGGAGCCATGGTGATTATGTGGCGAACTCTGGTCTTATTGTCAATCCACTTTTCCGTAAAGTAGGTTTGGCAAAAGCAATCAAGAAGCGCGTGTTTGATCTGTCAAGGGAGAAGTATCCAAATGCAAAGATTTTTGGCCTGACTACAGGTTTGGCTGTCATGAAAATCAATTCCGACCTAGGATATGAACCTGTTACCTATTCTGAATTGACTCAAGATGAGGAATTCTGGAAAGGCTGCCAGTCCTGTGTGAACTTTGATATCTTGGTCTCTAAAGATCGTAAGAACTGTATGTGTACTGCGATGTTATGGGACCCGGTAGAAAAAGAAAAAGAACTGAAGGAAAAGATCCTTCGTAAGGCCGAAGCTAAGGAACGTCTTGACCGAATTTCCAAAAAGCAATCTCTATTGAAGAGAATTGAAGCAAAACTTTGGAGGTCGACTAAAAAAATGGTCGCTGCGGTAATTCCCGTAGGGATTAGACCTGTTAAAGGTTTTTAATTTGTTATTTTTGTTATCATCAGCATATTAATCGTTATCAAATGAAAAAAGTAGTTTTAGCATTTAGTGGTGGGTTGGATACTTCATTCTGTTGTATCTATCTGTCTCGTGACTTAGGATTAGAAGTTCACTCCGTAGTAGTAAATACCGGAGGTTTTTCAGAGGAAGAATTAAAGAATATCGAAAAGAAGGCCTATGATCTAGGTGTAAAGTCGCATACTACTATTGATGAAACTGAAGATTATTACCAAGATACCATCAAGTATTTGATTTTTGGGAATGTCTTGAAAAATGCTACCTATCCGCTTTCAGTGTCAGCCGAGCGTGTTTGCCAAGCTACAGCTATAGCAAACTATGCGAAGAAAATTGGCGCAGAATGCGTTGCACATGGTTCAACAGGTGCAGGTAATGATCAGGTACGTTTTGATATGATCTTCCAGACCTTGATTCCAGGTGTAGAGATCATTACTCCAATCCGTGATCTACAGTTATCACGTGAGGCGGAAATTGATTATTTGAATTCACATGGTGTTGAATATTCTGCTGATAAAGCAAAATACTCGATCAATAAAGGATTATGGGGAACTTCAGTAGGAGGGGCTGAGACGCTTACTTCGAATGAATACCTTCCAGAATCTGCATGGCCAACTCCTGTAACTTCTACAGAACCACGTAAGATTACTGTTGATTTTGAAAACGGTCAACCAGTTGCTTTAGATGGTGAGAAAATGAGTCCTGTTAAGGTTATCCAAGAGTTGCAAGCGATTGCACAACCTTATGGAATCGGTCGTGATATCCATGTTGGTGATACCATCATCGGGATTAAAGGACGTGTCGGTTTTGAGGCTGCAGGCCCAATTATTCTGATCAAAGCGCACCATGCTTTGGAGAAACATACCTTGACCAAATGGCAACTTTCATGGAAAGACCAATTAGCGGGATTCTATGGTAACTATATGCACGAAGGTCAGATGCATGATCCAGTGATGCGTGATATGGAGGCATTCCTTCAAAGTTCGCAAGATACCGTTTCTGGTCGCGTATTTATTGAGCTTCACCCTTACCGATTTGTAATCTTAGGTATTGAATCTGAACACGATTTAATGTCCAACAAGTTTGGTTCATACGGTGAGATGAACAAAGGCTACACTGGTGATGATGTAAAAGGGTTCTCGAAAATCTTCGGTAACCAAACCATCATTTGGCACAAAGTTAATAACAAAGGCTAATCGCCTTTCTTCAAATATTGAAAATCTTTTTGCAAACCAAGGTAGCTGTCTAGGCACCTTGGTTTTTTTGTTTTATTTTGACTGATTATTTATCATAATGGAAAAAATTAAAGTAGGAATTGTAGGGTCGGCAGGCTATACCGGAGGTGAATTGCTTCGGGTATTGATCTATCACCCGAATGTGGATATAATATTTGCCAATAGTGCTTCCAATGCCGGCAATAAACTTTCTGATGTTCATAATGATTTGTTTGGAGATACAGACTTAACGTTCTCTTCAGATTTTCATTCTGATATCGATGTTCTGTTTTTATGTGTAGGACATGGCGATGCGCGCAAGTTTTTAGATGCCCATCCTATCGATCCTTCCGTAAAGATCATTGATCTTTCCCAAGATTACAGGCTTAAGGCAAATACGGAATACCAAGGTAAGAATTTTATCTACGGTCTACCTGAATTGAATAAATCCGATATTGTTTCGGCGCAATATATTGCTAATCCCGGCTGTTTTGCCACGAATATACAATTGGCATTATTGCCTTTGGCGAACAAAGGAATATTGGGCGACCAAATCCATGTGAATGCAACAACAGGGTCAACAGGTGCTGGTCAAAAACCTTCTGCTACGTCGCATTTTTCCTGGAGAAGCAATAACCTTTCGGCCTATAAGTCATTTGAGCACCAGCATCTGCAAGAGATATCGGAGTCGCTCAACCAATTGCAGGAAGGATTCCTTCCAGCTGGAGATGGATCTCTACTAGAAAGAGCTGCCCAGAAAATTAACTTTATCCCTCAACGAGGAGCATTCCCTAGGGGTATCTTTTCTGCCATCTATGTCGATTCAGATCTTTCGGAAGAGGAAGCTTATGAGCTTTACGAGTCTTATTATGGTTCGCATCCTTTTACCCATGTATCTAAGGCTAATATTGATATCAAACAAGTGGTCAATACCAACAAGAGCATCATCCATCTAGAGAAACATGGCGAAAAGCTGTTGATCCTGAATATTACTGATAATCTATTGAAGGGTGCTTCTGGACAAGCGGTACAGAATATGAACCTGATGTTTGGATTGGATGAAAAAGCGGGATTAAACCTGAAGTCGGTTGGCTTTTAGTGTTCGGGGATTTGAGATGTGAGATATGAGATTTGAGAGATGTCCATTGTCCATCCCTAAATAGGGTTGACCGTTTTTATACTTATCTCATTTTCATCAAATGTAGTAATGATCGTTTAGGTGATAGCGCGGTTGCTATCTCAATACTCAAATCAACTACATAATAAACAGAAGGGCTTGCACAGATCTTGTACAAGCCCACATTCACTAACAACACATATTAACTGTATAAAAGATATAATAAAACAACTTAACCTTAATTATTTTAGAGATGCTACTGATTTATAGTCCTACAAACTTATAGACGAAAACAGGGTCTTCCATTTCGGTATCTTTAATTTCATAGATATATAGGCGTTTTACTTCCTCAAAATCCTTGATTTTCCATAGCCAAGTGTCTGGTTGTAAATCTTTCGGTTCTGCGTTTCTAGTTGTAGTTCCATTCGTACTACAACCCTTTTTTACGGTTGTAAATGTTCCAGATATAGGGTGAAAAGTGAATTTATTTCCTTCGAAAACCGTTGTTCCAGTTTTTTTTGTGAAAATCTCAGTGACACAGTTTGAGGCACTTCTAGTTCCTAAATATTGATAGAATTCCAATTTTCCTTTTTTATTTTGTTCTGTAAAATAATATTCCCGAGCGGCTTCCCAATCACTTCCTAATTGATGTCCGTCTCTATCATAATAGGATATAGGCCCTAAACCTCCCCAGAACCAAAGACCATTTTTTAGTTCGGAAGGGGTCTCTGTTGCTGGCTTATCCTGAGGAACAGGCTTTTCCTCTTCAATATTTGTTTTTTTACATGATAATAATATCGATGCACATATTGCCAATAAATAATACATAGTTTTCATGATCCATTTATATAATTCTAATTTGATAATTACCAACCCCTTGGTACTCGGTAGATCCCTCTAACGCTTCCTATACGCACCTGTTCATTTGTGATTGCGGACCTGAAATAGCCGGAGCTTTCGATGACGAAGATTCCTGATATATATTTTTTGCCGTTTTCTTCCGTTTCTTTGACGGTGAAATATCCAGGACTATCTTTGAAATCTTGGTCATCCTTATATACTGAAGAGTAAACATGGCTTAGGCCTGGGGTAAAATATGCAAAGGTAACTTGCTGATCGGCTTCATTGAACATGGACCAAGTGTATCTTTTTTCTGTGCTTGACAGGGCCGATTTTGGCCATAAGAAAGTAATTTGAGGATCCGTGCTATTTGCTACAATGTTGTTCATGCTATGGAAGCTAGTTCCAGGGACATTACCTGCTGCACCCAAATATGTTCTCCATTCGCCCCCATCTAAACTAATCATAATGCCATCCTCAATGATGTGGATTTCACTTATTAAAATTACTTGATGCCCTCTAACACTTAATTCTACGGAAACCGTGGCAATATTTTTAGCGGGTTTGGATGAAGGTGATAAATATTTTGCTTTATTTCCATTCACGACCAGTCTTCCAGGGCCATCCAACTTCCAATTTTTAATATAGGTTTGACTTAATGGTATAGGAGTTCCAGCATTTATTGGCTGCACTAAGGGTACCAAAAGATCGCCGTCTACGGGATGGACATTTTGAATAGCGGCCAATTCAAGGGACTCACTTAGTCCTATGGTTGCCATATTTGGTGTTAATTGCATGGTTTCGATCATTGACCAATCACTAAAGTGGTCTGTCAGGACGCGTAATTCCTTTTTGTTTAGATCAATTTCATTCTTTCCTGGGCATATCCAGGTTCCTACCTCATTTTGATACGCAATTTCTAAGGTTTTGGATAAAAGGGACTGTTGGCTTTGTCCCTCTAAATTGAAGGTAATAGTTACCTCCTTATGTAATTCGATATTTTCTGGCGTAAAGCGATATGAAAAGCCGCTGCCTCCAGGACTGCTGTTTTCAAGCGGTTGTATACCAATTTCCTGTTCCTCGAGTAGGGCGCCTTCAGGGAATAATATTTTTACCTTACCATCTGAACTTTGTATAGACCCTCCTTCAGGACCGATAAATTCATAAACAGGTTCATCTATCGCCTCACCAATAGGCATTTCATATTTGATAGTATCTTTAATAGGTTCTTCCTCTTCTAACCTTAGATCGTTCCGTTCACAGGCCAGAACACTTGAAAATAAAAGGATAAGATGAAAGATAATTACGGTTTTTAAACCAGTTTTTAGATGATTTTTCATGATAATTATTTACAATCACTATAAGTCAATTCATACTCTAACTTGTAGCCATTCAATCTGTTTTCAACGATTTTTATTGGGTACTCTTCTTTATTGTAGGTTATTGTTCGGTCGAAACTGACACTTTGGGATAGCTTGAGCACAGGTACTTCATTTACTTCAGCAGTATTGTGATAATGGTAGTAACTCATGATGTTATTTTTACTTTCAGGGAGAAGCAAATCTAACCTTGTTTGATGGTATAGGTTGATGGCAAAAGCAGGGTGGATTTCACCGGTATGCTTGTCGTCATAATGATACTCATCTTTAGAGGATAAATAATGATGGTTGGGATTTGCAGTACTGACTTCGTAAGTCTCGGTTTTGATGACCTGCTTGCCTTGATCAATGGAATAGAAATATTTGATCTTTTCCATTAATAGATTGTTTGAGTACAATTTCAGTTCTGAAACTTTGTTATCTTTGTTATAAGTGAACAAATAGGATTCAGTTACTGCAGGAGAGATATTGTCATATCGAACCTCAGCACTTTCAATCCTTTTACTATTAGCTGCATAATTTAAAGAATACCTGATTTTAAGGATTTCATTTGCATCATAAAAAGACACTGATTTGACCAACCCATCTATGGTCGCTACACGTCGAATGAGGTCTTTTGTCCCTCGTGTGAAGTTTATTACTTCTTTTAAGTTTTTGTTCTCATAAGATAGTTGAGATTCCTTATAAAGGTTTCCTACGAAGGTATTTAAACCGAATCCATCGAATTGTTTTAGGACAGATAAGGTACATCCTTTTTTAGGAGGGGTTGGCTCGACAACTTGATCCTGATTACAACTTGAAAGGATCAAGAGAAGGCTTGCCAGGTAAATTTTTGTTTTATTGTTTTTCATGACTTTTGGTTTCATTAAAATTTATGGAACAAATTTGAGCCTAATCATTCCCCATTTTTTAAGTAGCAGACCTGAATTTTATATCTCCGTAGATGTACTGAAATTGGCGGTCCTTGCTGTCTTTTCCGTAGAACTACGTATTTCTTTATATCCGTGCAGGTATCGAAAAAGTGTCGCTTATTCGCTGCTAGCTTTGTTAAAATTTAATATTATGATAAAGACATCAGTAATACTTGTGTGCCTAATGGCAACAATGACCATAAGCTACGGTCAATCTATCCTTAATCGGATTAAGGATAAGGTGAAGAACAAAGTTGAGCAGAAGATTGAAGAAGGTATTGACAAAGGGATAGATAAAGCAGAGCAAAAAGGGACTGAAGCTGTCAAGAATGAAACCGTAAAGAACAAAGGGTCAAAGCCAGAGAATAAGCCCAGCAATAAGGAAAAGGGAAACGGAGAGACGGAACAAGCTGGAAAGGGTCTTTCAAGTTTTCAAAGCTACTCAAAGTATGATTTCGAAAGAGGGAGCCAAATCCGTTTTTCGGATGATTTTTCTGAAGATGTTATTGGAGAATTCCCTTTGAAATGGTCAACCAATAATAGAGGAGAAGCTGTAAATGTAAAAAACAGTATAAATAAATGGCTTCGCATGTATCAATCTTCAAAATTTGTATCACCAATGATCAGTTCACTGCCAGTAAACCATACGATAGAATTTGATTTGATCCTAAATTTTGATAAAGGGGGCAATAGTTATCGCTTCCCAGGGCTACAGCTGAATTTGTTGGCATTGAATGGAAAGAATAATGTCAAAGATTATTTGGTGAACAATAATTCCAAGGGGGAATTGATCATTGAAATACTACCAGGAGAGGAAGGCAGTTCCAACATCTCCTTAAAGGTAAATAAAGAAGGGAGTTTGTTTTTTCAGAATGAAGAAAAAGGCTATCGGAAGCTGGATTCATTTTACGGCAAACCAATTCATATTGCCATCTGGAATCAAGGGCAAAGAATTAGGGTTTGGCTCAACGAGGAAAAGATATATGATATTCCAGTAGCCATTCCGCAGGGCGTTGTCTTTGACCATTTGGGCTTTAATGTAGAGGGATCTGCCTATCAGGATGAGCAAGTTGGTTACTACATAGGTAATGTTATGGTTGCGGATGCAATGGCGGATCTAAGGTCTAAATTTTTGACAGAGGGCAAGATCGTAACACAGGGAATTCTATTTGACACCAATTCATCGAATATTAAACCAGAAAGTGTAGGGACAATCGATGCTATTGCCAAAATATTTATTGATAATCCAAGTCTGAATATAGAGATCAAAGGACACACAGATAGTGAAGGGGATGAACAAAAGAATCTGACATTATCTAACCAAAGGGCAGAATCAGTAAAAAACTATTTAGTAGAAAAGCATAAAATAGCTGGGTCTAGGTTAAGGTCAAGTGGGGCAGGCGAAGGAAGTCCGATAGAGGATAATGCTACTTCAGCTGGAAGAGCAAAAAATAGAAGGGTTGAATTTATTAAGTTCTAGTAATCTATGAGAACTATTATTTTATTGCCATACTTCTTATTTGGGCTGGGAGCAGAAATGATCTTTGCTCAAGAAAAGGATCCTATGACCGTAATAAATCATTGGGAAAGCCTATTGGTTTTAGATCCTGATATTGATTTGACAGCAAGCCAACATCCAAAGAATGAATTGGTCGAGGAACATAAGAACAAACATCTAGCAGCAATTAACGAAACGTTGGACCTATTTTATGCTGACCTTATACCCTCTTTTGAAAGCAATAAACTGCATGGGAATATGACTCTTGCTGAGAAGAATTTAAGGGAACAAGTGGCAACCCATAGGTTGGGGCTTTCTGAAGCTTCTCAAATTGTGGCTTTTAGGATTGCCATAAAAAAAAGGGGACCGATAAGTAGTAATAGCTACTCTTGGATAGACTTTGAAAATTCTGGTATTAGTATATCCCAAGTCAAGGCGATAGAGCAGTTGTTAGGAAGTCTAAAAAGTAATGAAAATAATATTTCTGATTTACCAACACTTTATGCCGGTAATTTAATGGAATTAGAATCTACTCTGAGGGAAGAACTGGATGCTATTCCTAAGGTTTGGGTGTTTCATAAGCAGGAACCGAGTATTATTATGGAAATGGAAAACCCAAAGAAAGCCATTGAGCTGCAGATCCGATATGACGGAAAACGGTACTTATTGCTGAAACAGAATTATGCGAAGGTTTATTTGGATTGGAAAGCAAAACAAGGTCGATTGGAGGAGGCTATTAGGTTGTACAAAGCCCTTACCCCACAACGAAAAACCCAAAATGGATTTACTGTTTTTGACGACCTTTCAACGCGTATCTTGGAGCATATCCAAGAACATATAGTGAACACGGATTTGGCACTGAATATTGCTCAAAACACACTATGGAGTAAGGAGCAGTTAAATTTTCATATTTCTACCTATAATAATTTTCAAATTGTTGAAAATCAATAAAATTTCAATTTCTACTCACTAATTTTGTGTCTGAGAAACAGCCAATTATACCATGAAAATCATGATACTAGTCCTAGGGATGATACTTTCCATCCTTCAGGACAATATCCCACCCTCAAATTCGGAGTTGGATAGGATTTTGGGCCTAAAGGATGATACCACGAAGATGGTTCAATTAGATAATTATATCAACAAGGTAATCTATAATGATCCTGTTCAATCCAAATGGTTAGTTTATAAACAAATGGACCTCAGTAAGAAATTGAAGAATGAATACTGGAGTGGAATTGCATGGTTCAATATTGGTTTTATCAATGCTCGGGACGCATTGGACAGTCTTTCCATTGAAAATTTTGAAACAGCAATAAAGCATTTTGAAAAAGTTGGTGCAAAGGAAAATATCATTCGATGTTACGTGAATATTGCTGCATTGAATGGTCGATTAGGGAAGTTGGAAAAAGAAATTGAATTGCAGCAAAAAATCATAAAAATGTTGGAGGGTAGCAATAAAAGTAATCTCATACTGAATGCCTATAATATTATGGGTGCACTATATTACAATTTGGAAGAGATAGAGAAAGGGCTTATTTATTTTAAAAAAGCTAGGGATTTGGCTATAATTCGGAAAGATACATCAAACTTAATCACATCGAATCTTGGTTTTACAAATTGTTATGCAGCTCTGAAGAAGTTTCCAGAGGGGTTGAAACATGCACAGGCAGCTTTGGCATTGGCGCAGAAATTTGGGGCCCATTTTGAGTACTCCCTTGCCCATAATGCTTTTACACAACTTTATCAAGAATGGAAGAAACCTGATGAATTAATCTATCACGGTCAGCAAATTATCTACCATGCTTCACAACTTAATGAAACCCAATATTTACTCATTGGTAACCTTGCGGTGGCAGATGGATACAGATTAAAAAAGGATCCAGAAAATGCCATTCATTTTTATAAAAATTCTGAAAAAATCGCATTGAAAAGTGGAACCGTTCTGCAATTGGATGATATCTATAAGGGCCTTTCATCGGTCTATAGTCAGGTGAATGATTATAAATCAGCTTTACATTACTATACCAAATATGCCTCGCTGAATGATAGTACATTGAATGAAAAGACCAAACTTGAGGCCAATGAAATGCATATCAAGTATGAAACTGCCCAAAAGGAAAAAGAGCTATCCATGCAGAAATTGGATCTTGTAGAACAGGAAGTTACCATTCAAAAGAACCGACAGTATTTTTTAATTTCAATAACTACAGCCATCATTTTTTTGATGCTCTTGATTTTCGCGGTCTTCTTTATTTATAACAAGAGGAAGCAATTTGCTTTACAAACTGTTGCAAATGAGAAGGAAAAAGAACTTCAACAATTACAGGCCTTCATGGAGGGCGAGGAGAAGGAACGCATTCGAATAGCGAAAGAGTTGCATGATGGAGTAGCCGGCATGTTGACAGCATCTAAGATGCAGTTTCAATCTTTTAAGACCTGTAAGGAATATACCTGTAATCTGGAAAATTATCAATTAGGCCTACAATTGCTAACAGATGCTACCGATGAAATTAGGAAGACCTCACATAACCTTATGCCCGATATTGTGCTTCAGAAAGGATTGGTTGAAGCTATTAGAAAATATTGTAATAAAATAAACAGCCATAGCTTACAGGTTCAATTTGATAGTTGGGGAGAAATTGGCCGTTATGATGAGCGATTTGAATTGGCGGTATATCGCATGATCCAGGAACTGCTGAACAATGCGATGAAGCACGCTGGAGCCTCTCTGGTATTAGTTCAGATCAACAAGCATCATGACAGTATATTTTTGACAGTTGAGGATAATGGCAAGGGGATCAATTTTGATGCGGTGGACCAAGAGGGAGTTGGTTTACAGCGATTTCAAAAACAAGCTGCCGCAATGGATGGGAAATTGGAATACGAAAACCGACCAGGAAAGGGTCTAGGTGTTTATTTAGAATTTAATATCAACAGTCAGCATATTTAATATTATGGAAAATATAAAGCTTGCGATAATTGATGACCATAAAGTGGTTCTTGATGGCTTAATCTCGATGTTATCCTCGGAGCAGAGGATTCAAGTGGTTCTTGTAGTACAAACTGCAGATGAACTTAATAATAAATTACAGGAAAGTAGTCCAGATATTTTACTAATGGATATTCAAATGCCAGGGATAAGTGGAATAGATCTGGCCTATAGTGTTTTGAAAACTTATCCAGAACTAAGAATTATTGCCTTCAGTAGTTTTGATGAATCTCATTATATCAAACAGATTTTGAGAAATGGGGCAAAGGGGTATTTACTTAAAAATGCAGATCGACAGACCATTATTGAGGCTATATTTCAGGTTGCGGAAGGAGAGAATTATATCGATGAAAGATTGAAATCTTCCCTGTTGCAAGAGAGTATCTTTGGACATAAAAGATCAATGCACGATATCCCATTGACAAATAGGGAGACGGAAATCTTAAGGTTGATTGCAGAAGAATTTACCAACCAAGAGATTGCAGAAAAGCTTTTCATTGGTTTACGTACCGTTGAAACTCATCGCTTGAATCTAAATCAAAAGTTGGGTGTTAAGACTTCTGCGGGTTTGGTCAAACAAGCCATTAAACGAGGGCTAATTAATTAAACTTTACACTAAATATGGCATTGTATGAAACTTGGAGTAGTCAAAAATCTGGGTTCAGGCGAAATCAACAAATCTAAATGGGCAGTGTTTTTTGAAAAGATCCGGAATAATCGAGAGGTTGAATTATGTATAATTGGTCTAAGGTTTCTGATGGGTATGGCTTTTATTCCTTCTGGCATTATTAAGGTTGAAGGTGAACGATTTACTCGATTGGGGGTGGAGACCAAGATCGGATATTTCTTTGAAGCCTTATTTCAAGCTTCAAATTATTGGAAGTTTATTGGGATGATGCAATTGACAGCAGCGTTCCTTCTTTTTACGCAAAAATTTGCAGCATTAGGGAATTTAATCTTTTTTGTAGTGATTTCAAATATCTTCATAATAACAGTGGATCTTAATTTTAAAGGAACATGGGTCATTACGGGAATGTTGATGCTGAGTTCAATTTTATTAATTATATGGGATTGGTTTAAGTATACGATGTTGGTCAGGTCTCATGGTAGTTCTGTGGAAAGAACCTTATATAGAGAGCCAGCAGTTATATGGCAGGTAATTGGGTTGCTGTTATTCTTTAGTCTTGTATTTATGATTGTAATATTTGGTTAAAAAGATAAGGGGCAAAATGATTGTTTTGCCCCTTATCTTTTTATTTAGAAAAACCTATTTTTCTAATAAGTTGATTTTTCTTTCAACAGAAACATTGTCTCCAGTTACAGCATTACCGTCTTTATCAACTAGAGTCAATTTAACAGTTGCTTCGCCTAGAGGCAGGTTCAGGATTTCGTAAGGAACCCATTGGTCCAAAGTGAAATCTTGACCATTGATGTTAGCTTTTACTTTATAGCTATCTGCACCTAATGTTGCATTAGATACGAAGAAGTCTAACAATAAAGTTTTAGTTTCTTCACCTTTGTAATCACCTTTTGGTCTGCTGTAGAACAAAGAAGGTTCTGTAGGAGTAGGAAGCTCCGCGATTTTAGCGTCAGCTTCTACTTTGAACTTCACTAATTTGGAAGCGTCAGCAGTTTTTAGGGACTCGTGGAATGAACGAGACAAGAAAGACATTAAATAGTGCTCAGAATTAACTGGTACTGTAAATGTATGTTCTGGTTTATACAAAGCTACATATGGCGTGTTATCCAAAATAAAGTGGATATGTTGACCATCATGGGAATTCGCCATGTGGTGCTCATGTTCAGTTTGCTCAGTTAATTTAAAGTTCTGAACATCATATTTAACTGTAATCTTTGCAGAGTCTGTTCCTACTTTTTCAGAAGTTAATGAAGCGATTTTCAAAGTTGCTCCTGGGAAGTCTTTCGCATGTTGAAGAGGGTTCACTGCGATTGCACCAACTGTGTCAGCTAATGCTGTAGAATCTTTGACTTCTCCTTCTTGATTTTTTGTCGGGTTATTGCATGAAGCGAGTACCGCTGTTGCAGTTAATACTGCTAATGCTGATTTGAATGTTCTCATCACTTAATTTAAAATTTAGTCGAATTTGTTATGTTACTTAAACAAATATAACGGTAAATTGTTTATTTTTTATTGAAATACAATCTGTAAAGCTTCTTTTAGCGCGAGAAGTGTTTTCTTAAGGTCATCTTCTGTATGTGCAGCCGAGATAAAGCCAACTTCATAGCCGGAAGGACCGAAATAGATTCCTCTATTCAATAATTCCCTATGCATCACTTTGTATTTTTCCATGGATGCTGGATCAATTTCATCTGCACGTTGGATTTTTTCCTTGTCAGTAAAGGCAAACCAGAAAATGGAACCAATTGTCGTAATGGAAACCTCAAAACCATTCTCTTTAATGAAGGAACGAAGTTCAGTTACGAATTCTTGGGTTGTTTTTTCTAGTTTTTCATAGAAACCAGGTTGTACAAGGATCTGCAAAGCTGCAATACCAGCTGCCATGGCAACCGGATTACCAGATAGGGTTCCAGCTTGGTATACCGAACCATCTGGCGAAATACAGCCCATCAGTTCCTTAGAGGCACCATAAGCACCTACCGGCATACCACCACCGATAATCTTTCCATAGGTCAAAATGTCCGGTTGGATATCATAATATTTGGAAGCACCCTCAAAACCCAGACGGAATCCAGTGATTACCTCATCCATGATCAATAATGCACCGTTCTCTTTGGTAATATCTCTCAAGAAATGGATGTAATCTTTATCTTGTATCAACAAGCCATTATTTGCAGGAACACCTTCAATAATAACCGCTGCAATTTGATCTTTAAAATCTGCAAATACTTTTTTAAGGGCTTCTTTATCATTCAATGCGATGACAATAGTTTCATCTGCAAAAGCTTTAGGCACCCCTGCTGAAGAGGTTTCACCGAAGGTGACAAGACCTGATCCCGCTTTAACCAATAAAGAATCCGAATGGCCATGGTAACAGCCTTCGAATTTTACGATTTTGTCTCTTTTTGTATATCCGCGGGCAAGTCGGATTGCAGACATGACAGCTTCTGTCCCTGAGCTTACAAAACGGATTTTTTCAATCTTTTTGTTGTTGCTAAGGATAAGTTCTGCCAATTCATTTTCAAGCGCTGTAGGAGCTCCAAAACTCAAACCTTTACCTAATTGCTCTTGCACGGCTTCACGGATTTCTGGCGTATTGTGGCCCAGGATCAAAGGACCCCAAGAACAACAATAGTCAATAAATTCATTGCCATCAGCATCCCATAAATGGGCCTTGTCACCACGCTCAATGAACAATGGAGTTCCATATACTGATTTAAATGCACGAACAGGAGAGTTTACACCACCAGGAAAGAATTCCTTGGCTTTTTCAAATAACTTCGCCGACTTTTCGCGAGAAATATCTGAAGTAGATGTTGTCATAGTTTTTTGTTTTATTGTATGGTACAAAAGTAGTATTTAGTAGTTAGTATTTCGTATTTAGATTGGGGTAGGGCTCGATATTGAGGGATTATGACGGAAATGTTATAATATATCTTGTCAAAGCATTTAGTGTATTGTTATTGGTAGTTTTACTTTGATATAGACTTCAAAGCTACAAATCTGAAAACAAGCAATAGGTCTAACTACTAAACACTTAATACTAAATACTCCATAAAAAAAAGCGGGCTTTCTTGAGAAAAGCCCGCTTTTTTTATGGAAAGTATTACTTTCCTTCTTCTAATACTTTAGTTACAAGTTCAGCTGCTTCTTTCAATAAGATTGCAGAGTACACTTTTAGGCCAGAATTGTCGATTAATTCTTTAGCTTCTTTAGCGTTTGTACCTTGTAGACGTACGATAATTGGAACAGGAATGTTTCCAATTTCGTTGTATGCATCGATAACACCTTGAGCAACACGGTCACAACGAACGATACCACCGAAGATGTTAATCAAAATAGCTTTTACGTTAGGGTCTTTTAAGATGATGTTGAAACCAGCTTTTACAGTTTCAGCGTTTGCAGTACCACCAACATCTAGGAAGTTTGCAGGCTCACCACCGGCAATTTTAATGATGTCCATAGTTGCCATTGCTAAACCAGCACCATTTACCATACATCCTACGTTTCCATCAAGTTTTACGTAGTTAAGGTTGAATTCTCCAGCTTCCACTTCAGTAGGATCTTCTTCTGTAATGTCACGTAAAGCAGCGATTTCTGGATGACGGTATAAAGCGTTTTCATCCAAGTTCACTTTCGCGTCAACCGCTAGGATTTTATCATCAGATGTTTTCAAAACAGGGTTGATTTCGAACATAGATGCGTCAATTGAATCGTAAGCTTTGTACAATGCAGCAACAAACTTAACCATGTCCTTGTGCGCAGCACCAGAAAGGCCTAAGTTGAAAGCGATTTTACGAGCTTGGAAACCTTGAAGACCTACTTTTGGATCGATCTCTTCTTTGAAAATAAGGTGTGGAGTTTTTTCAGCAACCTCTTCGATGTCCATACCACCTTCTGTAGAGTACATAATGATGTTGCGACCAGTAGCACGGTCTAACAATACAGACATGTAGAATTCTTTGGTTTCGCTGTCACCAGGATAATAAACATCCTGAGCGATCAAAACCTTATTAACTTTTTTACCTTCTGGACCAGTCTGTGGAGTTACTAACTGCATTCCAATGATGTCAGTTGCGCGTTGCAATACTTCATCTTGGTTCTTAGCTAATTTCACACCACCACCTTTACCACGGCCACCCGCATGGATCTGTGCTTTTACCACAACCCAATCCGAGTTGAATTCTTCTTTCATTCTCTTAGCAGCTTCAACAGCTTGCTCTGGGGTTTCAGCAACAATACCTTCTTGTACTCTTACTCCGAAACTCTTAAGTATTTCTTTTCCTTGATATTCGTGAATGTTCATTGATAAAAAAATTTGCTGTAAAAATAGCGTATTTATTCGTAAGGGTCAAGTTATTATTACGATTAAATTGTCCTTTGTTACGCCTAACTATTTATTATATCGCTTGGGCGGCAAGTTGTTTTTGTTTTTTGTTATTTTCGCAGTATGATCTTAAAGGCAAATAACATTTTTAAGTCTTATGGCGACCTTGAAATTCTCAAGGGTGTCAGTATTTCTGTCCGTAAAGGAGAGATTGTTTCCATCGTGGGAGCTTCCGGTGCCGGTAAGAGTACCTTGCTCCATATCATCGGTACATTGGACAAACCCGATCAAGGGACCGTACTGATCGAGGGTGAGGACGTTTTTGCCTTGAATGAAAAAAAACTGAGTGATTTCAGAAATAAACACATAGGCTTTGTTTTTCAATTTCATCACCTTCTTCCTGAATTCACTGCCCTGGAAAATGTTTCCATACCTGGTTTCATCGCTGGTCAGGATAAAAAAGCTGTTGAGAATCGAGCTTTGGAACTCTTGGATATTCTTGGGGTTGCCCATAGAGCTCACCATAAACCTTCGGCCATGTCTGGGGGAGAGCAACAAAGGGTGTCGGTAGCTCGAGCGCTCATCAATAATCCTACCCTCATCCTTGCTGATGAGCCCTCAGGAAACTTAGACTCGGAAAATGCGACTGCCCTACATCAATTATTCTTTGATCTAAGGGATAAAATGCAACAGACCTTTGTCATTGTCACCCACAATGAGGAACTAGCGAGAATTTCGGATCGTACGATCCATATGAGAGACGGTTTAATCTATTAATATGCAAAAGCTCCTGATAACTTTTGGAACACGGCCATTGGCCCAAAGACTTTCCAAAATGCTGAACAATCAATTTGAGGTTATTTTCGCAACTTCTGAAGAAGTGCCCAGCTTTTTAGAAGCTAATTTTAAAAAAATTCCGACGGCAGCAAACCCAACATACGCCCATGAACTTTTGAAACTCTGTCTTGATAAGGAGGTGAATTATTTACTGCCTCTAGGCCTGAACGAGATCAATGTGTTGGCGGAGTCCAAAATCCTTTTTGAAGAATATGGAATTCAATTGCTCTCTCCCTCTAAAGAGGCATTGACAGAGCTGTACGTTTTGGAGAATCCACCTTCGGTAGTGGAATTATTATTGGTTTTAGATGGTAAAAGCCTGATTTCAGACCGTCAATTAGAATCGGAAGTTTCTGGTTTGTTTACCATTTCAGATGATGGTGATGATTTAGCGCTTTGTACAATTTAACATGATCGATTTTTCAAATATTCCTCTCGATAAAAAACTATATCTATTCGAAATAGATGATGTCCTTTTTCCAAAAAAAGACTATTTACTGCAGATCTATTATCTTTTTTCGCAGTTTGTTGAGTTTACTGAAGGGAGACCGATCTCCACCGAACTAGTGAACTTCATGAAAGATCAATATCTTGAAAATGGAGAGGATGACCTATATGAGCAAACCGCCAAAAAATTCAATTTCAGCAACGATTATAAGGAAAACTTAGAACGATTAATGGTGAATGGACATCTTCCCTTGAAACTTTTCCTGTTTAATGAAATCAAGCTGTTATTTGCTTCTATTCTTGAACATGGCGGACAGATCGCCATATTAACCAAAGGGAATCCAGCGTTACAGTTAAATAAACTAAAACATCTTGATTGGCAAGGTTTTGACCGAAATGTTAAAATTTATTTTATCGATGAGTTAAATTTCAGAAATATTGAACCATTTAACTATATTGCTTCAGAAAATCATGTAACACAGAGTGATTTGATTTTCATTGAAGACAATATAGCTAGGTTATGATGAAAAGATTTGTTCTTCCTTTTTTACTGCTTTCATTGCTTTTTGGAGCTAGCTGTAAAAAAGACCCGGTTCAACCATCCGATGATGGTCGAGATCCTGACAAAGAAATTCTCTTAAGAGACTCCACTTACTATTACTCCTTGGCGCTTTCCCTCTGGGAAGATCAACTCCCACAGCCCAAAGTCGATTCTAAAGGCCAACCTGACCTTAAAGCATTTACGAATGCCTATCAGGATGCCGAAGGAGTTCTGGCGGCACTGAAACGAAGTGCTCCTGAAGATCGCTTTAGTTTTGTTGACCGTGAAGGCACCGTTAGTGAGGAAATTCAACAAGGTGTCCATAAAGAAACTGGTATTGTGCCTATTTTCATTACGGTCAGCAACCAGAACAATGGGGAAGCCAATATGTATGTCAAGTATGTGCAAAAGAATTCTCCAGGTGAGAAGGCTGGATTAAAACGTGGAATGCGCATCGTGAGCATCAATGGTGATAGCAATCTGGACTATAACAAGAGTGAACAAAAGGCAATCGAAAACTACTATAAAGTTGTAGAAGGCAAGGAGACCTTGAATTTGGTGGTTCAAGCACCGGGTGAAACGACCACCAAAACCGTATCGGTTTCTGGTGGGGCTTATAATATCGACCCAATCTTAGTCAAAAAGATATTCACAATCAATGGTAAGAAAATTGGGTACATCTTTTATACTTCTTTTGTTAATGTGTTCAGTGAATCTGGCCCAAATGGCTACCATACAGCCATGACAAATGCATTCAAGGAATTTGAAACGGCCAACG
This sequence comes from Sphingobacterium sp. LZ7M1, assembly GCF_024296865.1. GTDB lineage: Bacteria > Bacteroidota > Bacteroidia > Sphingobacteriales > Sphingobacteriaceae > Sphingobacterium. The sequence continues at coordinate 3,732,980 of NZ_CP101134.1, read as the reverse complement.
TGAATGAGTTGATCATAGATTTAAGATATAACGGAGGAGGTTCAACTTCAACAGCTGAAATGATGTCAAACCTTTTGGTACCAACAGCTGGTTCAAAAGGTAAAATGTATGATTATAAGATCAATAAGAATCTGAAAGAATGGGGTTGGGATGATGAAACTAATCCTAAAGCTCCATTCCGCTCTGTGAACTTCAATAAGACCAATGCCCTGAACCTACAAAGAGTCTACTTCTTAGGAACTACCGGAACCGCTTCTGCCAGTGAATTGGTGATGAATGTATTGAAACCTTATATGGATGTGCAGATCATTACGACCAATGGAAAAGGCACCTACGGCAAACCGGTCGGCTTTTTTGGGTATCCAGTGGTACATGGCTATGCAGATCTTTATATTACTTCTTTCCAAATGCTCAATAAAGATGGTTTTGGAGATTACTTCGATGGGTTAAAAGGAAAGATCACCAATGCTGCGGATGGTTTCTTCACAGAATTAGGGGATGAGAGAGAAGCTTTATTGGCTACCGCCATCTCGGATATTACCGGAACAGGAGCGGGGGCAAGGGCATCTAGCAGGACAACAAAAACTGGTCTTGAAGGAGCTAGAGAGATAAAAGTTCCGGAATTGAACGATCATCGTAATAATATGTACAAGTTTCCGGACCTGAAACTTCGAAGTATACCAAAGGTTGATTAATCTTTTTTCGAATTTGGAAGTCAATTATTGGAATCATCTTTGCATGCTTCGATATTACTTAATATTATAAATGAAAAACGCTATTCTCAGTAAACTATTGGTGCTTTTGACCTTGGTTTCCATATTCGGTTGTAAAAAGGATCTTAATGATATTACCCCTCCACCAAGACCTGGTGGTGACAGAACCATTGATCAGGAGGTGTTAGATAGTGTTTACTCTAAATATAAATATTCATCCTATTGGGAGTCTTCCATTCCAGTTGCAAATCCTATTTCCAGTCTAACAGATAAATATACTGATGCAGATGACCTTTTGAGTTATCTAATGGGGCTCACGCCTAAAAAGATGGACTATAAGTATCATCCCACCTACAATGGACCTTTAGATCGCTTTTCTTGGATTGAAGATATCGGTTCGGATTCCAAAGCCGCAGCAATGGCTGATTTAGCGGATGGATATGGCTTATATATGGCGTTTGATGGAAGTCGTGGAGATAGCTTGTTTGTCTACTTTGTAGAAGGTGGTTCCCCTGGGGCTGCGGTTGGTATCAAAAGGGGCGATAAAGTCCTTGAAATGCAGGGTGACAAGAAAATGGTGTATTCCAATAAAACCAAGGTGGATGAATATATAGAAGGAAATACCCTGAGCATTAAGACTGAAAATGCCCAACACGTACAAAAGACCTATAATCTGAATTATACTTCCTATGATATTCAGCCATTCCAATTAGGTAAAGTGTTTACAGAGAATGGAAAAAAAGCCGGTTATATTGGTCTATCCTCTTTTGAGGAACTTAAGTCAGGTGTCTCGGATAGCAAAATGAAAAAAGGGATCGACTCCACTTTTGCGGTTTTCGCAAGCCAAAATGTGACCAAGCTAATTGTGGATTTACGATATAATGGAGGGGGATATGTGAGTTCCGCAATCCATCTGCTCAATAAAATCATCAATTCATCAGGAAATGGAAAGGTGATGTTTAAATATGACCTCAACAAAAACCTAAAAAGAGATCGTGATAAGGGTGATCCTGAATTTGAAGATGAAATCTTTGTTAAGGATAATGGAAATCTTGAAATCCAACAGGTCGTATTCTTGGTGAGTGATTATACTGCTTCAGCGAGTGAGATTGTGATCTCTGCTTTGAAACCTTATATGGATGTTAAGCTTGTTGGTTCTGATGCTTCGACCTATGGTAAGCCAGTCGGATTTTATAGAGAGGATATCCTTGGAAAAGTTGGACTTTGGGCAGCCTCATTCAAAATCATCAATGCAGCTAATTATACAGACTACTGGGATGGTATCCCTGCGGATTATCCGAATGTTTTTGATAACTTCTACAAAGAGTTTGGAGATCCAAGCGAAGATATGACCCGCAGAGCCTTGAATATCCTGATTGGACCTGGATCTAAGGCTAGCAGCAGAACTGTTGCTGTTCGAAGTTCAGTGAACAGAACTACACGTGAATTGAACAAAATACCACGTCGTAATATGATAAAGGACTAATTTATCATTATATAATTATTAACTTTGATGCATGGCAGGAAATAAACCAACCACGATCAAAGAAATCGCAAGGAAACTGAAGATTTCTCCTTCTACTGTGTCTAGGGCATTGAATGATCACCCAAGCATTGGGTTGGTCACGACTATGCGCGTGAAGAAAATGGCTGAAGAAATGGCTTATGAGCCTAATCAAACTGCTATTTTCTTTAAACAACGCAAGACCTTTACGATCGGTGTCATTCTGCCCAAACTATCTGAACCTTTTTTCTCTGAAGCCATCAGTGTGATCGAAAATGTTGCCGAAGAAAAGAAATATACCGTGCTTCTTGGCCAATCCCTGGATGATGAAAACAGGGAACTGAACATAATACAGACTTTCAAAAAGCATAGGGTAGATGGAATCCTAATTTCCATGAGTAAAAATACTGGTGATACCGACTTTTTGGAATTACTTGCCAAAACGGAAATCCCAATTGTGTTTTTTGACTGTGTTCCCGACCTAGAACATGTCCATAAGGTATATAGCGATCTTGCCTCTGGTATGATCGAAGCAATCGAAGCTTTCGTAGACCGTGGGCATAGAAAAATTGCCCTGATCAATGGCCCTGAATCATTATTAGCATCAAAGGAAAGGGCAGAAGCCTTTCAAAATGCCCTGGAAAAGAAGGGTATCGGTGCAGACTCAAGCTTTGTTGTCAATACTGACCTTACGGAACATGGAAATGAAGAGGCAATGGATAAAATCTGCTCCTTAGCTGATCGACCATCTGCCGTTGTTTCCTTTAATGACTTCGTGACTTTGGATCTTATCCGCTATGCCAAACAAAGAGGCATTGTTCTCAATCAGGATATGTTTTTCATTAGCTATGCAAATTATCCTTTATGGAAATATATGGATAATCCGCCAATGGGAAGTATCGAACAATACCCTGAAAAACAAGCTCAAAAAGCTGCCGAGATATTGTTCGATTGTATAGATAAGAAAGAATATACCAACAAACCACAGGATGTGGTATTCCCTTCTAAATTGGTGCTTAAATAATCAGGATTAGTTAATCTGGATGCTATAGGTGATTTCAATACCACCGTTCACTAGCATGTCATGTACCGAGCAGTATTTCTTTACGGCCAGTTCGGCTGCCTTTTGGGCTTTAGCTTCATCGATCTCACCTTTCAATTTGAAGGAAATATGGATCTTAGTGAAGATATTAGGAATCTCTTCTCTACGCTCACCTTCCACATCAACTTGTATATCTTGAATGTCCTGACGTTGTTTCTGCAAGATAGTCGTTAAATCAAACGCACTGCACGAACCTAGAGCCATCAATACCAATTCCATCGGTCTAACGCCCTTGCCTTCGCCTCCAATTGATTCTGGGCCGTCTACATGAACTGTTACTGGGGAAAGTTCGCTGGATGCCTCGAAGTGTACCGCTTGATTCTGTCTTTTAATATGTACTTTCATGTTTTTTGATTTATTACTTTAAAGGTAGTCAAAATCCATTCAAGACGAAAAAGGAACAGACAAAGACTACATATTATAGACATTCAAGAGGATTGAATGCCCTTAAGGATCGGATAAAAAACAATAAACCCCCAAATCTTTTGGGGGTTTATTGTTTTTTAGTTCGGGTATTTTACACCTCGATATAAACTGATATCAACCTTAGGTACTTTTGCCTTGTACTTGGCGTTGATAGCGTCGATAAATAAATTTGCTACGATAGCATTTCCCATTGGAGTAAGGTGAACCCCATCCAAAGAGAAAGCGTTTCCAGTAATAAATGCTGCTGAAATGTGAACACCATTGTAGTTGTATCCTGCTTTCACCTTGTTTAAGAAAGCATGAACATCAGCAACAGCAAGTTGTTTCGATTCAGCGATCGCTTTAATCTTATCATTAAAGGCTTTTACACGCCCTGAAACTTCAGTTACCTCAGCTTTATCCAACACGTATTGATCCTCAATAGGGTTCAATGGATGCATACCGTAAGGAATCTGTTGCTCATTTGGCTTGCCCAATAAAGTAGTAGGGAAGGTCAGCACAAATAGATCGGCATCAGTAGCCATTCTAGGTCCTGTTTTAGTTGCGATGAATACATTTTTAGCTTTACCTTGAGAAGCAGCTTCCACTGCGGCATTTAGGCGAGCTGTAGTTACGGTGTTCAAGAAAGGAATAGTCGTAACGTCTGGAATAGTCGCCACAACGCCTTTTGAGCCATTTTGAGTCAGTGCATTGACAAAAGTATTGTAAGCAAAATCAAAAGTTGCCAAATCCAATAATTTCTTTGTTGGATCTTGTGATGGAGCAGCACCATTGGTTGCATAGCCTAAAACATCATTATTTCCTAACCAGAAGGAGAAGAACGTATGTTCATGAGAAGCCGCATATTCCACATACTTCAATGTTTGAGGAGTGCCATCAGGTAATAACCTTTCGAAATAAGGATTTCCCATAACAGTACCAATTCCAGGAGCCATGGACATATCCAGGCGCATACCCGGTACTCCTAAGTTTTGAATAGGCTCTGTATGTTTTGTGTATAATGGACCACCATTAGGGCTTTTTCCACGGATTGCCAAATTGGTTGTCACAGGCTCCATCACTGGATTGCCATCAACCAAAGACTTCAATTGGATATAACCTGAACCATTTGCTTGTTCCTGACTGAAGAAAGGGGAAGTAAATTCACCGCCACCAACAGTTTTAAACTGCTCAGCCATCAAATTAGGGAATGCCACTTTTTGTCCTTCAAGATAAAGGCCGTTGTCTGCATATCCAGAAGTCAAAGAGTTACCCACGGCAATGAATTTTGAGAAATCAGCTGTTCCTTTGCTGGTTTCCAGTTCATCCAAAGACGGGGCACATGAACTCGCAAATCCTAAAATTGCAAGTCCGATATAGAGTTTAAAGTTCTTTTTCATTGTTTTCATAATTTAAGGACTACCAGTAATAAGAAACAGAAATACCTGGAGCATGAATATTGGTTTCATACGTTCCTCTCAATTGCGTTTCAGCATTGGTAGTTGTTCTCTTCAAGATCTTTTGGAAAACATAAGCTGCTGACATCTGCCAGTTTGGTGAAAACTTATAGGTTACACCTCCTGCCGCCATTACACGGTTATTATCCGGCGTTTCTGGATAAACATATTTAGCTTGAACCGGTGTGTAGACATATCCAGCCCCAAGGCGAAGATCAAGCTTGTCATTCACCTCATAGTTCAGACCAGCTTTTCCTGAAAAGGCATTTTGATATTTTTTCTCTGAACGGGTATCCTGCAATACAGGGGTGTTGTTTTCATAATCAAATACCAATTCTTTGTAGATGTCATAATTGATAATGGATCCATCGATTGCTGCATCCACTTTATCCGATAATGGGAAAGTGATACCGACATTGAATGAACCTGGTAGAGGTAATTCAGCGTCGAATTTGCCATTCGGGAAGTTGGCTGCCAAAGCATTTGGTACTTCAAATGTGGCATCTCCACCTTTCAGTTTTGTAACAACTTTTGAACGGTAGTTTAAGGATAGAGCAAAGGTTTCATCAAGCGTGTAGTGAACACCTAAATTATAACCCATACCAGTTCCAGTTCCTTTCAGAGTAGCCTGACCTGTTCTTCCATCCGGATAGAAAACTGGAAGAGCTCTTCCTAAATCCACCAAACCGATGTTGTAAACAAATCCACCACCGATAGAGAACTGATCGGTCAATTTAAAACTAATTGTAGGTTGGATATAGATTGCACGCATGGATAGATGCGTCAATGAAAATTTACCTGGCCATTCCGTTCCCCAATCAACTCCACCACCAAAGGGAGTATATACACCAATACCCGCTTTCCACCAGGATCCTTTAGGACCAAAAGTGGCATAAGCACCAAAAGGTGGGGATATTTGAAATTTTGTATGGTGTACATCTGGGCTGCCAGCCTCCTGGAAAGCAGACCTGTACATGATGGCGCTACCACCTATTTGTACCCCATTGTTCTCCATTTTCACCAATGCTCCAGGGTTGTATACGATGGAAGTTTCATCGATAAAAAGTGCAGATCCTGCACCAGCCATACCCACCGCTTTTTGGCTCTGGGTATTAACTTGGGAGCCCTGTGCAAACAAAAGCGTAGGGGAAGCTAATAACAAACTGAGTAATAATCGTTTCATAGTAATTATTGATTAGCGTTTTTCAAATTTAATTTGATATGCTAACATAGTAAAATTCTATTAATTATTATAAATTAATTGATAAATATTTATAAACTAATTGTCAAGATTCGATAAAAGAGTGCTTATCGTTTTTAATCAAAACATAATTAAGGTATATTGGTTTTCAATATAAACAGATAAAAAAAATAAATATGGCTCAAGTATCATTTAAAGGTAATGCAGTGCATACCGGTGGAGACCTACCTAAAGTAGGTGAGGTTGCTCCTGACTTCACACTTACAGCTGGTGATTTATCACAAAAATCATTGAAAGACTTTGCAGGAAAGAAAGTAATCCTTAATATATTCCCAAGTATTGACACAGGGACCTGTGCCATGTCAGTACGTCAATTCAACGAAAAAGCTTCTGGCTTAGATAATACCGTTGTCCTTTGTATTTCCAAAGACCTTCCTTTTGCACAGAGCCGTTTCTGCGCAGCTGAAGGATTGGAAAATGTGGTGACCTTATCCGATTTTAAAGACGATAACTTCAACAATGCGTATCACGTGAAATTTACGGATGGACCTCTTCAAGGTCTTTTAAGCCGTTCGGTAGTCGTTGTAGATGAAGACGGAAAAGTGAAATACACTGAACAGGTCGCAGAAACTACAGAAGAGCCAAATTACGAAGCAGCATTAGCGGCAGTATAAGATGTTATATATGAGATTTGAGTTATGAGAAATTTTATCTCTGGTGATGACCAAATTTAATACAGGTTCTCTCTCAATACTCAAATCTCAATACCAGACAAAAAAAAACGGGCTTTAATTCCCGTTTTTTTTGTTTATTTAGAAGCTTCTAAGGCTTGAAGGATATCATCGATGATATCCTGTTTATCTTCGATTCCTATGGAAAGTCTGACGGTTCCGGGACGGATACCTAGTTTTTCCCTTTCTTCTTCCGATAACTTGGAGTGGGTAGTAGATGCAGGGTGAGTCGCTATACTTCTAGAATCACCTAAATTGGATGTATAGAGGATCATATTTAATGCATCCAAGAAATTGAAAGCACGCTCCTTGCCACCTTTCACTTCAATGGTCACAATCCCTCCACCTGCTTTCATTTGTTTTTTTGCAAGTTCATATTGAGGGTGTGATGGCAAGAAAGGATATTTCACGTCTAAAACCTCCTCATTTTTCTCCAATTCTTCTGCAAGAGCAAGGGCGTTTGAACAGTGCCTGTCCATACGTAATCCCAAAGTCTCAATACTTTTTGAAAGAATCCATGCATTAAATGCAGACATTGCTGGGCCAGTGTGACGGATTAAGAACATCATCTTGTCCATTAATTCCTGTTTACCAACTACAACACCTCCCAAGACTCTGCCTTGTCCGTCCATGTATTTCGTGGCCGAATGAATGGATAGGTCGAAACCATATGGAAGAGGTTTCTGTAGATAAGGTGTAGCAAAACAATTGTCAATTGCAAAAATGATATTTGGATATTTTTTCTTTAAACCTCCTAGCCATTCCAGATCCACTAGTTCTAGACCTGGGTTAGAAGGAGATTCCAAGAAGATGAATTTAGTATTGGGCTGTATGGCTTTTTCCCATTCTTCAGGGTTTATGGCATCCACATAGGTTGTTGTAACTCCCCAACGTGGAAACAGCTGTGTAAATAGCTGATGGGTTGAACCAAATATTGCTCTAGAAGATACAATATGATCTCCCTGCGCGATAAAAGCTGCAAAAGTGGCAAAGATTGCACCCATTCCAGATGCAAAAGCTAATCCAGCTTCAGCCTCTTCCATTAAACAGACTTTGTTGATGAACTCAGTAGTGTTAGGATTAGCATATCGAGAGTAGACCATGGCCTCTTCTTCGTCAGCAAAGACCGCACGGCCTTGCTCAGCACTGTCAAAAATAAAACTTGAGGTTAAGTATAATGGTACCGAATGCTCCCTCAATGAAGAACGTTTGGCTTGCTCGCGGATGATTTTAGATTGTTCGTTATTCATGATTAACAAATTTATTCACTTTTCAATAAAAAGCACTAAGTCAATAAGATAATTTTAAGCCTGAATTGAAAATATTTTTATGCAAACCTTTGTGCAGGCCGATTTTTGAGCCACAGTTATTCAATTTCTACCTTCAAAATAGATTTTGATGAATTAATTATGATTACAATTGGCTGCTGTTGGTTTATCAACGAAATCGATTGTTTAATGAAAAATCCTTATTGTTTTAAATAAATTACATCAAAAAACGAATTTTCCCCATGATTCTATGCAGTTTTCTGTATCTTGAGGGTTTATTTTAAGCGCGTTTATGAAAAGATCTAACCTACTTTCTTTGGTGTTACTATGCCCTTTGCTTTCCTTTGGACAGACCGAGCCTAAACCCTACGGTGTCCTGCCTAGTGAAAGACAATTGAAATGGCATGAAATGGAATTGTACACCCTGATTCACTTTACTCCGACAACTTTCCAGAATAAAGAATGGGGCTTCGGTGATGCCGATCCAAAAATATTCAATCCGACAAAGTTCGATGCCAACCAAATTGCCAAAGCTGCAGCGGCAGGAGGCTTCAAGGGATTGATATCAGTTGCAAAACACCATGATGGCTTTTGTTTATGGCCTACTAAAACGACCCAATACAGTGTAGCCAGTTCACCTTGGCGTGATGGAAAAGGGGATATGGTCAAAGAATTTATGCAAGCCTCGCATGACAATGCCCTTGAATTCGGTGTTTACCTTTCTGCTTGGGATAGAAATGATACACGATATGGCACCAAAGCCTATGCAGATGCATATCGTGAGCAGCTTACAGAATTAATGACCAACTATGGCCCATTGTTCACTTCGTGGCACGATGGTGCAAACGGGGGAGATGGCTATTATGGCGGAAAAAATGAAAAACGGACCATTGACCGTACCACCTATTACGAGTGGCATGAAAAGACTTGGCCTATTGTGAGAAAACTTCAGCCCATGGCGATGATATTCTCGGATGTTGGCCCAGATATGAGATGGGTAGGAAATGAAAAAGGTTTTGCTGCAGAAACCAGTTGGGCAACCCTGACTCCGAAGAGCAAAACCCCTGGTAAACCAGCTGTTCCTGGTGAAGTCGATGATTCCAATTTGCCATCCGGTGACCGTAATGGTGAATTCTGGATTCCTGCGGAATGTGATGTTCCCCAAAGACCAGGTTGGTTCTATCATGAGGACCAAAACGAAAAGGTGAAAACACCAAATCAACTGTTTGAAATTTATTTGAAATCAGTGGGACGTGGTGGCAATATGAACCTTGGATTGGCGCCAATGCCAAATGGTCTCCTACATGATAATGATGTGAAATCACTGGCTGCTTTTGGAGAAAAATTAAAGTCAACCTTCGCTGATAATTTAGCCGCTGGTGCTACAGCAAAAGCGAGTAATATAAGAGAAAACCATGCAAAGTTCTCCGAGAAAAATCTATTTGACAACGATAGGTATACTTATTATGCCTCGGACGATGATGTGCTGAATCCTACCATAGAAATCAATCTGGCCCATGATCAAGAGTTTGACCTCATTAGATTGCGCGAAAATATCAAATTGGGACAGCGTTTGGATAGTGTTCAGGTAGAAGTTTGGTCGGATGATAATTGGAAACCATTGGCTTCAGCGACCAGTATCGGATCAACCAGACTGATCAAATTGGAGAAACCTATCCGCGCTAGCAAATTGAGGCTGAAACTGTATGCACCTGTTGCACCTACATTGAGCGACTTTGCATTGTTCAAGGAAGCGAAGTCTGATTTTAAATTTGACCATGCCGACCGTAAAAAAATCGCCAAGGATCAGATCACGATTATTTCTGCTGATAAAAATGTAAAACTGGCATCTGACAACAATGACAAGACTGTTTGGGAAACTATCTTAAGCAATCAAAAATTCGTTGAAATCCGTTTGCCAAAAACAGAACAGGTCTTAGGAATGAGCTATATGCCTAGACAGGATCGCAAAATCAATGGAATTCCTTCCAAATATGAAGTACAGACCAGTATTGATGGAAAAGAGTGGAAGACGGCAGCCATAGGGGAATTTTCCAATATTCGAGCCAATGCAACGGAACAGAATATCAATTTTGATACTGCCCATGAAGCTCATTATATACGGTTTATCCCGAAAGAAATATTAAGTGAGGGGAAAGAATTTTCAGTAGCAGAGTTTGATATCTATTTAAAATAAGAAATGAAGAGAGTAGTGTTGATGAGTTTGTGCCTTTGGACGGGACTTCTAAGTGCGCAGGATTCTAAATTATGGTATAAGGAACCCGCAAAAGTCTGGGAAGAGACCCTGCCCTTGGGAAATGGATTGATTGGAATGATGCCGGATGGCAAGATCAATGATGAATCCATTGTATTGAATGAAATATCCATGTGGTCCGGATCTCCCCAAGATGCCAATAACTATAAGGCAATGAATTCTGTTGGTGAAATCCAGAAACTGCTGTTTGAAGGAAAGAATGATCTAGCAGAAGCATTGGTCAACAAGAATTTTGTATGTGTAGGAGCCGGTTCAGGACAAGGTAATGGAGCTGAGGCCCCTTATGGCGCATTCCAGAATCTTGGTTTCATGAATTTTCTATTCTTTCATCAAGGCGAAACTACCGATTACAAACGCTGGCTGGATATCGCCGATGCGAAAGCGGTTACCAGTTTCAGCAATAATGGGACACATTATCTAAGGGAGTACTTTACATCTTTTGACAAGAATGTAGGCGTTGTCCGTTTGTCTGCAGATAAAAAGAAATCAATAGCATTTGCCATGCATTTCTATAGGGACCAAAATGTGGAAGATTACAAGATAAACGGGAATGAAATTACGGTAACCGGCAGCCTTCCGGATGGAAAGGGAGGCCGTGGAATCCAGTTTGCCGCCAAGTTCAAGGTTCTGACAAAAGGGGGGACTCTTCAGAACCACGACAATCAGATCATTATCAAGGGTGCTGATGAGGCCCTAGTGTTGTTTACAGGCTCTACCAGTTATTACGGACATGATCCTAAGGATTATGTATCTAAGGAAATATTGAAGGTGGAGAAAAGCAATTATGCTAAACTGTGGAAAGCACATGCTGCAAAATACAAGCCTCTGTTCGATCGCGTGTCCTTACAGCTTGCCGATGTATCCCCGAAGGCAGATGTTCCGACAAAAGACCGTTTGCAGGCTTTCTTTAAAGATCCAAGCCAAGATAATGGACTGGCATCTTTATATTATCAGTTCGGAAGGTATTTAACCTTAGCGAGCGCATCGCCCCATACCCCGAAAGCATTGCCACCAAACCTTCAAGGTCTTTGGGCACATCAGATCCAGACTCCTTGGAACGGCGATTACCATTTGAACATCAACGCTCAGATGAACCATTGGGGAGTAGAAGTGAACAACCTTTCTGAATACCATAAACCTTTTATCGAGATGATCAAAAATATTGCGAAAGAAGGGACAAAAACTGCAAAGGCTTATTATAATGCTCCTGGATGGGTTGTCTACATGATGACGAACCCATGGGGGTACACTGCCCCAGGTGAACACGCTTCTTGGGGAGCCAGTACGGCTTCAGGATGGTTGTGTAATCACCTTTGGGAGCACTACCAATTCACAAAGGATGAAGCATACCTAAAGGAAATATATCCAGTTTTAAAAGAAGCTGCGGTTTTTTATAAAGCCACCATGGTAAAAGACCCTAAGACAGGCTGGTTAGTTACCTCTCCTTCGGTTTCTCCAGAAAATGGTTTCAAGTTGGCCAATGGTAAGCGTGCTGCTGTGGTCATGGGACCTACCATCGATAACCAGATCGTCCGCGAATTATATGAATCGGTCATAAAAAGTAATGAGATCCTTGGCTTAAATGACGATTTCGCGAAGCAGTTGCAGATCGACATAAAACAGTTACCTCCGGCAGTGGTAGTAAGCAAATCAGGTCGTGTGATGGAATGGCTGGAAGATTATGAAGAGGTTGAACCCAAGCATCGACATGTTTCTCATCTCTATGGTCTGTATCCAGCAAATTTCATATCGCCTGTGAGCAGTCCAGATTGGGCTGAAGCTGCGAAGAAGACCTTGGCGGTCCGTGGCGATGAAGGAACCGGTTGGTCCAGAGCTTGGAAGATCTTATTCTGGGCAAGATTGCATGATGGTGACCATTCACTAGAAATCTTGAGACAGTTGTTGCAGCCTGCCTACGGTAGTGGAACAACCTATGAAGGTGCAGGAGCAGGCACCTATCCAAATCTCTTTTGTGCCCATCCTCCCTTCCAAATTGATGGAAACTTTGGCGGATCAGCAGGTATCGCTGAAATGCTGATTCAAAGCCATGATGGTTATATCCATTTATTGCCTGCTTTGCCATCCGCATGGAAAGATGGTAAAGTTTCTGGTTTAAAAGCAAGAGGGAATTACACTGTTGATTTTGAATGGAAAGACGGAAAAGTTACAAATCTTCAAATTAAAGGTAAAAAGGGTGAAAAAGTACCTGTTATCAAAAATGGAGAAAAAATAAGCTACACCGTTTCTTAAAGCATTTAATTAAGTTTTTTTGATGTAAAGGTTAGATATCATTCTATCTTATAGATGATTAAAGAGATAATTAATATTTTAATTATCTCTTTTTTCTTTTTTGTTAAACTCTATCATTTAATTTAAACATAAAATATTTTAGTTTACTTTAAATTTTAATTATTATGAGTTTATTATGCCGATCCCTCCGTTTCCTTTTGGCCTTCCTAATCCCAACATTGCTTTGTTTCTCCTGTAAAAGGAAAGATCATGAAGCCCCACAGCCTGATAACGGCCTACATCAAGTTTCTTTCAATTTTTCAAATTTCCAGTCTGAGATCCAATCCTACCATTCCGCTCCCTCAACCAAATCTGTTCAAAATGATGCCACATTAAACCTTCATCCTGATCAATTTGAAGTACTGGGTTACTTCGATATGAATAAAAAATCTTTAGAACCTACCTATGATTATGATCAGGTATTTAAAATAGAAGTTATATCAGGTCTAGAAAATAGCGTTCAATTTGTAAATGATCCTTCAAAGCCTGCTTATAAAGATAATTTTGTCTATACTGTGAAAGGATTATCGAGGTTTTCTTTCAAAATAGATCTGACGAAAATTCATGAACTCGATAGACTTGAATTTGATTTGTTATCAACAGATGAAAAGCAAAAATACTTCTACGTAGATTTTTATGATCCAAAGAATTTTGCAATTAGAAAGTTAGATACAATATTTCAAATTGTTCCTAATTCCAATGCCTCTAAACCATTGCAGACCTATAACATTCCGATTCCAAAAGAATTAAAAGGAAATGATAAAACCATTGTTAATATCTGGATGAAAGACCCAAAAATCAACAGTCCCTATGTTGAGGAGCCAAATAACCATACACATTATATAGATAATATTAAATTTTATGGTAGGGCAAAAGATCGCAGTAAACCCAATTTGTCAGACTTGCCCTATTTTATCTTTAAAAAGAAAACAGGTGAACTTGTGAAAAATGGAAGTTTCGACCTTTCCCAGAATAATAAGGAGCAATTAGTGGAACTTCCTTATGGAAGCTATTATAACCTCATCTTGTTCCATGATTCGCCAAAGAAATTACTGATGCCTACGGATATCAAAAATAAGGACCAGATTTTTATTGGCCATACCTTCGAAGATAAATTTGGCCGTTCATTCGCCGCAATCGATTCCTTCGACTTAAAGGAAAATGTAGAGAAACTGGTCAAGCTTAAGCGCCTTTACAGTTTGGTAACCTTGAACTTTACTGATATTCGAGACCTAAAGGAAATTAAAAAGGTCACCGTCAGGCCAATTACTGCTCCTTATTTTTGGAAACCTTTTAATCTAAAAGTAGATACCAAAATTCTAGAGGAACCTACAAAACCATTGGAATTTGAGCAAGATTTTAACCTTAATAAAGAAATTTCATTTAGTCATTTTTTAGGACTATCTGATAAGGAGCTTCCCGTTCAATATGAAATTGAGGTCTGGGACAAAAGTAAAGTCATCCGAAAATTTAGGCTGAAATCGAATATCAAAAACAATGTGAAGTTGATTTTCAAAGGGCCCTTGTACCCATCAGGTTTCTCTACAGGCTTTTTTGAGGTGATAATTGATGAAACTTGGGATGCGAACAAAGTGGTTGTTTTTAAGTAAAATTTCGAAATCATCGTACTGATTAAAAAATTAAACTTAACGAGACCTTTTTAATTTGTTAATAATAGTGTGTTATTATTGTTATATGGCTTATTTGCTAGCGCTAACTATTATTCAGGTACTAATCATAATCCTCTATCTAAAGGTAAAAACTATTAGGGATGAAAGAGGGGAGATTATCCGAATCCTAATGTTTTCTTCCATTGTTGTTCTATTAGTTAAATATTTGGTATCCATGATTGATCCTCATATTGACTTGCTATTTACCGCAACAAGTAGCCTATGTTTGGTTTCCCTATCTTCGTTATATCTCCGTAATATCGTCTTGGAAATTAGGACCTCGGGATACCTCATGCTATTGGCCTTTTTCCCTTTTTTACTTTTTTATGTCTTCTTCTTCCTCTACAATATCTTTTCAGATCAGATAAAAGAAGGGATGATCTACGATTACCTGGATTTTTTTAATCAACGGTCAAGGACAATTTTGTTCGCCGTTACGCTAGTGTATGATATCTATATACTTTGGCCCTTTAGGAAAAACTTGGCTAAGCTCTCGTGTTCCATTGATGGACAATTAGCTTGTTCTCTCATACTGTCAAAGTTGCTTGTGCTTACAGTCATTGTTTTCAATGGGATTATTTTTGAAAACGGTTTGTTCCTCAAGTTCCCTGATGGTCTCTATACTTTTTTGGTTCTCTTTTCTATCCTTTATTATCGGTATTTTAAAACGGTGCAATTATTTTTCGCCTATATGTTTCGGTTTTATGGATTGCAAAAAAATCCAAGGTTGGAAGACTCATTTAAGAAGGACGTAGATCTGATCTTTTATGTGACAGCCATTGACCAATTAATGGACCAGGAAAAGCTCTTTAAGAATCCTGAATTTAAGCTAGGCGACATCGCTAAATTTTTGCCATTGTCTGATCGTGAATTAAAGGAAATCACTAAAGTTTATTTGCGGGGTAATTTTGAGTATTATCTCAATTCTAAACGCATTTCCTATTTCATGGATAAATTAGGGCATGCAGATCATGATTCGGCGGTGATCAATAAATTACTGTTTGAATCGGGTTTTAAAAGCGATTATGAATTTCATAGGGTATTCCATCGGGTAAACGGCTGTTCAGTTTGGAAGTATCTGGAAAGAAAAAACTATACTATTGATCAAACAAGGGTGACCTCCTCTTGAATGGTTTGAACTAACCACCTCTCTATATAAAAAAAACCTGCTTCATTCCCGAAGCAGGTTTAATTTTATTATTTCTTTTGATGCTTAGATCAATTTTTTCAAAAGGTTGCTCATGCTCACAAGGTTGCCAATGATGTTTTCTAGTTCATCAATGTTCACACGCTCTTGTTGCATGCTGTCGCGATGACGGATTGTAACCATATTGTCTTCCAAGGTCTGGTGATCTACCGTAATACAGAAAGGTGTACCGATGGCATCCTGACGGCGATAACGTTTTCCAATGGAATCTTTCTCGTCGTATTGGATGTTATAGTCCAATTTCAACTTAGACATAATCTCTCTCGCCTTTTCTGGCAAGCCATCTTTCTTGGTCAAAGGAAGGATAGCTGCTTTAACTGGAGCGATCGCTGGGTGGAATTTCAATACCACACGTGAATCTTGTTTGTCTTCAGTTGAAAGGTCTTCCTGAACCAGGCTATTGGCCAATACTGTCAGGAATAAGCGGTCCAAACCGATTGAAGTCTCAATTACGAATGGAATATAACTTTGGTTGATTTCAGGGTCGAAATATTGCATCTTCTTACCTGAAAACTCTTGATGTTGTTTTAAGTCGAAATCAGATCTGGAGTGGATACCTTCAACCTCTTTAAATCCAAAAGGAAATTGGTATTCAATATCTACTGCTGCTTTAGCATAATGCGCTAATTTCACGTGGTCATGGTAGCGATATTTTGTTTCATCAGCTCCCAATGCCAAATGCCATTTTAAACGGTTTTCTTTCCACTTAGCATACCATTCTGAATCTGTTCCAGGGCGTACAAAGAATTGCATTTCCATCTGTTCAAATTCACGCATGCGCATGATGAATTGACGGGCAATTACCTCATTACGGAATGCTTTACCAATTTGGGCAATACCAAAAGGGATTTTCATCCTACCTGTTTTTTGAACATTCAGGAAGTTCACAAAAATACCTTGTGCTGTTTCAGGGCGAAGATAAACTTGTTCCGCACCATCAGCCATAGCACCCATCTGCGTGGCAAACATTAAATTGAACTGACGTACATCCGTCCAATTTTTTGTTCCTGAGATAGGGCAAACAATATTGTGCTCTTCAATGATGGTTTTCAAACGAACCAAGTCGTCCGCATTCAACGCATCATCTAAATCTTTCTGAAGTTGGGCGGCTTTTTCATTCTTTCCGTCCTTTTCATAACGGTCGATCTTATCTTCGATCAATTGATCCGCACGGTAACGCTTTTTCGAGTCCTTATTGTCAATCATCGGGTCATTGAACCCATCCACGTGTCCGGATGCTTTCCAGGTTGTAGGATGCATGAAAATTGCAGCATCAATGCCCACAATGTTCTCATTCAATTGAACCATGGATTTCCACCAATAAGTCTTTAGGTTGTTCTTTAGTTCAGAACCCAATTGACCATAATCATATACGGCACTTAGACCGTCATAGATCTCACTCGAAGGAAAAACAAATCCATATTCCTTCGCATGCGAAATGATATTCTTGAAAAAATCGTCTGTTTGCTTGCTCATAAGGGGCAAATATAATGTATTCGTTTGATTTATTGTGCCAATAAATCTCTTATTTGTTGACTCGCATTTTTATTGTCAACTTTTTTGATAATTTGCTGAATAATACCTTTCTCGTCAATGATAAAAGTGGTTCTTGCGGTTCCCATGTATTTCTTGCCGTACATGTTCTTCTCTACCCAAACGCCATAATCTTCAACGATCTTTTTGTCCTCATCGGAGACCAGATTAAATGGAAGTTCGAATTTAGAAATGAACTTCTGATGCGATTGCTCGCTATCGATACTTACGCCAATTACCTCGAAACCATCTTTCAATAAACTCTGGTAGTTATCCCTGAAATTACAGGCCTCCGTGGTACAACCTGGTGTATTATCTTTGGGATAGAAATATAAGATTACCTTTTTTCCCTTGAAATCCGATAGCTTAATCTCCTCCCCATTCTGGTTCTTTGATGTAAACTGTGGAGCTTTGTCTCCAACTTTCAACTCTGCCATAATTGTCCTTTCTATCTAGTAAATGTAGCTTCGTAGACCTTCTCGTTATCCTTCCAGTCCTTCACTACGAATTTGAATTTATGTTGTCCCTTGCTCAATGCGGGGTCAAATCGATGCCAAACATGCCTGTTCTTGGAATCATACTCCATCAGTAACCATTTGTCATCAATATATGCATTGAAAGATTGAATCCCCGAGTAATTATCGGCAATCGTGAAGTCAATTTTTGATTGTCCACTGACGTTCTTGCCATTACTGAAATTGCGTGGAACAATGGTCGGTGCAATCGTATCTACCGTCACATAAAATGAACCAAATATCTTGGTGTTCACTGTTACCCAGCCATTTTCAAATTTCCCACCTACTGAACCTCCTTCTACAGATGCCAATAAGGCTTTGCTCTCCAGGTGTTTTGGAAGGCTGGTTGGTTTCACACTTAACTTGTAAGTGGAAAATAGGGGCGTTAGGTTGTTCTGCACATGATGTACTGCCGAATAACTGTTGGGCCTTGGAGCACTCGTGGAATACACAAAATCCAGATCAGTATAAAGGGCTCCTTTTGGAATGTCCAATTTCACTTGGTCTGCTTCAAACTTGTTGTCTTTGCTGTAGGCAAACAGTTCTCCTTTTGCAGGGTTTCGCTTTGCGGTATAGCTTGCATTGTTCTTGACTTTAAAATCCAGTTCGCTACAATTGCCATGAACGTCCTTGACTACATATTTCACATCATGGACCGCATCATCCTTCAATTCAATCGTACCATCCTTGTCTAAGAACTTGAAGATCTGTATAGGATTGCCTGGGTCTTTAAAACTCTTCTGAACCTTAGCCTTTGTTTTCTTAAAATGCGGAAAGTCTATGTAAGAATGGATGGCACTGGAAGTATTGAAATCGAGTTCCTCGAACAGCACGGTGGAGATCGCTTTACCATCAAGGAACAGTTCGATGGAATACACACCGTTTTGGAAACCTCCAGCGCGATGCCTGTCAATCGTATTTATTCCAAGGCCAAATTTACCGTTTACTGAAATCGGTGCTCCAGAAGCCAGCGCATAGCGTCCCGACCCTAGCGCCTTTAATTGTTGATACCTCCGGCCAGTATTTTCGTTAAACAGTGGATCCAGAAGGTCATAGACCATAATGCCGTTAATGGTTGGGGCAAACCTATCGGTAAAATGCAGGCCAAAGAGCTGCGGGTTCAAAGGATGCTGGGACTTAGTATCCCTGATTTCGAAATGGAGATGCGGTCCTGCTGAACCACCCGTATTCCCTGCATTTCCAATAAATTGCCCTTTGCTCAACTTCACCTGACTGGGTTTTAATTCCATATCCACATCAAACCGTTGCTGCTTGTACTGCTCCGCACGGATGATTTTGGTCAGGACATCATTAAAGCTGTCCATGTGCAAATAAACCGAGGTATAACCATTGGGATGATCTATGTAAACCGAGTTTCCACCACCACCGATCTGTACCCTTACACGGGAAACATAACCTTCGGCTGCGGCATGTAATGGAAGTCCGATTCTTTGCTGGGTCCGGTAATCGTCACCCGCATGGAAGTGGGTCGAACGGAGTTCCCCAAAAGTACCAGAAGCATCTGGCGCTATATTCAATGGATTCCGGAAATAGCCCTGTGGATAATTCCGTGATTTGATAATATCTTTATTTTGAGCGGATAGAGTTCCCGCCAGACTGAGTGCTACGAATAAGGATAGCGTTATTTTCTTCATCTTATTTTATTTGGCATGTAAACATGCTTTTCTCCTCCAAAAATCCTTCCAATTTATCCCCAATTTGTACCGGTCCTACCCCTGCTGGGGTGCCCGTGTAGATCAAATCTCCTTTTCTTAAGGTAATGTATTGGGAAACAAATGTGATCAAGCTGTCGAAATCAAAAATCATGTCCTTGCTATTGCCTTCCTGAACCATTTCTCCGTTTTTCCGAAGTGAAAAATTCAGGTTCTGTAGGTCATTGAACTGCTCTTTTGCAATCAATTCCCCGACTACGGCGGAGTGGTCAAAAGCTTTTGCCAACTCCCAAGGTAATCCCTTAGCCTTCAGTTCTGATTGAAGATCCCTTGCCGTAAAATCAATGCCCAAGCCAATCGCATCATAATATTTATGGGCGAACTTTTTGGAAACATGCTTGCCCTCATTACATACCCGTAGCACCAGTTCCACTTCATAGTGCACATCCTTGCTGAATTCTGGGTAGTAGAAGTCCTTATTGTCTTTCAAAACTGCAGTATCAGGTTTTAGAAAGATAACTGGCATTTCTGGGACAGGATTGTTTAATTCTTTGGCGTGGTCTATATAATTTCTGCCTACTGCAATTATTTTCATAAAGTATTTTGTTTTTATACCTTCCGCATATCTTTATAGCGGGCTAAGCAAACTTAATAAAAGCCACTAGCTATCGCAAATCAAGCCTTCATTAACAACAATGAATTTACAGTTCTAAGGATGGCATGAATGCAAATTTAAAATTCTATTAAGCCAAGGTTTTCTTATGAACTTTTGACCTTATTCGAGACACATTCGGAACTTTCGCAATATGTCTCGAATATGGGTAAACTAATACTTAGTTCCCATCATTAGAAAAGCATAGAACCTTATCCATGAAACCTTGTTAAATAAAGATGAAGACCTATGTTAAGACTTCGTTATTTAACATGGGCTTAATATTAATATGGTTAAATTTGCAGCATGAATAATATAAATGCAGTACTTTTTGATTTAGATGGGACGTTGATTGATTCTGAATATTTCTATTTCAGCAACTGGGCTCCAATTTTGGAGAATGATTATGGTTTGAAGATTGATTTTGATGAATGGATTTCCAATTTTGCTGGGCACACCTTGAGCCATAACGTAAAGATGTTGAATGAGGAATATAAGCTGCATGTTGATGAAGAAGATATGTGGTTTGCGACGCGTTCTCGGTATGCGAAGGCTAATATGAAGAATATACGTCTGATGCCCCATGCCAAGGAATTATTAGATGCTGTAAAGGATGCTGGAAAGACCATAGGATTGGTGACTTCCAGTTATCAGACGACCGTAGATACGGTGCTTGGAGAACATAATTTGCTGAAGTACTTTGAATTCTTTGTGACAAGGGAACAAGTGGAGAATCCAAAACCCAGCCCTGAACCTTATTTATTGGCAGTCAATAAATTATCGATCCCAAAAGAGGAGATTGTGGTGGTAGAAGATACCAGTACGGGCTGTACAGCGGCTAAAACTGCCGGTCTTTACTGTATCGCTGTGACCAAACAGGAGGTTGAAAAATCTCGTTTGACACATGCTGACGAATTATTAAACGATTTAGCAGAAGTAAAAAAATCGTTGCTTTCCCTAAATTAAAGAACTAACTATCCAATAATTCGTATTTTAGGTTTCTAGATTATGAATCTTATGGATAGACGGACCGCATTAAAACAAATGTTTATCGTGGCAGGTGGTATCATGATTGCTACTTCCTGCGACTTTAGTTCTAAAGCTCCTACCATTCAGTTAAACAAAGTGAAGCTCAATCTTGATGATGAGAAAATGTTGGCTGAATTGGTTGAAGCCATTATTCCCAAAACCGATAGCCCTGGTGCCAAAGAGCTAAACCTACATCTTTTCGTGATGAAAATGCTGGACGATTGCACGAGTCCAGAAGATCAGCATAAATTTACCGATGGCTTGAAAGCAGCCTCAAAACTGAAGGGTAAGACCTTGGAAGAGCAACAGGCTTATCTCAAGGCGCTTCCTGAAGATGATGTATTCTTCAAGATCTTGAAAAGAAGGACGGTCCAAGGATATAAGAACTCGGAATACGTGATGAAAAATAAATTAGTTTACGAATTGGTTCCGGGTAGATATAACGGAGCCGCAAAAATAGATGCATAGACCATGGCAAACTTAAATATTGATTCAGAAAAAGATCGTAGTTACGATGCCATCGTCATCGGTTCTGGGATTTCCGGTGGCTGGTCTGCCAAGGAACTTTGTGAGAAAGGTCTCAAGACCTTGGTCCTGGAGCGTGGTCGGGATGTACAGCATGTGAAGGATTATCCGACGACCAACCTATATCCATGGGAGTTTGAGCATAGAGGGGAAATGCCTTATGCCGTACAGCAGGAAAACCCAATTGTAAATCGTTGTTATGCCTTCCATGAGGATGCAGCCCATTTTTTCGTGAAAGACAAGGAACATCCTTATGTTCAGGAAAAGCCTTTCGACTGGATCCGTGGCTATCAGGTAGGGGGAAAATCCCTGTTATGGGCCAGACAGACCCAGCGATGGTCTGATTTTGATTTTGAAGGTCCAGCAAGGGATGGCTTTGCCGTAGATTGGCCTATCCGTTATAAAGATATTAAACCTTGGTATGACCACGTGGAACGTTTTGCGGGGATTGCCGGTGATAAGGACGGTCTGCCGGAACTACCGGATGGTGAGTTTCTGCCAGGGTACCCCTTGAATGTGGTTGAAAAATATTTCAAACAACAGGTAGAGAGCAAATATCCGGGAAGAAAAGTGATTTCAGCGCGATGTGCCCATTTATCTAAGCCTAATCAGATCCACTTGGATCAGGGTAGGGTTCAATGTCAGAACCGTACCTTATGCCAACGTGGCTGTCCTTTTGGAGGATACTTCAGTTCGAATGCGTCCACTCTGCCTTGGGCAGCGAAAACAGGAAACCTGACCATGAGACCGAACTCGGTCGTGCACTCTATCTTATACGATGAAAGTAAAGGGAAAGCGGTAGGGGTAAAGGTAATCGATAAAGAGACAAAGGAAGAGATAGATTTCTATGCTAAGGTGATCTTCGTGAATGCAGCGGCGCTAAATTCTACCTTGATCCTGTTGAACTCTAAATCCAATAGATTCCAGAATGGCCTGGGCAATGATTCGGGTACCTTAGGGAAATATGTGGCTTTCCATAATTACAGTGCACGGATTGGGGCGGAATACGAAGGGATGCTGGAATTTAAGACCGATGGCAGAAATCCTGCTGGAGGAGGTTATATTCCGCGTTTCAGAAATTTACATAAACAGGAGACCGATTTCTTGAGAGGCTACGCGGCTGGATTTGGAGCTTACCGTTCTTCCTGGTCGGACGAGTCGGGATTGGGGGCTGACCTGAAAGGGTCGATCTTAACTCCAAAATATGGAAATTGGGGAGTGGGTTCGCATATGATGGGTGAAACCATTCCAAAGGAAAGCAATTATGTAGCCCTGGATGATAAGCAGAAAGATGAATGGGGAATGCCATTGCTCAAGATATCCGTGGATTATGATGATAACGATGCGAAGATGAAGAAGGATTATCTGGATACCATGGAAGAAATGTTTACAGCCGCTGGGTTCAAGAATATCCATAGAAATGAAAGTTCACAAGCTCCGGGTTTGGATATCCATGAAATGGGAGGAGCCCGCATGGGTAAAGATCCCAAAACCTCGGTTTTGAACAGTTGGCATCAGGTGCATGCCTGTCCAAATGTTTTCGTTACGGATGGGGCGAGTATGACATCCACCTCTACGCAAAACCCTTCATTGACCTATATGGCTTTCTCTGCTCGGGCAGTGGACCATGCCGTCAATGAGCTGAAAAAAGGCAATATTTAAGACAATTCCGACATTTCTTGGGGATACCATCCTATTGATCCCCAAGAAATGTAAATCACGCTGATGCTATCTGACATCAATCAACCTATGGAAACCTGGTTTCCCAACATAAACTTTAAGAAGAAAAGAACGCGATCATGAAAAAGACATTCATCCTAACCGTAATTTGTTTTATGCAGCTTGTGCAAGTACTTGCACAGCCCAACCCTGCAGTACCATCTTTTGCTGAGCAAGCAGCGATAAGCTTGGACTCCATCTATAAGCATTATGGTATTAAAGGGGAATATTTACTTCGCGAGAATTTTCCATATGATGATAGCTACAAAGCCAGTTATCTGGCCGGACCCGATGAAGGCAAAAAGGGAAATGCCTATTCCTACCTTTGGCCATTTTCAGGCTCACTTTCTGCTCAAGTGGCCCGTTATGAGCTTCATAAAGACCCAAAGATCCTTAAAGAGATCAAAACCAAGGTCCTGCCGGGATTGGAACATTATTATGATAAAAGAGAACCATATGGCTATGCCTCTTATGTGAAAAATGCCCCATTATCAGATCGATTCTATGATGATAACGTTTGGTTGGGAATAGACTTTGCCGATCTATACCTGAACACGAAGGACAAGAAATTCCTAGCTAAATCGGAGGAGATCTGGCGTTTTGTGGAAAGTGGAATGGATGATAAACTAGGGGGAGGGATCTATTGGTGCGAACAGAAAAAAGAATCCAAGAATACCTGTTCTAATGCTCCGGCTGTGGTCTATCTGTTAAAGCTGTATGAGGCGACCAACAAAAGAGCATATCTAGAGAAAGCGGAGAAATTGTACCAATGGACCAAGGAGCATTTGGAGGATCCTGTGGATCATCTCTATTTTGACAACATTTCCTTGACGGGTAAAGTAAACAAAACAAAATTTCCCTATAATTCCGGACAAATGTTACAATCGGCTGCCTTATTTTATAAAATTACAAAGGACCAAAAATACCTGAAAGAAGCGCAGGAAATTGCTGCTTCTGCGCATGAATATTTCTTCCAAGATAAAGCATTGAATTCTGGCAAAAAAATCAAGCTTTTCAAGAACTCCGATTCCTGGTTTATCGCCGTGATGTTGAGGGGTTTTGTAGAGTTGTACCATGCCGATAAAAATCCACTGTATATCAACAGTTTCAAGGATAATTTACGTTATGCCTGGACGGATCTAAGGGATGAACACGGCTTGTTCAACAAGGACTGGACGGGTGAAAAAAAGAGCGCCAAAAAATGGTTGCTGGACCAACTGGCCATGGTGGAAATGTACGCTCGAATTGCCTCCATTTAGGCACTAAAATTCCTGCACTTTTTTAGCAGAATATAACACAAGTGTTACCAAACTTTGTGCTGTTAATTTTAGGTTTTTAACATAAATTTTCTAATTTACCCGAATATCAATAAAACAAAGGATAATATTTAACTAATTATCACGTTACTTTTATTGGGTCATTCAGAATCAAACTTGTGTCCCAATTAAACTAAATCGTTTTAGGATTAAGTATCAGTTTTATAGACCTTTAAAAATTATTTATTCATTAACGTTAATTAACATGCCAAACATTTACAGTTCAAAAATGTATCGGAAAGGCTTTGTCAGAGGGAGCATATTGTGCTTTGCGCTGATGGCTTGCAGTTATGGTTATGCTGCATCGGTACCGTATTCTGAAGCGACAAGGATGGAGAAGGTTGAATTTCAACAGACAGTGACGGGGACGGTGAAGAATGCAAGCACGGGGGAAGCACTTTCAGGAGTGACCGTCCGCGTGAAGGGAAAAGAAGCAGCGGCCCAAACCGATGATGCCGGTAATTTTAGCATCGCAGCAGAAAACGGAGATGTTCTCCAGGTAAGTTACATTGGATTTAAATCCCAAGAATTTCCAGTAACCTCTGCAACAGCCAATGTAAACCTGAGCCCAGACGAAGAATCATTGGATGAGGTAGTCGTAGTTGGTTACGGTACTCAGAAACGTAAGGAGATTACTTCCGCAGTGGCTTCCGTAAAGGAAAAGGACTTTAACAGAGGGGGAATGAGAAACCCGATGGAATTGGTCCAAGGTAAAGTAGCTGGTCTGAACGTAACTCGGACGCAAGGAAGTAACCCGAACTCAGGAACCAATATTCAGTTACGTGGTATGGCTTCCCTAAAAGGATCCAATAGCCCATTGGTGGTTATCGATGGTATCCCTGGTGGTAACCTGGACCTGATCAAACAAGGGGACATCGAGTCCATCGACGTATTGAAGGATGGTTCTGCAGCGGCAATCTATGGTACCCGTGGTAACGGTGGTGTAATTTTGGTTACAACTAAAAAAGGTAAGGCTGGAACACCTCAGTTTGAATACTTGACGTATGGACAGACTGAAATCGTAAACCGCAGACCAACCATGTTGGATGCTGCTCAGTTTAGGGATAAAGTAGTTGTAGGATTGGATAGACCAAAATATGATTTAGGTGCTACAACTGATCTATATGATGAATTGATCAATAAGGATAACTTTTCGCATTTCCATAACTTCATTGCCAGCGGCGGTGGGGAAAACTCAACATACCGTGCTTCTTTCAACTATGAACAGGCAAAAGGTGTGGCTAAGGAAAATGGTAAAGAGCAATTTGGTGGACGTATCAACTTCAGCCAAACAGGATTGAAGGATCGTTTGACCTTATCAGCTAATATTGCTGCCAACTTTAATAAAGCCAATCTATTGGGTGGACAAACAGGGGATTTTGAACAAGCCATTCAACGTAACCCGACTGCGCCATTGGTGAATGCCGATGGAACTTTCTACCAAACCCAGGAATACAATAACTATAACCCGATGAGCCGATTGGCCTATAGGTTAAATGAGCGTAACCAACAGACATTTTCTGGTGATGCCCGTTTGAAGTTCAAGATCTTGGACGAATTGAGCGTTTCGGCATTCGGTTCTTATGTAAGAGACAACTGGAACGGTCGTGAATTCCGTTCTAAATTAGATTGGGACCAAAGGGAAGACTCCAACTACCAAGGAATGGGATATGCGTATAAACGCAATGAACTGAACTGGACAAAAACCTTTGAAAGTACCATTGACTATAACAAAACCTTCAACGAGAAACATACCGTTACTGGATTATTAGGTTATAGTTATCAATACTCAACTTTGGAGTGGTTTGACATGAACAATAATGGTTTTACCACCGACGGATTCCTAGATTGGGACTTTAACTCCGGTACTGCCATTACCAATGATAAATTACCTAGACCAGGGTTGAATTCATTTAAAGAAGACAACACCCTGATCGCATTCTTTGGACGTGTAAACTATAATTATGCAGACAAGTACTTTGTTACTGCGATCTTACGTCGTGAAGGATCTTCAAGATTTGGTGCCAACAACAAATGGGGTAATTTCCCAGCAGTTTCAGCAGGTTGGAATATTTCAAACGAAGACTTCTTTACCAACAAAGAAGTGGTTAATGACTTGAAGCTACGTGCTGGTTATGGTGTTACGGGTAACCAAGGTATCCCTAACTACCTATCGTTAGTTACCTTAGGTACTGGTGGTGTATATCCGCAGAACGGGATCTATTACCAAACTTACGGTATTTCCACAAACCCGAATCCGGACTTGAAATGGGAGCAAAAAGCAGAAACCAATATCGGGGTTGACTTTGGTATGTTCAATAACCGTTTGACGGGTGCTATTGATGTTTATCACAGAAAGACTACTGACTTATTGTATGAATACAATGCGCAGTTGCCTGCTTACGTACAGCCATCGATTTGGTACAACGTAGGTGAAGTGGTGAACAAAGGTATCGAGATCCAATTGACCGGTACGCCGATCGCCAATGATAACTTTACATGGCAAGTTGATTTTGCCGGTAACTACCAAAAGAACAAGTTGACCAAACTATCCAGTGATATCTTTAAGAGTAACTGGTTAGAGTTCGGAGGTTTGCCTTCGCCAGGAAACTTGGGTAATGCTATCCGTCTGGAAGAAGGTGGCGAGGTCGGATCATTCTACGGTAAGAGATTCGCTGGATTTGACGATGCTGGAAAATGGTTATTCTACAAAGCTGATGGTTCTACGGCACATGCTGGCGAAATCAACAACGATGACCTGACCTATATCGGGAATGGTATTCCAAAATTCCAGGCTTCCCTTGGTAACCGATTCAGTTATAAAGGATTTGACCTGACCGTATTCTTGAGAGGTAAATTCAAATATGATATCTTGAACACTGCAGATATGTATTTTGGAAACCAAAAATGGTTACCGAACAACGTATTGGAGTCTGCATTTGGCAAACATGCTGCCTTGAAGGATGACCCGCAGTACTCAGACTACTATTTGGAAAACGGTTCATTTGTTAAGATCGACAATATTACCCTTGGATATACTTTCAACCTTAAGAATGACTATTTGAGGAATTTATATGTGTATATGACCGCAAGGAATCTTGCAACCATTACTTCTTATTCTGGAATAGATCCGGAATTGCAAGATACTGGATTTGATGGAGGTATCGATTCTAGAGGATTCTACCCTAGAACACAATCATGGTCATTGGGATTAAATATTGGTTTTTAAAGAAGTAAATTATGAGATTATTAAATAAACGTACGATACGATTTGCAGCCGTTGCGGTAATGGCGACAGCTGGACTTTCCGCTTGTACCAATTTAGATGAGAATCTATATAGCAAATTAGAACAGGAAAGTTTCTATAAGAATAAATTGGAGGTAGAGCAGGCCGTATTAAGACCATTCACGCACATGCAGGCATGGTTGGCCCCTACAGGAGGTTCCGGATTTTACTATCATTCGGAATTAGCAGCAGATCAAGTGGCTTGGCCGCAAAAAGGTCGCCATGGTTATGATGGGGGAGACCACTTCCGTATGCACTACCATACCTGGACAGTGAACGAAAATAGGCTGAAGAATGCGTGGGATTTGATGTGGACCGGTGTAGGTTTTATCAATAATGCCATTGGGGATATCGAGAAGTTGGATTTTGCAAGCATCAACATGACCCAAGAAGAGATCAATACCGCTGTTGCACAACTAAAGGTGTTGAGAGCTTACCACTATATGCGCATCATGGATATGTGGGGAAATGTGCCGATTGCAGTTGAAGTAGCTGACAAGCCATTGAACCCGGAGACCAAGACCAGAAAAGAGGTTTTTGATTTTATAAAGACCGAATTGGAGGCCGAGGTTCCGAAGTTGCCAGATCTGACTGCTGAATCTGTTGGTAAGGTAAACCGAGCAGCAGGTTATGCCATGCTTTCGGAGCTATATCTGAATGCACAGAAATGGTCGGGCACTGCCATGTGGGATCAAGCGATCGCTGCATCGGATAAGGTCATCTCAGGTGCTGGCGGCGGAATCGGAGGTACACCGAAGCTTTCTGCTGACATCAATGCTGCCTTCAGCAATACGAACTCAGCAAATCCAGAGGCGCTATTCCAATTCCAGTTCAGCCGTAAAGGTGGATGGGCTTTTGATTGGGGCGGATTCTATTTCGGATATGATTATATGAAAGAGGCCTTGAACGTAGGTTACGGAGGATGGAATGCATTCGTGGTTATTCCTACTGCATTTGACGCTTACAACGCCAAAGACTTAAGAAAGAAAGATTGGTTCTTGTTCGGTCCTCAATATAAATACGGTACCCAAACTCCAGTGGTAGGGACAGAAGAGTATTCTGGACAACCTTTAGTATTCGTTAATTCCATTCGTCGTGAGAGTGAAGGAGATAAAACTTCACAAGGATCGATGGCGGAAGGAGAAGAAAACTCAGGAGCAAGGTTTAACAAGTATAAATCAGGTCGTTTATCGGATGATAACTACCAAGAGAATGATTACTTGATCTACCGTCTGAGCGAGGTTTACTTTAACAAGGCAGAAGCTATCATGCGCAAGAATGGTGGAACGGCCAACCAAGAAGCTGTAAACTTGATCAATGAGTCTAAGAAGCGCTCATTTGCAGCAGCAGACTGGGCTGCCAACCAGTATTCTACAGCTACCTTGACTTTAGACGAGCTTTTAGCTGAACGTGGCCGTGAGTTTATCTTCGAAGGTAAACGCAGAACCGACCTTATCCGTTTCGGAAAATACACAAGCGGAGCATGGTGGGATCATAAAGCAACCAACGATGTCAACAAGGAATTGTTCCCAATTCCACAACAACATATGGCCATCAACCCTAACCTGAAACAAAACCCAGGTTACTAAGAGACCATTGTTTAGACATAAGACATAAGACATAAGACACAAGACACAAGACAGGGGACGCGAGATAAGCTAGAAAGTTCTAATGTCTTATGTCTATAAAAAAAACTTCTAGACACAAGACATAAAACATGGGAGGCAGGATAAGCCACGAGATAAGCTAGAAAGTTCTAATGTCTTATGTCTGTTGTCTTATGTCTATAAAAAAACTCCCCTCAATTTTACTTGAGGGGAGTTTTTTTTATAACAAAGAATATTAAATCTCTACTGTAGCATCTAATAGGAAATCTTCATTTTTTAGGTGGACGATTTCCGTTGCTTTTTCGTAGTTAGTAGATTTTTTGGAGAAGAAATCGTGTTGGGTGGTTTCTGTGTTCAGACCGTTCAATACGATTGGGTTTACTTGTTTTACCTCGAAGATAGGTTCGAAACCTAAGTTCATCAGTGCTTTGTTTCCGTTGTAACGTACGTATTCCTTTACCTCAGCAGTCAATCCTACTACGGTGTACAATTCTTCTGTGTATTTGATTTCGTTCTCGTACAGCTCGTTTAAGAGGTCTAGGAAGCGTTGTTTAACTTCAGCTTTGTTCTGCAGTCTTGCAAATACCTCTTGACCGATAAGGCCAACGAATACACCGTGGATAGATTCATCAGCGATGATCTTTTTGATGATATCAGCAGAGGCTACCATCTGTCCCTGACCACATAACCATAAAGGCAAGAAGAAACCAGAGTAGAAAAGGAAAGATTCCAATAAAACCGAAGCACCTAGAGCCATGAACAGTTCTTCGTCAGATACATTTTCTTTATCGATGGCACGGTAGTACTTGTCGATCGTTGAAGCTTTGTACTGTAAGAATTTGTTTTGGGAAACCCATCCGAAAACGTCATTGATTTCATTGGTTGTGGAAACCGTTGTAAAGATGGTTGAATATGATTTGGCGTGGATCGCTTCCATCATACACATATAAGAAAGAACAGCTTTGTTCTGCAATGAGTCAATGTGGTCAATGATCTTTGGCATACCGGTATGGCTTTGTAGGGTATCCAATAATGTAAGACCGCCTAGGGCTTTCTTATAACATTCTTTCATATCCCAGCTTAGGCCTTTCCAGCTGTCTATATCCTTGGAAGGGATGTATTCTGTATCGATCCAGAATTGTCTGATATTCTGTTCCCAGAACATCAAGGCGTAATCGTTGTCCGGTGTATTCCAGTTTACCGCTGTAAATTGTTTGCTCATTGCTTTTCTTATATCTTTTAGTTGAAGAAGCTGAACTGGATAATTTTCAATTTCCAGTTCAGCTTCTCCGTGATTTATGTCTTGGGTTCTAACGAGAATGTCTTATGCTGAACAAGAGATACATTCCTCGATGGTAGATTTACGCGTACGGGTGTAGTACAATGATTTCAGTCCTAACTTATGGGCGTAAATGTAGTATTTCGCTAGATCACGAGTGGAGTCTTTTGAATTGGTGTGAAGGATGGTGGATACCCCTTGGTCAATATGACGTTGGATAACCGAGATCAACTTCAACACTTTCATCTGGTCCATATCGTAAGCTGATTTGAAATAGAAGTAGTTGTCATTGGTCAAGTAAGGCATTGGGTAATAAGTCGTACTATCACCGTACTCTCTTACTTCGATGATGTCCACGATCGGCATGACAGAAGCAGTTGCATTCATGATGTATGAAGTAGACTGGTTAGGAGCGATCGCTAAGCGGTACGCATGGTAAACACCATGTTCAGCCACTTGAGCTTTTAGGTTCGCCCAATCTTCCAATGTTGGGATGTGGATGCCTTCGAACAATTCTTTTACTTTTTCCGTTTTCGGCGTGTATTCATGCGAAAGGTATTTATCGAAATAAGTACCATCAGCGTAAGCTGATTTTTCGAATCCTACGAAAGTCTGTTGGCGTTCTTTTGCAATCTCCATGGAAGCCTCGATAGAATAGTAGTTCATGGCCATGAAGAAGATGTTGGCGAAATCCAATGCTTCGGTAGATTCGTACATGATAAAGCTTTTCGCTAGGTAGCCATGTAGGTTCATTGCTCCTAAACCAACAGAGTGAAGCTCGCGGTTTGCTTTAGCGATGGAAGGAACCATTTCGATATTGGTGACATCAGAAACCACGGTTAAGGCACGCATAGCGGTTTTAACAGTTTCTTTGATGCGTTTGTTGTCCATGACCGTTGCAATGTTCAAGGAGCCTAGGTTACAGGAAATACCGTAACGGATAGTGTCTTCTTTACCGTAAATGTTGATATCAGATACTTCTGATACTTGCATGATCTCGGTACACAGGTTAGAGAATTTTACTTTACCGATTCCATTCAATGCGTGTGCACGGTTAGTGTTCTCTTTGAAGAAGATGTATGGGTATCCCGACTCTTTTTGTGTCTGAGCGATTTTCACCAATAGGTGACGGGCATTGATTTTTTTCTTTTTAACGTTAGGGTTGGTTATCAACTCATCGTACATCGCATCCATGTCAATTTCATCAAGGTACTGACCGTACTCTTGCATTACTGTGTGCGGGTAGATCAGGTAGCAAGGCTCATCCTTTTCTGCTAATTCCATGAATTTATCAGGAACGATAATACCGATGGAAAGAGACTTGATACGAACTTTCTCGTCTACGTTGATTTTTTTACAATCCAAGAATTCTTCGATATCCGAGTGGAAGATGTTTAAGTATACAGCACCTGCACCTGGGCGTTGACCAAGTTGGTTAGCATAGGAGAAGGTATCTTCCATGATTTTCATGATCGGTAATACTCCACCAGCACGTCCTTCCACACCTTTGATGGCTTCGCCACGGGCACGGATCTTGGAGATGTTGAAAGAAACTCCACCACCGATAGATGATAGTTTCATTGCCGAATCGACAGCATAGCCGATACCATTCAGGTTATCGCCGATTTCGTCCAAGAAACATGACACCAGTTCGCCGGAGCGTTTTTTACCAGCGTTCAAGAAAGTCGGGGTAGCGGGCTGATATTCTTGACTGATCATGATTTCGGCATACTCGATAGCTTTCTGTACGCCTTCTTCTCTAGCCAAGAATAGGGCTACAGCAACGACGCGGTCTTCATAGCGTTCCAAGAACTTCTCGCCAGAGTCATCGCGCAGGGCGTAACTTTGGAAGAACTTGAATGCAGCCATAAAGGATTGGAAACGGAATTTTTTGGCGAATACATAGTTGTACACCTCTTCCATTTGCTCAAACGTAAACCATTGGTAGAAATCGATGTAATAATCGTTTTCGACCAAATAGTCGATTTTTTCCTTCAATGTATAGAAGAACACGGTGTTCTTGTTCACATATTCCAGGAAATAGGCGCGTACAGCCTCCTTGTCTTTATGCAAGCTGAACTCGTCATCATGTTTGATCATGATTTCGTTGTTAAGCAATATCCAGTTTTTCGCTACCTCGTTTGCTATCATAGTACTGATTTTTTATGATGTCAATAAATTGATTAATATCTTCCATTGTGCCTGAAAGTTCGAATTTCATCGCCGTAGGGATGTCGAATATTTCAGAGATTTTGTCTGCAGCCACGGCAAAGTTTCTTCCCCAGTTGCGGTTACCACTTGAAGTAACGGAACTGATGAGATGACTTTTTTCTTTCATGAATGCATCGGTTTTGTCTGGCACTTTACCAAAGTTGGTGGTATAAGTGATCAGATGTCCAGCTTCCTTACCTTCCAAGTCATCTTGGATGCGGATGGCTGTCCAGCCGGTAATCTGAACCACTTTATTGATAAAGCGTTCCACATTACCTGTTCGAGAATCATAGTATAAATAAATCATAATTCCTCCGGTTTATGATTATTACAATGCGATTTGATCGAGTTCATTTGGATTGAATCCAATGATTCGGTTTTTGATTTCATCGTTCTCCAGTACGATCACAGTCGGTACGGTACGAACTTTAAACTTAACGGCTAATTCAGGTTCGTCGAAAGGATTAATGGTTTCATAGGCAATACCTTTACTGTCTAGGTATGCCGATACTTGTGCGCATGGTGCACAGTCATTTTTTTCGAATTTAATGATTCTTGCCATGATATATTAAGTTTAAAAGAATTTTAGCTGAATAAGCCTTGGTCCTTTGATAAATAAAAAAAACGTTGTGACTTAAGAAGGTCATTTTCTTAAGTAGAACAAATATCTCTTATTTTTCCTCGGAGCGGTAACGATACTTTTCCACATTGATTTCCAAAATCAGGTTAAAACATGCTTGGTAACATTCACTTATTGTTAAAGGCTTGTTTTACAGCTTTATAACTATGTTGATAACTTATGGGGGATAATTTTAGGGCGGAAATCGTTCCTCTTTTTATTGTCAAATTACCTTGCAATTTTTGTTAATATTAACCAAAATCGTTATATATTTTTAAAAGTAAATTATAAAATAATATATTGTTAGATTTGTGTAAATCTAATGTGCTACTTTATTAACAATTGTTAGGAAGTACGACCCGAACCAAGGGTGACTATTAATGAATTTATTAAATGTTTATGAAACCATAATTATGAAATGTAAATTTTTAGTACCATTTCTCTTGTTGTTTTCGAGTGTGTCTGCTCAAGAGAATGTAACCTTTCAAAAACCATCCACAGAAATCCTTCAGTTAGCAGATTTCAAGCGTCCGCCGAGCATCCAGATGAGCAGCGACAAGAATTGGGTACTGTCTATGTACCGCCCAACCTACAAAACGCTTTCTGAACTGGGCGTGGAGGAAACGAAGCTTGCAGGTCTACGGATCAATGCAAAGGCGCACATCTCGAGTACCGAGACCTATTTTGACGCCCTTAGCCTAAGTCCAGCTGGATCCAAAGAGGTGATCGAAATCCAATTGCCAGAGATGGCAAAGGTATCGAACGTGAGCTTTTCGCCAGATTCGAAGAAGTTGGCCTTTACCAACAGCCAGGAAAATGGAGTGGCTCTCTTTGTTTTTGACATCGAAAAGAGAGAACTGAAAAAACTAACGGAGTATAACCTCAATGCTGTCATGCACGACCCTTATATGTGGTACAAGACTTCAGATCGCTTGCTGTTAAGTTTGATTGATGGATCCGCAACCGATAAGGTTAGGAATCCAGATGAGTTGCCAACGGGGCCGGTGGTATCGAGTTCGACAGGACAGGTTTCGCAATTGCGTACCTATCAGGATCTATTGAAAAACCCGCAAGATGAGCAACAATTCGAGAACCTGGTGAAGTCCAAATTGGTTTGGTTAGGTTTGGATGGAAAGGAAGAGCCTTTTAAAAATGCTGACCTGCACATGAATTCATCAGTATCTCCTGATGGTCAATATGTTTTGGTCACTACCCTGAAAAAGCCTTTCTCCTATGTTGTTTCTTATGGAAGCTTTCCAATGGAAACGAATGTGTATGACCTAAAAGGGAACTTGGTAAAGAAGGTGAACGAGACGCCATTGATGGAAATCATGCCGAAAGGATTCTCTTCCACACGACCTGGCAAACGTTCTTTGTCATGGAGAACGGATAAACCTGCGACACTTGCCTTTGTACAGGCATTGGACGGGGGAGATGCCAATAAGCCAGCAGAATTTAGAGATGAGCTCTTTGTTTGGGATGCGCCTTTCAATGCTGAACCAAAATCCCTGATCAAGATCAAAGACCGCTATGCAGGAACTCTATGGGGCAACGATGACTATGCCTTGGTATATAGCCAATGGTATGATACCAGAAATGGAAAAACCTACTTACTGAATCCAAGTACCGGTAAAAATCAGGTGATCTATGACCTGAATGTTCAGGATATCTATTCAAATCCAGGGACACCATATCGTGATAAGAATGATTTCGGTGCCTATAGCATGTATATCAAAAACGGCAAGTCTTATTGGATAGGTAATGGTTATACCAAAGAAGGGGAATATCCATTTATCGATGAATATGACTTCAAGACGCAGAAGAAGAAACGTATCTACACGGCGAAGGAGTCGAAGATGCAGGAGCGTATCTATTCGGTAATCGATATGGCCAAAGGAGATATTTTGGTTTCTCTGCAATCACCTACTGATTTCCCTAATTACTATTCCAAAAATATCAAGACCGGCAAGGAAAAGGCCGTAACTGAGATAGCCAATCCATTCCAGTCCTTGGCGAATGTCCACAAGGAAGTGTTGAACTACAAACGTAAGGATGGAGTCGACCTTTCAGGTACTTTGTACCTGCCAGCAGGCTATGACAAGAAAGAGAAGTTGCCTTTATTGATCTGGGCTTACCCTCGTGAATATAAGGATAAGAGTACTGCAGGCCAGAGCACCAATAATCCTAAGGAATTCACTTTTCCTAGTTATGGATCCTTTATTTATTGGGTAGCTAAAGGATATGCAGTATTGGATAATGCGGCTTTCCCGATCGTGGGTGAAGGTACGCAAGAACCTAATGATAATTTCATCGAGCAATTGGTTGGCAATGCCGAAGCAGCAATCGATGCGGTGGACAAGTTGGGCTATGTGGACAGAAATAAGGTAGCTGTTGGAGGTCACTCGTATGGTGCCTTCATGACTGCACACTTGTTGAGCAATTCTAAGCTGTTTGCAGCAGGTATTGCGCGTTCCGGTGCATACAACCGTACCTTGACTCCTTTTGGTTTCCAGAGCGAGCAAAGGAACCTTTGGGATGATCCAAACCTATATATCACCATGTCGCCTTTCTTTAGCGCGGACAAGATGAAGACGCCGATGTTGTTGGTTCATGGTGCTGCAGATAATAATCCTGGTACTTTTACTTTGCAGACTGAGCGTTATTTCCAAGCATTGAAAAACTTGGGTGCTCCAGTAAGAATGGTATTGTTGCCAAGAGAGTCTCATGGCTATGCGGCGAAGGAAAACATCTTCCATCTTCTTTGGGAACAAGACCAGTTCTTGGAGAAGTATGTGAAGAATAAACAGTAGACAGTAGATTATAGACAATAGACATAAGACAATAGACTTGGTAGGGCTGATCAGATTATTTGCGTTTATTATGACCAAGGGTTTATAAACAAAGGGGAGTTCCCGTTGGTTTGTCGCCTGAAGGACTCTGATGTCTTTTGTCTAGTCTCTAAATAAAATAAAGGAGTCCTTTTGTAAAAGGACTCCTTTATTTTATTTATCCGCTTTAACCGAAATTGGCAGGCCGTAGTCGCCCCATTTCACTTTGATGGTTCCATCTTTGTCAGCGGTGATTTTGAGGCGTTCCAGGTTTTCACCGTTTTCCTCATTGTCGACTTGCACGCGTAAGGCATCATCCTTTTCGTTGTAATCGGTACCCCATTGTTTCCATGTTTTATTAAAGATCACGGTTGATTGGGATTCACCTGGAATGGAATAGAGGCTGTATTTTCCAGCAGGAAGTTTTTGGCCGTTTACCAATACGTTTTTGTCGAATTCTACGGTAGTAGCTTCATTGGCTCCTGTTCTCCAAACCTCCCCAACTTTTGCAAGGTCTACACCTAACTTACGTCCTTTTAATGAAGGGCTGCTGTACTTGATCGAGATGGTTACTCCATCATCTGTAGTGACCATGGCACTGTCCGCTGGACTAGCCTTTGGCTTTTTTTCTTGAGCTTGAGCCATGGAAAAACCGCACAGCAGGGTCAAGATTAATAAGATTGTTGATGCTTTCATCGTAAGTATGATTTTGGTTATTGACTAAATAATAAACTGAAATTAGCGATAATTGTTGTATAATTTAGTTGTAAATCAATAAGTTATTTAAAATTTAAGATAACATTAGGATTTATTTACACTTCTTAACATTAAATATCTCTAATATTGATTTATAATCTATCCTAGAATTTAGGTTTGTTAGTTAGATAAAGTTATGATAGATTAAAATTTTCTAGAACATCTATTTGTATTGGCAAGCGGGTAAAATTAAGCTAATGCAGATAGGTGTTCTTCTTTTTGGGATTGGCATTTGTTGACGGTCAATAAATTAGGATTTCCAGTCCTTATCTACGCTTAAACTTTTTTAGTTGTTTTGTAACAAAAGAGTCAAAAAATTGATAATATCTGTAAAACAAAAAAGCAACGACCATAAGAAATAATGGCCGTTGCATCTACTTTATTTTGGAGGGTTAGTTGCGTTTTTATACCAGATACTCAAATAATGTCTGGTCTTTGTTCAATTCGATAAAGTCAAATTTATAAGACTTTAATCGTTCTATAAATGTAATATAATCATTTGGATCATTTAATTCAATACCAATTAAGGCAGGACCTCTTTCTCGTTCTGTTTTTTTGATGTATTCAAAACGAGTGATATCATCTTTAGGACCAAGTACTTCGGTAACCAATAATTTCAATGCACCAGGTCTTTGCGGGAAGCGAACGATAAAGTAATGTTTAAATCCTTCATACAATAAGGAAAGCTCTTTGATCTCGCTCATTCGGTCGATATCGTTGTTTCCTCCAGAAATGATACAGACTACCTTTTTGCCTTTGATTTCATCTTTGTGGAAATCCAATGCAGCAACGGAAAGTGCCCCTGCAGGTTCTACTACAATGGCATCCTTATTATATAATTCTAGAATGGTTGTGCAGATCTTGCCTTCAGGAATCGATTTCACACCGTCCAACAGTTTTGAACTGATGTCGAAGGTCAGAGCCCCAACTTTCTTAACTGCAGCACCATCAACGAATTTATTGATTTGCTCCAGTTCAATCGGGCTACCATTCTGGATTGCCGCCTGCATGGATGGAGCCCCTTCTGGCTCTACGCCATAACATTTTACTCCAGGAGCAAATTTGCGGATATGATAGCTTACTCCTGAAGATAGGCCACCACCACCAATAGGAATAAAAATCGCGTCTACATCAGGTAAATCTTCAAGGATTTCAACAGCAACTGTTCCTTGACCTTCAATGACTTTCAGGTCATCAAACGGAGGGATAAAGGTCATGTTATGTTCCTTGGTATATTCTAAAGCGGCTTTTTGGCAGTCATCGAACGTGTCGCCAATCAGAACGATTTCGATATTGCCATTCCCCCACATCTCAGTTTGGGTAATTTTTTGTCTTGGGGTAGGGCCGGGCATAAAGATTACGCCTTTGATATCTAATTTTTTGCAGGATAAGGCCACGCCTTGGGCATGGTTTCCAGCACTGGCACAGACAACACCACGTTCTCTTTCCTCTTGGGAAAGACTACAGATTTTGTTGAAAGCACCACGTAATTTATAAGATCTCACTACTTGGAGATCTTCCCTTTTAAGATAGACCTCAGCTCCGTATTTTTCAGAAAGATGATGGTTGTACTGCAATGGCGTACGGGTAACCACATCCTTGATCTGTTCTTTAGCAGCAACCGAGTCTATGGTCAGTGTTGATAGGTCCAAACTCATTCTAATCTGTTCGTTTGTTTAGGTGGATGTAAAGGCTGGTCACCCAGCCTTTGTATTAATTTTCTTTTACCAAGATCAGCAAATCCTCATCGCAGATTTCTTTTTTGGCATCTGCTAAGATCAAGAATCGTTGGTAACAATCTGCTAATTTATCTTTATCTAGGTTATAACCTAGTCTTTCAAGATGGTGTTTCAAGGCGTGACGACCTGAACGAGCCGTTAAGATAATGTCTGCTTCTTCCAAGCCTACATCCTCTGGACGGATGATCTCGTAATTCTCACGGTGTTTTAGGAAGCCATCTTGGTGGATTCCGGAGCTATGTGCGAAAGCATTACGGCCAACAATAGCTTTGTTCGGCTGTACCGGCATGTTCATCATTTCACTTACTTTTCTGGAAAGGTAAGTGAACATTCTGCTGTCGATATTGGAAGATAATCCTCCAAAAGCCTGGTTATGTACTTTCAGGATCATGGCAACTTCTTCCAGAGAAGTATTTCCCGCGCGTTCACCGATTCCGTTGATGGTACATTCCACCTGGCGAGCACCATTTTGGATGGCTGCAATGGAATTGGCAGTCGCTAATCCTAAGTCGTTATGGCAATGTGCTGAAATAATGGCCTGATCGATGTTCTTTACATTTTCTTTCAGGTATTTGATTTTGGAGCCATATTGATCCGGTAAACAATATCCATTGGTATCTGGAATATTAACAACGGTTGCGCCAGCAGCAATCACTGACTCGATCATTTTTGCCAAGAACTCTAAATCGGCACGGCCAGCATCCTCTGCATAGAATTCAACATCTTCTACATAAGATTTGGCATGCTTTACAGCTGCTACAGCACGTTCTAGGATTTCTTCACGGGTACTGTTGAATTTATATTTGATGTGCATGTCTGAAGAGCCGATTCCAGTATGGATACGGGGTCTTTTTGCATATTTCAATGCATCAGCAGCCACATCGATATCGTTCATGTTAGCACGGGTCAGTGCACAGATGATCACATCATTAACAGCCTTGGATAGTTCGACAACCGATTGGAAATCTCCAGGGCTTGAAACAGGAAATCCTGCTTCAATAATATCTACCCCTAAGCGTTCCAAATCTTTGGCAATTTCGATTTTTTCAGGAGTTGTCAATTGGCAACCCGGCACTTGCTCACCGTCACGTAATGTCGTATCGAAAATGTATAAGTGATTAGGATCGTGTAACATATTGTCTCAATTTATGTTTATACCTTGATTAATTCTATTTCAAAAACTCTAAAACTTTAGCCCCCATTTCCTGAGTGCCTAAAATCTTTTCGGCTGGGGTATCTGCATTGGCGATATCACCAGTTCTCCAACCAGCTTTCAATGTTTCGGCAACGGCATTGGTCACTTCTTTTGCCTCATCTTGTAAACCGAAGGCGATGTCCAACATCAATGCGGCTGAAAGGATAGAAGCTAGCGGATTAGCTTTATTTTGTCCCGCGATATCATGTGCAGAACCATGGATAGGTTCAAAGAATCCTGTTCCATCACCCACAGAAGCCGAAGCTAACATTCCCATTGAACCGGCGATCTGTGATGCTTCATCAGTTAAGATGTCACCAAAAAGGTTTGCCGTCAATACCACATCAAATTTCTTAGGGTTCTTAACCAATTGCATGGCAGCATTATCGATGAACATGTGTTCAGTCTCAACATCTGGGTATTCTTTCGCGATTTCTTGGACAACCTCTCTCCACAATCTTGATGTTTCCAATACGTTGGCTTTATCCACTGAACAAAGTTTTTTACTTCTCGTCCTTGCTGCATCGAATGCTTTACGGGCAATACGGTCAACTTCGTAGCGGTTATAGTTCATCAGATCGGAAGCGAAACTATTGTCTTCATTACGTTTCTTTTCACCGAAATAAACATCACCTGTTAATTCACGGAAGAAAAGGATATCAGTACCACGAAGGACTTCTGGTTTCAGGCTTGAAGCATCCAATAGTTCATCGAACAACAGGATAGGACGTAAGTTGGCATATAAGCCTAATTCCTTACGAATCTTTAATAAGCCCTGTTCAGGACGTACCTTGGCAGAAGGGTCATTATCATATTTAGCATGACCGATCGCACCGAAAAGGATAGCGTCAGAAGCTTTTGCTTTTTCTAGTGTTTCATCTGGTAATGGATTTCCTGTAGCTTCAATAGCAGTGTGGCCCATGATTGCCTCGTCGAAAATAAATTCGTGATTATATTTTTCGGCAATTTTATTCAGAACTTCTTTTCCCCAGGTAGTAACCTCTTGTCCAATTCCATCTCCGGGAATAATAAGAATGTTTTTCTTCATGTGTTATAAAACGTTTTCAACTTTATTTTCCAAGGCGATGACTTCACCTTTTTCTAATACAATTCTTTTTTCAATGCAGCTCGGAAGCTGACTTTCATAATGTCCGACATAGATCAATGTCTTGCCGTGCTGGCAAAGTTCATCGACTACATCATTAAAATACTTTGCTTGCTGCGAATCCAAGCCTTGGCAGGGTTCATCCAATACCAATAATGGAGGATTTTTGATAATGCTCCTGGCTAACATCGCCAAACGCTGTTTGCCTAATGTAAGGGTATGCAGTAATTGATCCTTATGCTCCGTCAAATCAAAGAAAGCCATCAGCTCCTCGATCTGTTTCTTTTCTTGGAACTTGACATCAATGAACCATCCGATACTGTCGTAAAATCCAGAAGCCAGCGTATGCCAAACCGTTGCGTTTTGGTCGAAATACCAGTGCATTTCTGGAGATATCATTCCAATCTTCTGTTTGATGTCCCAAATACTCTCACCGGATCCGCGTTTGTTTCCAAACAGCTCGATGTCCAATCCATAAGATTGCGGATGATCTCCATTGATCAAACTCAATAAGGTGGATTTTCCTGAACCATTCGGACCTTGTAGCAACCATTTCTCGCCTACTTCTACCTTCCAAGATACTTTGTTCAGCACAACCTTCTCACCATACCTGATAATTATATCTTTCAGATCAGCAACCGTGCTATAATTAGTCTCTGGAACTTGGTGAAGAAAAGCAGGCAATTCTTTTTTTACGCGCTCCTCATCTTGGATGATCTCATCAAAAGATCTTACCGATTCGATCTGACCGTCTACAATATGTGCATATCGGTTGATGGATTTTGGTAACTGCCTATCATTTGAAATAATAAAAAGCTGTACACCTTCAGCAACAAGTTCATCTAACCAGATATTCAATTCTAACCTAGATTGCTTATCCAAACCTGTATAAGGTTCATCAATGATCAGAAGCTGTGGTTTCAACCAAAGTGACTTGACCAATTGCAATTTCTTGTGCTCTCCACTTGAAAGTTCAATCAATTGAGAATCCATGGTATGTTCAAAACCCATGGCAACAATCTTATCATGGATATCTTCTATTCGAAGGTTTTCCTTCTTCGCAAAATGAAGCAGTTCAGCTTTGACCGTCAGGGTATCATTCCCTTGATGACGGTTATAGCGTTGTTGATAATAGAAGTTTCTGTCGCCTTCTAAATTGGTAAACTGATACCAATTAGAAACGTAGATTACTTTTTGAAGGAGAGGGCAATTGGAATCGAATTCAACTTTCACTTCGCCAGCTGCAGTTATCAATCCTGCAATTGCTTTTGCCAAAGTTGTTTTCCCAGAACCACTCTTGCCAGCCAATACATAGTTTTCATCGGGCTCAATAGTCCAAGACAAATTGTTCAAAACAGTAGTTAGACCGTATGAAACCGATAAATTTGATATTTGGACGAAAGCAGCCATTATCTGTTTTGTTCGAAAGCTTCGATTTCCGCTTTTTGGCTTAAGATATAGTCGATATCATCATAGCCATTGATCAAGCATGATTTTTTATAAGGATTGATTTCAAATGTAAATTTGTCATCAGTTCCTTCAATGCCGATAGTTTGAGCTTCTAGGTCAACCACCACTTCCGTATCTGGATTAGCAAAAACCTTCTCAAAGATTTTTTCTAAGAATTCCTCAGGAACCGTGATAGGCAAGACACCGTTGTTCAAGGCATTTCCTTTGAAGATATCAGCAAAGAAAGAGCTAACTACCACATCGAAGCCATAATCTTGAATAGCCCAGGCAGCATGCTCACGAGAGGAGCCACAGCCAAAGTTCTTACCGGCAACCAATACCTTGCCTTT
Organism: Sphingobacterium sp. LZ7M1; assembly: GCF_024296865.1. GTDB lineage: Bacteria > Bacteroidota > Bacteroidia > Sphingobacteriales > Sphingobacteriaceae > Sphingobacterium. Next base: position 3,689,772 of record NZ_CP101134.1, on the reverse strand, counting down.
ATAAGTTGGGTCATTCATAACGAAGTCCGCTTTAGGCTGATCTTCGCTGTCAAACCGCCAATCGCGGAATAGGTTATTTCCAAATCCTTCACGCGTCGTTGCCTTAAGGAAACGGGCAGGGATGATCTGGTCTGTATCTATATTTTCTATCGGTAGAGGAACTACACGAGAGGATAATTTTTCAAATTTTTTCATGATTCTAATTCTTTACACTAATTCCCTTACGTCTACAATTTTACCAGTTACTGCTGCAGCTGCTGCGGTAAGCGGGCTTACCAGCATGGTGCGTGCGTTTGGTCCTTGTCTACCTTCAAAATTTCTGTTAGAAGTAGAAACACAGTATTTACCAGCAGGGATCTTATCTTCATTCATCCCTAGACATGCAGAACAGCCAGGTTCACGAAGCATAAAACCTGCTTCTTCAAATATCTTGTCAATACCTTCAAGTTTAGCCTGAGCCTCCACTTGTTTTGATCCTGGAACGATCCATACTTCCACATTCTCCGCCTTATGCTTACCTTGAACGAAGGCCGCTACTTGGCGTAAGTCTTCAATACGGGAGTTGGTACAACTTCCGATGAATACATAATCCACCGGTTTTCCAATGACCTGATCGCCATCGTGGAATCCCATGTAGTTTAAGGCTTTTTGATAAGAAGGGCGTTCATTCTCAGGTTGAGAGGTGGTTGTAGGAATGGACTCCGTGATTCCGATACCCATACCTGGATTGGTACCATAGGTAATCATCGGCTGTATATCGGCAGCATCAAAGGTCAATACCTTATCAAACTCTGCATCATCATCGGAATACAACGTCTTCCAATAAGCCAATGCTTTATCCCATTCTTCTCCTTTTGGAGCAAATTCACGACCATTGATATAATCAAAAGTCGTTTGGTCAGGTGCAATCAATCCACCACGAGCACCCATTTCAATACTCATATTACAGATGGTCATTCGACCTTCCATACTCAATGAGCGAATAGCAGAACCAGCATATTCAACAAAATAGCCTGTTCCACCAGCTGCAGAAATCTTGGAAATGATGTAAAGGATGATATCTTTAGCACCCACACCTTTTCCTAGTTCACCATTAACCTCGATTTTCATGGTCTTGGGTTTTTGCAGCAATAAACATTGTGTAGCAAATACCTGCTCTACTTGAGAAGTCCCGATTCCAAATGCAATAGCACCAAAAGCGCCATGCGTAGAAGTGTGGCTATCTCCGCATACCATGGTTTTTCCAGGAAGGGTGATGCCTAATTCAGGCCCAATAACATGGACAATGCCTTGGAATGGGTGGCCCAATCCATAAAGTTCAACACCAAACTCCTTACAGTTTTTGGTCAGCATGTCTACTTGGTAGCGAGAAAGTTCTTCTTTGATTGGCAAGTGCTGGTTTAATGTTGGGACATTATGGTCAGCCGTTGCTACAGTTTGATCCGGACGGAGTACAGGCAGTCCTCTTTTGCGCAAACCATCAAATGCCTGTGGGGAGGTCACTTCATGGATGAGGTGGGTATCGATATATATGATATCAGGAAACCCTTCTTGACGCTTGACGACATGTGCATCCCAAATTTTTTCTACTAATGTTTTTCCCATTTTTCTCTTTATCTCTTGTTGGTTTGAAATTTTAAAAGGGGTAAAATTAAAATATGGTAATTTTACCCCAATTTTAGCTATCTAATTTACGAAAAATTAAACAGTTTGAATAGCTTTCATAGCAGTCATTGCTTTACGCAATTTTCTACCTACGGTTTCTACTTCATGATTTCTTAAAATCTCGTTAACCTGTACTAATTTGATGTTGTCCACAGAACCATCCTTGCCTTCATTGAAGTTTTTACCAACAACATCTGTGTCGATTTTCTTCATGAAATCTGCCAATAATGGCTTACAAGCTTGGTCAAATAAATAACATCCATATTCAGCTGTGTCAGAAATAACACGGTTCATCTCGAATAATTTCTTACGAGCAATTGTATTTGCGATCAATGGAGTTTCGTGCAATGATTCGTAATATGCCGATTCTGGTTTGATTCCAGCTTCAACCATCGTTTCGAAAGCCAATTCAACACCAGCTCTCACGAAAGCAACCATCAATAGATAATTGTCAAAATATTCCTGTTCTGAAATCTTAACATCGCCAGCAGGTGTTTTCTCAAAAGCAGTTTCTCCAGTTTCAGCTCTCCATTTCAATAGGTTTGAATCTCCATTAGCCCAGTCTTCCATCATGGTCTTGCTGAATTCACCAGACATGATGTCATCTTGGTGTTTCTGGAACAATGGACGCATAATATCTTTCAGTTCTTCCGACAATTCAAAAGCCTTGATTTTCGCAGGGTTGCTCAAGCGGTCCATCATACCACTTACCCCACCATGTTTTAAAGCTTCAGTAATAACTTCAACACCGTATTGAACAAGTTTTGAAGCATAGCCAGCATCGATTCCTTTTTCTACCATTTTATCAAATGAAAGAATAGAACCTGTTTGCAACAAACCACAAAGGATAGTTTGCTCACCCATTAAATCTGATTTTACCTCTGCTACGAATGATGATTTCAATACACCAGCACGGTCACCACCAGTACCGGCACAGTATGCTTTTGCTTCCGCCCAACCTTTGCCTTGTGGGTCATTTTCTGGGTGAACAGCGATCAAGGTAGGAACACCAAATCCTCTCAAGTATTCAGCACGAACCTCTGAACCTGGACATTTTGGAGCTACCATGATAACCGTGATATCCGGACGGATCTGCATACCTTCTTCAACGATATTGAAACCGTGTGAATAGGATAGGGTAGCACCTTCTTTCATCAATGGCATTACGGCATTGATAACGGATGTATGTTGTTTATCTGGAGTCAAGTTGATAACTAGGTCAGCAGAAGGAATCAATTCTTCGTAAGTTCCAACCTTAAAATTGTTATCTGTTGCATTTTTCCATGAATCTCTTTTTTGTTCAATAGCTTCTTTACGCAATGCATAAGATACGTCCAATCCGCTATCTCTCAAGTTTAAACCTTGGTTCAAGCCTTGAGCTCCACAACCTACGATTACGATTTTTTTACCTTTTAAAGCTTCTACTCCTTCGTTGAATTCGGATGAATTCATGAATTCTGCAACGCCTAATTGATCTAATTGCTCTCTAAGAGGTAATGTGTTGAAATAATTTGCCATTGTAATACTGAATTAAATATTTTTTTCGATTAAGGTTTCTTATTATTTGTTGTTGATTATTCTTTTTTGTGCCGTCGCATAGCCATAGTGCAGGTTGTCATGACCTACCGAAGTGATCAGGACATCTTCAATGCTATTTAACGTAGCGCCATAGGTTGCCGTCTCATAAGGAGTCGTAGTCTTGAAAACTCCGGCATTGTAATCAGCCTCGATCTCACGGATGGAACTCAATGCGATTTCCTTAAGTTCATTTACTTCCTCTTGGCTTACGAAGTATGTAGGTTTAGTGCCTTTTGCATAGGCATCCACATACTTTACCCAGCTCACGCCCTCACGGATTCCTGTGCGGGTATAGCTTAATGTTTGTGTACTCACTACGATATGTCCAAAATTCCAGATGATATTGTTGTTGAATCCTGTTGGAATTTCGTTCAATTGCTCTAAGGACAATTCATCGATTAATCGGATGAATGCCTTGCGGCCATCGATAATGAATTGGAATACTTTTTCCATTTGTTCTATGCTTTTTTAATCGGCTCGTTGAATGATATCCTATTGCCAAATGGATCAATGACTTGAACACAGTGGCAGTTATAGAATGTTTCCTCGTAGCTGGGTTTATTGTACTTATAATTCTTTTGAATCAATTGCTCATGATATGCCTTTAGTCCAGTGCAATTCACAAAAACCTGTGAACCCGGAGTGGCATCTCCATGATGCTCGCTGAGGTGCATTGCCATGCCATCTCTGGAGATCTGCATGTAAATAGGAGAATTGTCATCAAATCGATGTTCCCAGTCAATGTGAAAACCAAGCCAGTCGATGTAAAACTCGACTGCCTTGGCATAATCAAATATCCTGAATATCGGTATGACCTGTTCTACTTGCATGCAAGGATTAATTACATGGTAAAGACATCGTCGCGCTGATCCAAATACTCGTTTTCAACGATGTCTGGAGCTGGCTCATTGATTTCAAATTGTTTTAGCTTGGTATGGAAACCAGCACTGTCCTTGATGATGGCGATACGAGCACCACGAACAAATTCTATCAGGTTGTATTTGCCCAATTCCTCTGTAAGCCTGTCGATCTCCTCACGGTGACCTGCTGTTTCGAATACAATATAGTCATTACGGATCACAACTACATTAGCACCGTATTGACGAAGTAAGCGTTCTACCAATACTTTCTCTGCAATCGCGTCTGCTGGTACTTTATAAAGAGCCTGTTCTTGCCAAATCAATTCATCATTGGTGTTGAAGTATGCTTTCAATACCTCCACCTGTTTTTCAACCTGACGGCATAATTTGCGGACCACTTCTTCTGATTCTGTAATCAAGATTGTGAAGCGGTGAATGCCATCCACTTCCGATGGGGAAGTATTTAAGCTCTCGATATTGATTTTACGTCTTGAAAATATCCCCGATATACGGCCTATCATCCCGATAGAGTTTTCTGTGTATATGGTTATGGTATATTCTTGTTTTTCCATGATTACTTCAATCTAATTTCTGACACACTTGTTCCTTGCGCTACCATTGGGAATACATTGTTCTCTTTACCTACCATGATTTCCAATAGGTAAGAGCCATCATGATCCATCATAGTCTGTAGGGCATCCTTTAAATCCTTACGTTCCGAGATCTTATTTCCATCGATATAGTATCCTTTCGCAACAGCTACGAAATCTGGGCTGGTGATATTAACAAATGAATATCTCTTATCGTGGAATAGTTGTTGCCATTGGCGAACCATTCCCAAGAACTCATTGTTCAGGATCAAGATCTTCACCTTGGCGCCGAATTGCATAATGGTACCTAATTCCTGGATGGTCATTTGAATACCACCATCACCGATAATAGCTACCACATCACGATGCGGAGCACCATACCAAGCGCCAATTGCGGCTGGCAGACCAAATCCCATCGTTCCCAAACCTCCAGAAGTAACGCTGGATTTCGAACTGTTGAATTTTGCATAACGGCAGGTTACCATTTGGTGCTGACCTACGTCAGTAACAATAACAGCATCTCCACCAGTGATCTCGTTCAATACCTTTAGTACTTCACCCATGGTCATGATGTCAGAGGTAGGGTTCAGTTCATTATGGATTACTTCCTTGATTTCTTCTTTTTCCAAATCCCTGAATTTGCTCAACCAAGCTGCATGATCGCCTTTTTCAACCAATTCGGTCAACATTGGAAGGGTTTCCTTACAATCTCCCCAAACTGGATAATGGGCTTTCACGTTCTTGTCGATTTCAGCAGGGTCTATGTCCAAGTGAACAACTTTTGCCTGTTTTGCATATTTATCCAAACGTCCGGTTACACGGTCATCGAAACGCATTCCGATAGCGATCAACACGTCACATTCATTCGTCATGACATTGGGTGCATAGTTTCCGTGCATACCCAACATACCCACATGCAATGGATGGTCTGTCTCAAGAGCGCTAAGCCCCATAACAGTAGCAGCCGAAGGGATACCCGCTTTTTCGATAAAGGTCTTGAACTCTTGTTCCGCTTTACCCAAAATCACGCCCTGACCAAATAAAATGAATGGTTTCTTTGCCGCATTGATTGCTTTTGCAGCCTCTTCAACATATTCCTTACGAACAATCGGAGCAGGTCTGTAACTACGTACATGCTTGCAGGACTCGTATCCATTGTAATCAAACAATTGGATCTGAGCATTTTTGGTAATATCAATTAATACTGGACCAGGTCTCCCTGTTCTAGCAATATAGAATGCTTTAGCTAATACACTTGGGATCTCATTCGCATCAGTCACCTGATAGTTCCATTTGGTCACAGGTGTGGTGATGTTAATGACGTCAGTTTCTTGAAACGCATCTGTTCCTAGAAGGGAAGCAAAGACTTGACCTGTAATACAGACGATAGGGTTACTATCGATCATTGCGTCTGCCAAACCGGTGACCAGGTTTGTTGCTCCAGGACCGCTTGTTGCAAAAGCCACACCCACACGTCCCGATGTACGTGCATATCCTTGTGCAGCATGAATTCCACCCTGTTCGTGACGTACCAAAATATGCTTCAATTGATCAGTGTAATCATACAATGCATCATAGATCGGCATAATAGCACCTCCTGGATACCCGAATACGGTATCCACCCCCTCGTGGATTAAGGCTTCCATCACAGCCTGGGAACCGCTTACCTGCGTTCCAGCTGCCTTTCTAGTGGTTTCCTTTGTTTCCGTTTTTTCAAGTGTACTCATCTTTTTAGATTTTAGACATAAGACATAAGACATAAGATTTTTTAAAGTTTTCTCCTTTTGCTTCTCTAACTAATCTTATCCCTTATGCTTATTTTTTTATTTATTATTTGTCTACAATTTTTCTCTTTATTCAATCGACACAATAGATCTGCTTAATTTATATCTGATGGATCTAATGTCTTGTGTCTATTGTCTTATGTCTTTTTTTACAAATCCGTCACACAACCTTGTGATGCATTTGCAACGCTTTTTGCGTATTTGTACAGAACGCCTTTGCTCACTTTCAGTGCTGGCTGTTGCCAAGCTGCTCTGCGTGCGGCAATCTCTTCGTCCGAGACCTGAAGGTTGATGCTGTTGTTGACTGCGTCGATTTCGATGATGTCATCGTCCTGCACCAATCCGATCAATCCTCCTTCGTATGCTTCCGGTGTAATGTGACCTACTACGAATCCATGGGTTCCTCCTGAGAAGCGTCCGTCTGTAATCAAGGCCACAGAACTTCCTAAGCCTGCACCAATGATCAACGACGTTGGTTTCAACATTTCAGGCATTCCTGGAGCCCCCTTAGGTCCTTCGTTCTTGATCACGACCACATCACCTTTTTTGATTCTTCCAGTCTCAAGACCTTTTACCAAATCATGCTCTCCATCAAATACACGCGCTGGACCCGTGAATTTCTCCCCTTCTTTTCCCGAAATCTTCGCTACTGAACCTTCCTCAGCTAAGTTTCCGTAAAGGATCTGCAAGTGACCAGTCGCCTTGATCGGATCATCTAATTTGTGAATGATCGGTTGATTATAGTCAATGATCGATTTTACATCCGCTAAGTTCTCTGCTACCGTTTTACCAGTTACCGTCAAACAGTCACCATGTAATAAACCTTCATCCAATAGGTATTTCATCACTGCTGGAATACCACCATATTGGTGTAAATCTTGCATCAAGAACTTACCTGATGGTTTGAAATCTGCCAATACTGGAGTTTCATCCGACATGCGTTGGAAATCATCCGGCGTAACATCTACATCCACTGATTTACCCATTGCAATAAAGTGAAGTACCGCATTGGTAGATCCTCCTAGGATTACGATGATACGCATGGCATTCTCAAATGCTTTGCGTGTCATGATATCCGAAGGCTTGATGTCCTTCTCCAATAGGATGCGCATATATTTACCGACTTCCAGACATTCCTGTTTCTTCTCATCAGAAACAGCGGGGTTGGAAGAGGAGTATGGCAAGCTCATTCCCATAGCCTCAATCGCTGAAGCCATCGTGTTTGCTGTATACATACCTCCACATGCGCCGGCACCTGGACAAGTATGACGGATAACACCATCATAGTCCTCATCCGAAATGGTTCCAGCTATTTTCTTTCCTAATGCTTCAAATGCTGAAACAATATTTAATTCTTCACCTTTATAATGACCAGGAGCAATTGTTCCTCCGTAGACCATAATGGCAGGGCGGTTCAACCTTCCCATTGCCATGATGGCACCAGGCATGTTCTTGTCACAACCTGGGATAGCCACAACGCCATCATAGTACTGACCACCGCAGATCGTTTCTATACTGTCTGCAATGACATCACGAGACACTAAAGAGTAGCGCATTCCATCCGTTCCGTTACTCATCCCATCACTGACCCCAATCGTTCCAAACGTCAAGCCGACCAGATCGCTGTTCCAAATACCTTTTTTGACGACCTGAGCTAGGTCATTAAGGTGCATGTTACAGGTGTTACCGTCGTAGCCCATGCTCGCGATTCCAACCTGTGCCTTCTCCATATCTGCATCGGTCAGACCGATACCATATAACATGGCTTTCGCAGCTGGTTGAGTTTCATCTTGTGTAAAGATGCGGCTGTACTTGTTGATTCCCTTTTGGTTATCAGATGATGACTTCATAATTATTCTGCTCTAATACTAAATTTTTATATTTTCTTTGGATAGATGCGCCGATGCTGTCTTCCCATTCTTCTTGGAAGATTACATCGTCTATTTGTTTTATGCCTATTATTCCCGCTGCTGTACCACTTAAAAAGGCACTGTCAGCTTCGTAAATGTCTTTTATGGTAATTCTCTTCTCGATGATATCAAAATTCAAACGCTTACAGATATCGATCACGGTATCCCTGGTAATTCCTGGGAAGATGTTTCCCAAAGGAGGGGTATAGATCTTGAAATCTTTTTCAATGAACAGGTTTTCGCTTGATGCCTGAGCCACAAAACCATCTTGGTCCAACAATAAAGCCTCGTCGAAACCCTTTTGGATAGCATCACTGGTCGCTAATATCGAATTGATATATTGTCCCGAAACCTTGGCATTGATGGGGAAGGACTTCGGGTTCGGTCGTTCAATCCTGGAAATATTTACCTTTAATAGGTTCTGTCCTAAATAAGGACCCCATTCCCAAGCCGCGATCATGATGTTTGCCGTATCAGATGCCGTTAAGTGCATATTGGAGCCCGAATAGATCAAAGGGCGAATATAGGCTGCCCGAAGATTGTTCGCTTCCAAAAGCTCATACGACTTTGCGATCAACTCTCTATTGTCCCACTGATAAGGTAAGCCGATGGCTTTACATGATTGTTGTAAACGGTCGAAATGTTCTTCTGCCTTAAAGATCCTCGTTCCATTGTGAGTGCTGTATGCACGCAGACCTTCGAAGGCTCCATAGCCATAATGTAATGACTGTCCAAACATATCAACTCCAGCATTGCTCGCCTTCACAAACTCCCCATTTAAATAGATCAGTGTATCTTGATTGTAATACTGCATAATAACCTGCCGAATTTGATGTAATACTTGTTTGAAAAAATATCGTTTAGGATTCCCTTCGTTCTGTTTTGTTAAGTTAGCTCGAATTAAAATTCTTTACAATAGCCTAGAATTTTTTTTTGATAAAGTTTTTTATTTCGATGTTTGCTAATATTAAAAATTATATTTTGTTATACCTATTAATTTTCTGTTTTAAATTTTGTTGTCTGTAGACTAAAATTAAAATTGGTATAATTTTGATTTTTTCAAATTTTTAGGAAACTGGTCGAAATTCTTCCTAAAACCGGCCTCGGACCGAAAAAACTTGCAAAAAAATAGCCCTTAGAACTTGAAGTTTTAAGGGCTACTTTATCGTAATATTTTGTTTATCTATTCTTCCGCAATTCCTTCTGCTAAAACGATGATATTGTTGTCCTTTACTTCTACTACACCACCTTTAATAATAATGACTTGTTCATCATTATTATTCTTAATAATGACTTTACCATCTTCTAGCGTAGACACAATAGCCGCGTGATCCTTCAGAATCTGAAAAGAACCCGCCGATCCCGGAACTGTAACCGCTGTTACATCACCTTCGTAAGCTAATTTGTCTGGAGTTATGATTGTTAATTTCATTTTTGACTTGAGATGTGAGATTTGAGATTTGAGACCTAAACTTAAAATATGAGACTTTATATACTTTCAAAAGTCTCATATCTCATGTCTAATATCTCATATCTTACATTAAACTGCTTCTGCTAATAGTTTTTTACCTTTCTCGATAGCGTCTTCGATTGAACCTACCAAGTTGAAAGATGCTTCTGGGTATTCATCTACTTCACCATCGATGATCATGTTGAATCCTTTGATAGTGTCCTTGATGTCTACTAAACAACCTTTCAGACCTGTAAATTGCTCTGCTACGTGGAATGGTTGTGACAAGAAACGTTGTACACGACGTGCGCGGTGTACCGTTAACTTATCTTCTTCAGATAATTCGTCCATACCTAAGATGGCGATGATATCCTGAAGTTCTTTATAACGTTGAAGGATTTCTTTTACGCGTTGTGCAGTATTGTAATGCTCATCACCTAAAACTGCTGGAGAAAGGATACGTGAAGTAGAATCCAATGGATCCACCGCTGGGTAAATACCTAACTCAGAAATTTTACGGGATAATACTGTAGTCGCATCTAAGTGGGCAAATGTTGTTGCCGGAGCAGGGTCAGTCAAGTCATCCGCAGGTACGTATACCGCTTGTACTGATGTGATCGATCCGTTCTTAGTGGATGTAATACGCTCTTGCATTAAACCCATCTCTGTTGCTAGGGTAGGTTGGTAACCTACTGCTGATGGCATACGACCTAATAATGCCGATACCTCAGAACCTGCTTGGGTAAAACGGAAGATGTTATCAATAAAGAATAAGATATCACGACCTTGTCCTTCGCCATCTCCATCACGGAAGTATTCCGCAATTGTCAAACCTGATAACGCAACACGAGCACGAGCACCTGGAGGCTCATTCATCTGTCCGAATACGAAAGTACATTTAGATTCTTTCATTAATTCCAAATCCACAGTGTCCAAAGGCCATTGACCTTTTTCCATTTCTTCCATGAATTTGTCACCGTATTTGATAATGCCTGACTCCAACATCTCACGAAGTAAGTCATTTCCTTCACGAGTACGCTCGCCTACACCAGCAAATACCGAAAGACCACCGTGTCCTTTTGCGATATTGTTGATTAATTCCTGAATCAATACTGTTTTACCAACACCAGCACCACCGAACAAACCGATCTTACCACCCTTTGCATATGGCTCTAACAAATCGATTACTTTAATTCCTGTAAACAATACTTCAGTTTCAGTCGATAGATCTTCAAACTTAGGAGGTACGTTGTGAATAGGACGACCGTTATCCTTGTTTAATGCTTGAATACCGTCAATTGGATCTCCAACAACGTTGAATACACGACCTTTGATCTCTTCGCCAATCGGCATTTTGATAGGAGCGCCAGTATCAACGACCTTCATGCCACGAATTAAACCTTCGGTAGCATCCATTGCAATCGTACGAACACGTTCCTCACCTAAGTGCTGTTGAACCTCTAATATAATGCGCTGTCCATTGTCTTTCTCAATGTACAATGCATCATAAATCTTAGGAAGATTTTCATTGTCGGCAAAGTTGACGTCAACTACTGGGCCGATAATCTGCGCTATTTTACCAATATTGGGCATATTATAGGGACTAAAATTTATTAATCAATTTAAATACAGATTGTTTGAATGCCTGTATTTTGGAATGCAAAAATAAGTTTTATCTTATTAAAAGCAAAAGGGATATGCATATTTAATTTTTATTTTTTTCAAATCATCCTGCATACCCCTTTTTTGTTATTTATTTCTGCCTTTTATTGTCAGTTTTTCAAAACCTTACTGTCCTGCTACAATCTTGTAAAGTCCAGATACAGAACCCCCAGCAGTAACATTGAACAAGGCTTTCGCAGATGTACCCGTCAATTCATAGTATCCGTTCTGACTTCCGTCTTTGGTATTCACCCTCAATAATGTTTTTCCGTCCAGATCAATCGCGCAGAATGCTGCTCCAGGATTTGTAACAGCTGGAATTCCACTGATCTTCGTCCTTTGTTTACTGGCAATATCAATCTGGTAAAATTCCCAAACGTTTTCAAAATTGATGTTGCCTGAAGGTCCTCCAGTCAACTTCGTATTGGGAATCACCGTAATGATCTTCCCTTCCTTCGCAAATACGGAAACGAACTTTCCGCCTTGCTGGATTTCATCCATATTTAGGCTCCAGGTTTTATCTATGTCTGTTTCATTAGCCTTGATACGCACAATCTTAGATTTTCCGCCAACGGCGCTCCTCCCTTGTGTTACGATATAGAGGTCCCCATTGGAATCAAAGTCATACATATTATTATCATTGATGTAGGCAATAGATCCCGTATCCTCAATTTTTATGGTTTTCTCATACTTTCCGGTCGCAATATCGATAACCGCAATATATACATCTGGAAAATAATCATCGAAAAAGCCTTTTTGTGGACCGTTCGTCTTTGCATAACTGATGTTTGCATAAAGTTTGCCAGCTTTAATGGCCAAAAATTTCTGTCCAATAGATCTAAACAATATTTCAGGAACGTTTTGACCTCTTTCATTGACTACGGATGCAAAATCCAATTCTCCAGTCCTTGTCATGTTGGTCGGATTAAAGGTCTGGATTTTCAGGGGCGATGCTCCATCCCAATAGTAACCCTTATTCTCATCATGGATAACGAAATTTCCAGAACCATTACTGTTATTATCTGCTGCAATGAATTTGCCAGCACTGATTTTTCCGTTCCCATCAACCAATAACTGATCAATACCAAGCTCATTGGTCTTACTATTGAACATTTTCAGGAGTTGATTGCCATGTGGCCGCCAACCACCAAAACCCATCCCTTGAAAGCTATTGCTTCCGTTGTTGACCACATTACCCGATGGTAATGCATCAAATGCGGTTGCAAAGCCAGGCTTCTGAAGGTTGTTCTCACTCATGGTAATTAGCACAAACTTGTCTTTTCCATCTGGTTCAACTGGTGTTGGTCCTCCATTGTCGTCACTGCAACTGGCAAAAACGCCTATACTGAACATAAACAAAATGGATGCTTTGAATCTATTGATTTTCATAACCTTTAATTTTTGTGTTTTTATATTTGATAACTAAGTTTTAAATGAAAGCTCCTGCCCGGTCGCTGCACCCGATAATAGTCATATATATCCCGGTTTAACAGGTTCCTGGCTTCTGCGCCGATGGCCATTTTATTTTTTTGGAATTGAAAGGTAAAACCTGCATTTAATAGGTGCTGGTTCGGTATAATAAGATTTGAACTTAGATCCGCACTGCCTGATAATCCTAAGAATCCTCCAGGCTCAACCTCTTTAGGGATGGTTTCGAGATAGAACTCACGCATGAAATTGTAGTTCAAATAGACCTGAAGTTCGTTCTCTCGCTGAAATAGATCATGGTATTTTGCGGACGCAGCAAGGTTGGCAAAGAAATATGGCGTATTACGAAGCCGAGCCTTGTTTTTCCACGAATCCTGTGCGTTTTGGATACCAAATAATCTCAAGTCCTGCCATGTCGCATTCCCCGACAATTGATATTGCTCACTGATTTGGTACTTCATGTCTAGATCAACTCCATAACCACGGACATTCTCTTGGTTTTGATACTGTGCATTCGGTGCTTGAATAGGGACCAACAAAATCAATCCCTTTGTATTTCTATAGAAACTGTTCAGTTCAACTTTCAAAGGCTTCAAGAGCTGGGTATGGAGACCAAGGTTGAAATTTAAACTCTGTTCAGGGTTCAATTCAAAATTAGGGACGATAAAGATGTTGTTTCCAAAGAGTTCCTCCCGTTCCGGCAGTCTATAGGTATATTCTGCGGATGCCCTCAAGAAATTGTTTTCAGAAAACTGATATTTTATAGCTTCAGTGATCCCCCAATAATCTCCAGAAGTGTTTCTCTTGTCTTTTTCCTTGATATCTACGGAAAACCAGGTGTTCTGATATCCGTTCGCTTTGTAGACATAGTATTTTCCCATCAGCTGATTAGTCAAACGGTCTTGGAGTAACGATTGCTCATAGGATAGCCCAAAAACATGTTTCTGGTAAGTTGATGCCAAACTCAGGACATCGATGTCCGAACCTTCAAGTTTTACGCCAAGTGGGTCCTTTCCAGATCGGTTGGCCGAACTGAATACATAGTTTAATTCAACCTTGCTATTCGGACTAACTAAATAGCTCAAATTCGTCCTATTGACCCATTGCTTCTCGTCAATCTTGGACTGGGAGGGAAGTCGGCTTTCCCCTATATTGGCACCGGGCTTAAAATTGCCGAACCAATCATAATTACCCCTTAACGTATCAATCCGTTGTGTCTGCAGGATATTGTAGGAATTGAATTGATCAATACGCAATTTGTTATCCAGGAAGTTTGCTTTATACCGTATCGAAGGGGCAAGGGTTGCTTGGGTAGAGTGCAAAGCACCATAAGCATCGGTCATTAAGGCAGGATGTTGTTGTTCCTTATACAGATTGAATCCCGTTAAGCTGAACTTTAGTTCATCTGCCCATGATCGGTTCCGCATGCCCACAAACAGCTCACCCAGATAATGTCTATATGCATTATGAAATAGGGGAAGTCTCTGCGGTTCCTTGTTTTTGGTCTCTGGATTTACGACATCGACCAAGGCATCGTAATCATTGGCAGAATAATTATAGAAAAACTCACCACCATAACTCCATTTTTCATTCTTTGAAAGATTGGAAGCCATCAATCCAAGTCTATGCGTATTAAAAGAGCCCAGTTCATAATAGACTTTGGCATGTTTTCCCTGATTTTTATTAGTGACCAAGTTTACAGCCCCACCTAATGCATCTGAGCCTAATGAAACAGGCAAAACGCCCTTATATATTTCTACATGGTCCAGCATTTCAATAGGTAGAGAAGATAGGTTGTAGCCATCACCTAGGTAATCCAAAGGGATTCCATCCTTAAAGTATTTGATTGCCTTGCCCTGAAAACCATTTACGGATACCTCTGGGCGGCTTCCTAAGCCTCCATTCTGTCTCACCCTGATTCCCGTACTGCGGTTCATCAGGTCGCTCAATGATAAAGCTTGGCTGGATACAGCCCGTGTATCGATAAATATATTGCGGATTGCCGCTTGCTTGATTTTTTTGTTTTCTGAATTCCCAATGATGGTCACCCCTTCAATTTGAGCTACCTCCTGCTGTAGGGAAAACACTAAATGCAACTCTTCAAAACTGTTCTTAGTAAATGATCCCTGGTAGGGGATATAACCAATAGCTTTTACCTCAATAGTGTATTGCCCAGATTTTATGGACTCCAGGTAATAGGAACCAGTTTTATCTGTACTCCCCGCATATTCTGCAAAATGTATGCTTGCTCCATCAATTTTTTCCTTAGTTTGATCATCTACAACATCGATTTGAATCGAACTGCCCTGTTGGGCAAAAACTAAATTGTGACTAAAAATAGTTAGTAAAACTAAAATCGTATCCTTAATTAAACTCATCCTTTCTCCTAAATAGCGTTGATTTGCTGGTAAATATAGGCTTATTTATAATTAGTTTAAATAAAGTTTGTCATTTATTTAGAATCTATCTAATTTAGCTCCAAGTCAAAATGCTAAATGCAAACATTTAACTATGCCCAAAAAAATCATTGAGATAACAGTAAACATTCTGAACAATTGCGACCAATTTGTTGGTGATCCATTGTTCCTTGCTGGAACTTTCAATAATTGGGATACCGATCATTTATTGGTAGGAACAATCCCTGAAAAGGGGCAGTCTGTCCAATACCTGCTGCCCGAAGTACCAAGCGGAGAACTTGAACTGAAAATAACTCGTGGCAATTGGCAAACACTCGAAGCTACACAAAACGGCAAACTGAAATCGCCTCAAGTATTCAAGGTACAAAGAGACTCAGAAATCAATTTAGAGATAGAATCTTGGCGGGACCTTTTCCCCAAATCAACTGCGAGTAAACAGGTGCATACCCTGGATGAACATTTCTATTTTCCAGATTTGAATGTATATCGAAAGGTTATGATCTACTTACCCAAAGATTATTTTCATACTGACAAGCATTATCCAACCATTTATATGCATGATGGGCAGCATCTTTTCGATGAAGCTCGATCGATTGGTCGATCAGGACCTGTAGAATGGATGGTGGATGAATTCCTGGATGAAATTGATCCATCTACAATCGTAGTCGCCATAGATCATGCAAAGAATTATGAGTTAAGACAACAAGAATACCTTGTGCATCCCGTTCAGGGGACTAAGAATCCTTTGGGATGGCTGTACCTCGAAGATATTGTCCATACCTTAAAACCATTTGTGGACAGCAATTATAGGACTCTTTCCGACCCTTGGAATACCGCCATGGTCGGTAGTTCCATAGCAGGCCTGTTAACGCTGTATGCCGGGCTGAAATATCCTGGAGTGTTCGGTACTACCGCTGTTTTTTCCCCATCTATCTGGATGGACGAGTCAAATCTATACAGCTATTCTGAAAGCTTGCTGAAAAAAGGAACAGATCGATCTGACCAAGAAATCTATTTCTATATGGGTGATCGGGAAAGGCGCTTTCGGATGATGGACTCCCATAATAATATGAAAATTGACCTAGATTGCTATTTCAACTGGATAAAAGATATTTTTCCTGGAAAATTAACACTCAATATCAATCCTGAAGGTAAACATGGAGCCTATTATTGGCAAAAAGCTTTCGAAGAATTTTACCTGCACTGGAAATCAAGAATTAACTCCATATATATAAATAAGTAACTATGAACACAATTAACTTCAATCACAAGTGCTCAATCATTTCAAAAGCTCTATTCCTCAGTACAGGGTTATTCTTTTGTGGTACTTTGGCTTTCGGCCAACAGGTAGTGAAATCTTCTCATGCTGGAACAGGCGTTTATGAAGCGGTAATCAATACAAACGATGGACATATCTACGTGACTTCAGCTGGTTCTAGAGCTAATCCAGGCGGTGCAATCTATAAAATTAACCCCAAAGATTTGGCTATTGTGGATAGCATCAGTCTTAAAGAAAACCCTCCATTCGGAATTGGAATCAATAATAAAACCCAGATCGCCTATACCACAAATACAAGAACGAATTCGGTAAGTGCCGTGGACCTAAAATCTGGAAAGTTATTGGCAACCATTAAAAATGGAGCCGAAGAATC